>JANXYG010000022.1 GCA_025350245.1 Betaproteobacteria bacterium
CGGGCGCGCAGCGCCCCCATGGGGCTGGTTTTCGGTCCGAGGATGTACTCCACCAGGTCGGCAGCGTTTTGCGGTGCTTCGCGCACGTTCACCGTGACGAGCGGCACGATGCCCGCCGCTTCGCAATAGTCGAGAAATTCGTGCAGGCCGAGCGACGCGGTTTGCAGGTCGCCATAGGCGTTGGGGATTTCGGCGCGTTCGCGCAGGGGGCCCACCGAATCGCGCCAGCTGAAATAGTCGGCATCGCTCCCCGTGGGCCAGCGCAGCGATCGCACGCCCAGTTCGCGAATGCGCTTGTCGGCCTGCGGCTTGAGTCGAGGGGCGGCACCGAGATGCCGCAGGCGGATCTCGTCGATCGCCAGTTCGCCGGCGGTGACGATGCAGATTCGAAGCACCACCGGCGCCAGTGTCTTTTCCGGTTTGAGCGTGAAGCTGAAGTCACCCCAGGTCCCGCGCGCGGCCAGGGCGAGCTTGTCGAGCTTCTCGATCGGCATCAGCGACTGGTCGGAGAAGAAGACCGATATTCCGGGCTGTCCGCCTTCGCCGCGCGCCGACAGGTGCAGCTCGTATTGCTCGCCGGCGATGACGCCATCGAGCAGCCCCTGGCTCACACAGGTGTAGCCGACGGCGTTCTGGGACAGCGCCATGTGGCCGGGCGACCCCTTGCCTCCCCAGGGTTTTTCGTCGCCACCGCTCTTGACGTAGCGGATGCGGCCGCCGATCTGCGCATTCGGCGATTCGATCCAGACTCGCTTCTGCGGGCTTTCCTGGTTGCGGAACGACCGGTCGCGGATCATCTCGCCGAAATCCAGCAGACCGCCGCCGGCATCGCCCCAGTTCCAGGCGACGCCCAGCAGCTCGGGGCTGATCGGGGCGCCGGGCTGGTCGGCATCGACGACGATCTGCACCGGCACAGATTTGAAGGTTTGCGCCTGCGCGCCAGTCATGAACGTGGCGGCGAGGGCGGCAAGGGCAAAGTGGCGGATCGTGCTCGAGGGCATCATGGGATTGGTGGCCGGGCCTGCACCCGGCGCTCTGGGAAGGGCGCTCGACAACTTCAGGCGGCCGATCGGATTGACAACGACAACACGACGCGCGTTAATGACTTGGCCATATTGTATCGGCGAACGGTCGGCTTCATCCAATGCTCGCAGTTTGCTATATTACGCCGCCGGTGGTTCTCGATGGCCGCCGTGGCTCAGCGCGATTCGGAATTCTGTGCGGGACTTCCTGCAAACAATCCCACTGGGAGATTACGTCGTGCACGAGGATTTGCATCGGGAGCAACGCGTCGATGTTTCGTCGGATCGCTCATTCGGTCTGGTGGTGTCGGCCGCCTTGCTGGTGGTTGGCCTGTGGCCGCTGGTGTCGGGCAGGTCGGTGCGTCCCTGGGCTCTGGTGGCCGCGCTGGTCCTCGCGGCTTTCGCGCTGTTCGCGCCCCGCGTCCTGCACCGGCCCAATCTGCTGTGGGCGAAGCTCGGACTGCTCCTTGGCAAGGTTGTGAGCCCGGTGGTGCTGGGGGTGCTGTTCTTTCTGGTGTTGGCGCCGTTCGGTTTCGTGATGCGTGCGCTGGGAAAGGATCCGCTGCGGCTGACCCTCGACCGTGATGCCACCACCTACTGGATCGAGCGCAATCCGCCGGGCCCGGCGCCGGATTCCATGACCGACCAGTTCTGATACAACGCCCATGTCATTCATCTCGGAACTGTGGCGGTTTCTGCGCACGCGCAAGAAATACTGGTTGTGGCCGATCATCGTCGTCATGCTGCTGCTCGGCGCCCTGATAGTGCTCGCTCAAGGTTCCGCCATCGCGCCCTTCATCTACACGCTGTTCTGAGGCGCCGAACCAGGGCCAGGTCAGGTGCACATACTTGGTCTGTCGGCCTACTACCACGACAGCGCTGCGGCGCTCGTCCAGGATGGCCGCATCGTTGCCGCCGCCCAGGAAGAGCGCTTCACCCGCAAGAAGCACGACGCGCGCTTTCCGGCCAACGCGGTCGAATTCTGCCTGTCCAGCGCCGGACTGGCGCCCGGTGACATCGATCGCGTCGCGTTCTACGACAAGCCGTTCCTCAAGTTCGAGCGTCTGCTCGAGACCTATGCGTGCCTCGCGCCGCAAGGTTTCAAATCGTTCCGCATGGCCATCCCCCTGTGGCTGCGGGAGAAGCTCTTCCTGCGCGATCTGCTGGTCAAGGAACTGAAGGCGCTCGACCCGGACATCGACTGGTCCAGGCGTTTGCTGTTCAGCGAGCATCATCTGAGCCACGCCGCCAGCGCCTTCTTTCCCTCGCCTTTCGAGGATGCCGTCGTGCTCACCATGGACGGCGTCGGCGAATGGGCGACGACCTCGGTCGCACTCGGCCACGGCAACCGCCTCGAGGTGCGCAAGGAGATCCACTTTCCGCACTCGCTGGGCCTGTTGTATTCGGCCTTCACGTACTACACCGGATTCAAGGTCAACTCGGGCGAATACAAGGTGATGGGGCTCGCGCCTTACGGTGTGCCGCGCTACGCCGGCGTGATCCTCGAACGTCTGCTCGACCTGAAGGCCGACGGCTCGTTCCGGATGGACATGGCCTACTTCGACTACTGCACCGGCCTGACCATGACGAACGATCGGTTTCACGCTCTGTTCGGTGGTCCCCCGCGGCGCCCCGATGAACCGTTGACGCAGCGGCACATGGACCTCGCTGCCTCGGTGCAGGCGGTCACCGAGGAGGCGGTGCTGCGGCTGACCCGCGCGCTGCGCGACGAATATGGCATGGCAAACCTGTGTCTGGCCGGCGGCGTGGCACTCAATTGCGTTGCGAACGGCCGGGTCCTGCGGGACGGCCGGTTCGAAAACATCTGGATCCAGCCGGCGGCGGGCGATGCCGGGGGCGCGCTCGGCGCGGCGCTTGGCGCCTACCACCTGCAGCAGGACGGCGCACGCGCGGTGGTGGCGGGAGATGCGATGCAGGGCGCCTACCTCGGCCCCGAATACAGCCAGGACGAAATCGAGCTGCGGTTGAAGCGGGCAGGCGCGCGCTTCGTCGTGCTCGGCGATGACGACCTGATCGCGCAAGCAGCCACGGACCTGGCTGCAGGCAAAGTGATGGGGTGGTTCCAGGGACGCATGGAGTTCGGCCCGCGGGCGCTCGGCAATCGCTCGATCATCGGCGATCCGCGCAGTCCGGCGATGCAGAAGACGCTCAACCTCAAGATCAAGTATCGCGAGTCGTTCCGGCCGTTCGCGCCGGCCGTGCGCCGCGAAGACGTCGCCGACTGGTTCGACATCGACTGCGACAGCCCGTACATGCTGCTGGTCGCCGACGTTGCCGAGCGCCACCGCCATGCCATGACACCGGAGCAGAACGCCTTGTTCGGTATCGACAAGCTCAACGTTCCGCGCTCGTCGATACCGGCGGTGACCCACGTCGACTACTCGGCCCGCATCCAGACCGTGCATCGTGGGACCAATCCGCGGTTTCACGATCTGCTGACCCGACTGAAGTGCGACAATGGGTGCCCGGTGCTGGTCAACACGAGCTTCAATGTGCGCGGCGAACCGATCGTGTGCGTACCCGAGGATGCATTCCGATGCTTCATGGGTACCGAGATGGATGTGCTTGCCGTCGGTAACTGCTATCTCGTCAAGGGCGAGCAGGACCAGGCGTTGAAGCAAAACTACGAAGACCGGTTCGATCTCGACTGAAGGGGCTGCAGGGGGCGCATGCTGGGTCGGCGTGTGAATAGGCATAGGAAATTCCACGAGGGGGCCAGGGCAGTTCCGATCGGGTAGCAACTGTGAAGTACGGGGTATCGATGCAGCAACGCACGCGCAGGCGGATCGAGGGATGCGCGCTCATGCTTATGACCGCCGTCGTGCTGATCGCGGGGGGAGAGGGCGTCTATCGCCTGCTCGGCTACTGGAAGAACGGTACCTTCGACGGGCTGCGCGAATACGATCCCGAACTGGCTTGGCGATCCGTGCGCAACTACCGCGGCAAGGACGTCGAGATGCGCGACAAGCTCGGTCGGCCGTACGCGCGTACCCTCACAACGGATGCGCACGGATCGCGGCTGTGGGGCACACGTCCCGGGGCACCGCGTCTCCTGTTTCTGGGCGATTCGTTCACCGAGGCGATCGAGGTCTCCGATGACAAGACTTACGGAGCGGTCTTTTCCCGTCTCTCGGGATTCGACGTCTACGTTCTCGGTACCGGCGCCTACGGCAGTCTTCAGGAGGCGATGATGCTGAAGCGCGAGGTGGCCGAGGTCCGCCCCGACGTGCTGGTGTTGCAGTTCACCCGCAACGACTTCACCAACAACTCGCTGGCATTGGAGCGCCAGACCGTGGTCCTCCAGCAGATGATCCGACCTTACCTGGTCGGCGGCGAGGTCGTGTATCGCTTTTCCGAGGCGCATCCCTACCGTCTCGCCTTGCGCTATTCCCGCCTGTTCGCCCGCCTCGACGTGATGGTGGGGTTGGCGCTCTTCCGGTACTACGGCGACTACAACCGGACGCCTCCGGGTCCGCCGTTCGCCGAACTCGAACGTCAGGCCGTCGAGGTGAGCGAGCAACTGCTGCGCATGATCGCGGCAACCGTGTCACCGGGCACTCGCCTGTATGCGTTCAACCGCGAGGAATCGCACCAGGAGACCAACCGCGCGTTCGAGAAAATCTGCGGGAAGACGGGGTTCCGGACGATTCGCGACATCGGGGCTTACGTCGATGCCCTCGAGTCGCGGACCGTGACCACGCTGGCGGAAGACGGCATCCATTTCAACGAACTGGGAAATCGCCTCGTCGGCGAACGGCTCGCCCGCTACTTCCACGACCAGGGTGCCGCGCCGGCCGTGGCTCAGGTGTCGCGTGCATCCGGGGCAACGCGGTAACGGCGGTCCCATCATCCGCGGGGGGCAGGCCGGGCACGACCGGGGTAGCAAACGAGCGCGCATGCATTATCATCCTCGTGCAATTCCCGTTGGGATGCGCATCGAGGTGCAGCAAAAGGGGGGGGCGATGGCAGGCTGCGTCGCGCGGGCGGAATCCGCAGACCTTTCCGCGACCGAAATCGTTTTTCCACGGACCGGTGAACATGTCAGACGATCTGCTGATCTCGAAGCGCGAAATCCTCGCCGTCCTGTTTCGGCACCGGGTGGGTATCCTGCTGATCTTCTTCACCTGCGTCGGCGGTGCCGCGTTCGCCGTCTATTACCTGATTTCCCCCAACTACCAGGCGGAGGCGGTGATCATCTTCAACAGCAGCCTCCTGACCGAACCGCTGCGTGACGCACCGCCGGAAAGCGACTTCGAGAAGCTTGCCACCTTTCACACCCAGCGCGACATCTACGTCAGCGACCGCATCGCCGCCGAAGCGGCGCGCCGCACCAAGCTCGCGGAGATCCGGGTCATCGGCCGGATCGAGCGCATCGAGATGTTCGTCGGTGACGTGAAGCGCTGGTTGGGTGGTGTGTTGGGAATCGAGAAATGGACCAAACCCTGGAGCGCCGAAGCCGCCGCGATCGGCGCGGTCAAGGACAACGTCAAGACATTCGCCCTGCCCGACTCCAAGGCGATACGCGTGACCTTCCGCGCCAAGGACCCGCACGAGACCGTGATCGTCCTGAACGCGATCCTGGATGCACATGCCGCCTATTACTACGGCGAGATCATCGATCGCGCCAGTGGCGTCGAGAAATATCTGGCGGAGGAGTTTGCCCGCACCCGCCAGGCACTCAAGGAATCGGAGGACGCCCTGTTCAGGTTCAAGCAGCGCGACAACATAATGCCACCCTCGTTTCCGCGAGAGGCTGCCGCGAAAGACGGAACGCCGGGCGACAAGCTGCCGAGCATGGTCGGTGTGACCGACAGCACCAAGATGCAGGAGGAGATGAAGATCTACATCCTCAAGCTGGAAGAGGAGCTGCGTCTGGCTGAACAACTGGTCGACAACGAAAAGCGGAAGCGCCTGACGACCGACCTCAAGGCGCGCTTGCGGGCGTACGTGGGCGCGGTCAACGCCATTCCCGACCGCGAACTCGAGCTGGTGAGGCTCAAGCGGCAATACGACACGACGCAGGAAACCTACCAGCAGCTTCAACGCAACCTGCTCAAGGCCAGGATCGTCTCCGGCGGCGAACTCGGCAAGATGAACCTCATCGATGTCTTCCAGCCACCGTTCGAAAGCGACGTCATCGTGTCTCCGCAGCGTCGCGTGGTGCTGATGCTCGCCGCCCTGCTGGGCCTGGTTCTTGCCGTGACCTGGGCTTTCATGCTGGACTACCTCGACCATACGATCCGTGGTGCACGCGATGTTGACCGCTACCTCGGCATGCGATTGCTCGGCTCCCTGCGCAAAGTCGCTTGAATCCGTCCGGCTCCGCCGACGCGGAGCCGGACGCCCTGCAACTGCACGCTGCTCCAACCTTCATGACCTTCGACGATATCGAGTCAACCGTTTCTTCCCTTATCGCCACGTGGTCGGCGCAGGATGCGCGCTGGCTCGGCCGGCTCTTCCGTTCCGCAACCGCCTACGAAACCTTCACGGCGCTCGAGAACGAACTCTTCGTGAGCAAGGAGCAGGCGTACGGTGGACCGCTGCTGGTGTCCAGCGCCACCCGCGGCGAGGGGCGCACCACGATAGCTTTGCTGCTCGCCGTCATGAGCAGCGCATTCGACCGGTCGCGCAAGGTTCTGTTGATCGATGCCGACACCGATAGCGGCCGCCTGTCGGCATTGTTCGGCGCGGGTGGCCGTGGCGCCGGTTTGCGCGAGTTGTTCGACGGAACGGCGACTGCCGATCAATGCATCGCGGCCACGGCGATCCCGAACCTGTGGCTCACGCCGCTATCGCGCGAAGCGGCCGGCGGCGTCAGGCTGGCGCCGTCGCTGTTCAAGCAATTCGTGGACGAAGTGCGACCCCGTTTCGATCTCATGATCGTCGATTCGCCGGCGGCGGGAGGCAATCGCGGCATCCTCTCCCTGGCGAACATCGTGCGCAACATCCTGATCGTCATCAAGTATGGCGGCCCGACTCGCGAACAGGTCGCGACCCTCAAGGCCGATCTCGAGCGCGCCGAAGCAGTCGTCCTCGGCTGCATTCTCAATCAGCGCGAGTTGGTGGTGCCGCGCCTGCTTTATGGCTCTCGCTGATCCGCTCAGGCCCACGCCGCTCGTCGCTTTTCCCGCGCAGTGGCTGCTCGCATTCCTGATCGGCACGGCTGGCGCGACGCTGGTCGTTGCCGTCTCATCTTTCAACCCGCTGTACGCGGTCGCTGCGTCTGTCGTCATCCCGGTCATGGCGATCGTCGTCGTGCGGCCGCGACTCGGCATGCTGTTGCTGATCTTCCTGATCTCCTTCATGGAGGAGTTCCGCGGCGGCATCGGTGATACCAAGGGCGGTGGCGACGAGGCCTTGCGGTCGGAACGCCTGCCTTTCTACTCGGTCACCCTGGGATTGCCGGGACTCTACATTCCCGATGTGCTGATCGGCGGTCTCACGTTTCTGTACTGCGTCAAGCTGGCGCTCTGGCGTGAGCGTTCGCCATTCATCTTCGATCGCATCGGCGTGGCCTTGCTCCTGATCGCCGCTTCGCTGTTCGTGTCGATCGTGGTGTCGCTCGCCCGGCCGGATTCGTTCGGTCCGATGGTGCTGGACCTGAGCAGCCTGGGCAGCATCAAGCTGCCGGAAAAGAACGTGAGCGACGTGGCGCGCTATTTTCCGATCCTGCACTTCAAGCTCTTCGCCCTGTTGTTTCCGTCGTACCTGCTGGGCATGTTCTTCTTCCGCGAGGAACGGGACGTGAGGCAGATGCTCCTGATGTTCGGTCTGGCGATGATCGCGACGATCGGGCTTGCCTCCTACCGGTTGATTCGCGACCCGACGATCATCAAGACGCTCACGCCGGTGGTGTTCGATACCGGCAGCGTCACGTTCATGCTGATGACCGTGTTCTATTGCGCCGGCATGTGGGCCTACGGCAGGTACCGGATCGCGCAAACGGTGGTGCGGTCCATCTTCTGCGTGCTGCTGCTGCTGTTCATCCTGCTCTCCTTCCGGCGCACGCTGTGGGGCGCCGCGGCGATGGGGGTCGTGATCCTTCCCTTCCTGATGCCGCCCTCGGCACGTTGGCGACTCCTGATGCTCGGCGGTCTCGGAATGTGTGTGGTGATGATCATTCTGGGAGCGACGCCACCCGGACAACTGGTATTGCAATCGTTGGTCTCGCGCGCCAGCGAAACCAACCTCAACCAGTCGTCGACGCTGTACCGCTTCGCGCTTCTGGTCTGGCTGGTGGACCGGTTCGACGATCTTCCCCTGCTGGGCTACGGCGTGTTGCCGCTATGGGGCGAGATCGTGCGCATCCGGTATTTCTTCATCAGCATGGAAAATGTCCACAGCCTGTTCCTGTGGATACTGCTGCGCACCGGCGTGATCGGGATGCTGGTATGGATCTTCGCCCTCTACCTGATCCTGTCACGGATGAGGGCGGTGTATCGGGCCATCGACGACGACCGTAACCGCATCATCATCGTGGTGATCTTCCTGTCGATCATCATGCTGATGTTCAACGGCATCTTCAATCCGGTCTACGCCAACGTGCGCCACATCGTCCCGCTCGGCGTGTCGCTGGCGCTCATCTCGCGCTTTCCGGCATTGACCCGTTCCAAGACCGGCGGCGCGCTGCAAGCTTCCTGAAATCCGCATGCGGACGCGTCGTGGGGCCGACGGTCTGGTGGCTGCACCAGCCCGGTCGCTTTCGGCGTCCGGCCTGCTTCCAGGCGGCGTGCGACTTCGACGCCGATGAGGGTATGGGTGAAAGCCGAAATATGGTGATAGCCGTGCAGCACGTGCATTTCCGCTACGCCTTCATAGGCTGACAGGAGCGAGCGACTGGTGACCACCTCCACCCCCGATGCGTGCAGGCGCTCCAGCATCGGGTCGGTCAGGGACGGCACGAACCGGTAGGGCGCTGGAAACGCGGGGATGTCGACGACGATCAGGCGGATCCCGTTGTGGACGCAGAACTGCTGCATACGCTCGACGAGACCGAGCGCCAGGTCGGTCTGGTAGCGATTGACACGCTGTGGAATCGTGTACTCGAACCCGCCGGCCTCGGTCGGTTCGCTGCCCGGCTTCCCGGACGCCTCCTTGGCAGCGAATCTGCCCAGTTGCAGCTTGGCGAAGATCCAGGCGTTGTTGAAGAGCATCGAATAGAAATACGAGTTGTCGCCGAGCCAGCGCACGCCCGGGATGGCGTAGATGGCGTTCTGGATCTTCACGCCCGGCAGGTGCTCGAACTTCTTCTCCACCAGATGGCCGTCGCCATCGACGCCGAACAGACCCGACTTCAGGTTGTCGTCGAAATCGTTGGCGAAGAATCCCACGACGACGGCGTCGGGCCGGTATCTGACCCCCTCGTTCTCAAGCAGGGCGAGCTGTTCTGCGGTGCCGAACCCGGAAACTCCCGTATTGATCACTTCAGCGGTTCGACCGGATTCGATCAGCGCCCGTTCGAGCACCGCCGAGAAGGTTTGCTCCTGACCCACTTCATAGCCCTGGGTGTTCGAATCGCCGAGGCTGAGCACGCGGGTCGTGCCGGTCTTCTTCTCATAGGAAACGTCGCGCCCATTCCGGAACCCGCGAGCGTTGGTGGAAAACTTCCAGGTCCCGTCGATGCTGCTGTGCCAGAACTCCATGTTGGGCCGGATGCCGCGTAACCGGTACTTGCCGTAGGTGTAGTCGGTCTGGTAGCGCGAGAAAAGTACCGTGTCGTCCTTGAACAGCAGGCGCACGGCGAGTTCGCCGCAGCCGAAGGCGAGCAGGGACACCGCTAGCAGGAGACCGACGTTGGTGAACACTTTTTTCATCGGGAAACGGTCCTCAATCGGGGGTTCTGATCCCGGCGCGCCTGCCAGTGGTCGCTGCGCCGGACAGCGGTCCTGGCACAGCATTCGCGTCGATGCCTGCGGTGCCCGGGCAGGGCGGTACCGTGTGTGCGCTCCGCCCTGTGCTAGTGTAACGGAGGCGTGTCGGCTCTGACCGGGATCGAACCTTCATGTCGCTGGTGTCGGCATCGGGCAGGAAGTGCCGCGAATGGCCGTCATGTTTGCGATCGCCGATGGCGATCGGCAACAATTCGATCCCTGCCCACGACGCGGTATTGTCCGCACTGGCATTTCCGGTTCACGCGCATGACGCTTTCCACCATGATCGGCAGAACTTTTCGCAAGGTGCTTCGCGCGCCGACCTACGCGCGAAACTCCGGTGCGCTCCGGACCATCCTGATGCATAGCACGCCGCGTCGGCTCGCGAACATGATTCTGGTCGAGGCGGAGTTCCGCCTCCGGCGCACGCGACTGGCCGGCCGCCCCTATGTCCTGGTGGCCGACCCGACCAACGTGTGCAACCTGCGGTGCCCCCTGTGCACGACCGGGCTGCGGCAGCAGGAACGCCGCGCGGGGATGATGACCTGGGAGACCTATACGCATGTGATCGACACCATGGCGCCGTGGGCTTACAAGGTCAACCTGTTCAACTGGGGTGAGCCGCTCCTGCACACCCACATCTTCGACATGATCCGCTACGCCCGCGACAAGAACCTCGGAACCTCGATGAGTTCGAACATGTCCATCGACCTGCCGGACGAGAGCATCGATGCGTTGATCCATAGCGGGCTCGAGTTCATCTGCCTGTCCATCGACGGGGCAACGCAGGAGAACTACGAGAAGTATCGGCGCCGGGGCAACCTGCAGCTGGTGCTTTCCAACGTTCGCCGGCTGGTCGCACGCCGGCGCGCGCTCGGGAGTCGCACGCCCATCATTGAATGGCAGTTCATTCCGATGAAGCATAACGAACACGAGGTCGAGCAGGCGCGCGCCCTCGCCACCGAGATCGGCGTGGACCTGTTCAGATGCATTCCGGTGGGCATTCCCTTCGACAGCCCGAATCCCGAGGAACTGCGCAAAACCTGGTTTCCGGCGTCGGTATCGGATGGCAAGGTCGCCGGCGGCGACGAGATCGCGAGCAACGACACGGCGCAGACCGCGTGCTATTTCCTGTACCGCTATCTGGTCGTCAATCCGGATGGCAGGACCTCGCCGTGCTGCGTCGTGTCCGGCGCAAAAAACGATTTCGGCGACACCGCTGAACCTGTCTTCGAAAAACTCTGGAACAATCGACACTATCGCTCGGGGCGCTCGCAATTCGTCCATGGCGGCAAGGTCGAAGTGGCAACCGTGTGTGATCGTTGCGACCTGTTTGCCAAGAGGTCCGCGTTGCCCGGCGCACGGCGCGGCAGAACCATCTACCTGAAGCAGGAATCCGATGCCGCCGGCACTCCTCCCGGCGGGGCTTGAGCCCGCCACGCGCCGAACGCGGGCTATGCGGGGCTCGGTCCGCCAACGTCGCGAAACACGTTCATCCATTGCACCGCGGATTTCTCGCGCCCGAAGCGTTCTCGAAAAGTGGAGTACCCGCTCGCCCCCATGCGGCGGCGCAGTTCTGCGCTCTGGAGCAGCAGCTTGAGGCTGTGGTACCACTCTTCCTCGCCCGAAGCCAGGTAGCCATTGACGCCGTGGGTCACGACCTCGGCATTCATGCCGACCGGTGAAGACACCACCGGCAATCCCGCCGAGAAATACTGCACCAGCTTGAAGGCGCACTTGCCGCGTTCGTATTCGCGGTCATCGAGCGGCATGACGCCGATCGCCGAACCGAGCAGCCATTCGCGCTCCTTGTCCTCGCGCCACTCCAGCGTTTCCACGGTGACGCCGCCAATGTCGAAGCCTGCCGCTTCGGCGCTCCCGACGATGCGAAACACGAAATCGATCTCCTTCGCCAATCGCTGCAGGGGTAGCCGAAGCAAGTCGAGATACTCCTCATTGCCGACGTTGCCGATCCACACGATCACGGGCGGTCGAGCGGGGCGGTCGACCGCGTTGGCGCTCCCACCCAGGTCGATGTAGGGCGTCGGGACGACGGTCACCCGCGGGTTGAAGCGACGCGCATACGCGGCGAGCATGGTGTTTCCCGCAACCACGGCCCGGCACACCGCAATGGCATCGCCGACACGGTTTGCATCCCAGAACAGCTTGCGTTGATCGACGGCGAGCGGCATCCGCAGCCAGATCGCATCGTCGAAATCGAACACGATTCTCGGATTGATGCGCGCGGCCAGACGCTCTGCCCAGGCGCCACCCAGCGGGAATGCCTCGCGATGGATGATCGCCACATCGAAGCGCCACAAAAATGCCAGCCGCCAGGCCAGGCGGGCGCTGCAGAACGCGAAGTGCCATGCCTTGTAAAGCGTCCAGCGCGAGCCGAAACGTCGGCGGTTCCGGTACAAGCCGGCGGTCAGAAACGCCTGTAGCGTGACCTTCACCCCCATGCCGCGCCATGCCTGCTCGTACCCCAGCACGCGATGGCGCACCGACGGCCCCTCGGCTGGATAGACGGACAGGCATACCACCGAAAGACGGCGTGGTTCGGGCGCCCCTGGATCCGGGGCGCCGGCTTCAGGCATCGGAGGGCTTGCGTCCGAGCACATAGAAGCCGCCCGCCAGGATGTGCGCGTCGGGGTGCGTTCGCAGGGGCAGGTCCAGATACTTCAGCGGAAACGCGAAGCATCGGAACAGGCCGTTGAATGCCTTGCGGATGAGGCGCGGCCGGGCCGGCAGGCACATCGCCATCAGCATGTTCGCCGACTGCAGGATCGCCGACACCGGACCGTGGGTCATGCCCACCTCGGGCGACTCCAGGCCCCTGAACAGGCGTTTCATCCCCTCGCGGGTGAAGCGCGTGTAGTCGGTGGGATAGCCATGGAAGAAGAAGATGAACGGGATCTCCGAGTACAGGATGCCGCCGGGCTTGAGCACGCGGATCATCTCGCTCACCACCCGGTACGGATCCGCGACGTGCTCGAGCACGGCGAGGCTGAACACGGCATCGAAGGTGTTGTCCGCGATCGGAATGTCGTGCGCATCGGCGACCATGTCGACGTTGGGGAACAGGCCGATGTTGAGCGTGATCTCGTGGTCCCCGACCCGATAGGGGCCGCCGCCGACACTGAGCGTCAGCGGCGGCGCCCCGTTGACGGGATCGAACAGCACGGAAGTGGGCGGCTTCAGCAGGTCCGGATGGTAGCGATACATGACTGGCGGCGGCTTCAGCCAGCGGGTCCATGACGGCTTCGTCACCGAGGTCGATGCCGACGCGGCCGCGCCATACTCGCCGACCATCCGGCGGCCGTCGTCCGATTCCAGATGCACCGCGAACGTCTTCCGCATCGTGTCCGTCAGCAGTACGGGACAACCGCGCACCACCGGATAGCGGGCATCGCACGCCGTGCAGCGCAAGGCGTCGTCGGCGTTGCGCAGCGGGCTGTGACAGGTGACGCAGCGCAAGGCGCCATACAGGCGCGCGACGCGATGGCCAAGAGGGGGCGTCGGCGGCATGGGTGCCGAGTGGGGCGAACGATGCTGAGTGATCTTCGAACCTAACACGAAACGCTACGAGAGCAAAACCAGCGCCAGTCCGCGTGGCGTTTCAGGATCGGCCGGTTCGAGCTGCTCGGGGGAAGGCCGCCGAGGATACTCGGGCCGTATTGGGATCATCGGATTGCTGCTGCCGATGTGCTGCCGGCAAAGACGTCAACCCGACACCGCGGCACAGGATGCCGGCGATCGACGTTGACATCTCGGCGCTGGAGGCGCTGGAATTGCGCGACATCAACGGCAACGCGACGGCGGTTGCGGCAGATGCCGAGTTCGCCTACGACGCCGTGCTCGATGCGACGTGGTATCTGACGGCGAACAACAGCGGCTTGAATTGGGATGATGCCAAGAGCTGGGCGGCAGGCCTGACAGTGGGCACCTTCAGCGGTTGGTTGCTGCCGCTGGCGGGTCTTGCGGGCGCGGTGGCGATGCGCCGAACGCGGCCAGTCAGGTCTTAGGCGCTGTGGGCGCTTCGATCCGTGGGGGTTCTTCCTGGAGAACCCCCCACGGGAAGCATGTCGCACGCTGTCGCAACCGGTGCAACACGGCCGATGCACCGCGCTTCGGTCACCTCACCGGAGAAGCCGGCAAGCGGCAAGCTGATCATGGGCTCGCGTCTTTTGCGTGGATGAGGCAGCGCCATCGTCAACGAGCGCAGCGCCTGCCTCGGTCGAGGTGTCTGCTCAAATGTGCCGTGGTCGAATGATCCGTTGCCAGTTGTGGCACTCTAAGGATTGTTGGCCGCCACAACTCGGGGGGGGGGGGGCCGTGAGCACCAGTCTGGAAGCCCTGGAAGCCCAAGTTCTGAAACTCGCACCGGCCGATAGGTCGTGCCTGCTCGAGCGGCTCATCGCGAGCCTGGATGTCGACCTCGGCATCGAGCAGGCTTGGGAGCGGGAAGCGGACCGACGGGAAGCCGAACTGGAGTCTGGCGCGGTGGTGGCAATACCCAGCCATGACGCGATGGCCCGCCTTCGGGTCCAGCTTGCACGGTGACTTGGTCGCTCCACCCTGGCGCAGAACGCGACATCTCCGGGATTCTGCACTTCTATGTCGAGCAGGCGGGACCCTTGGTGGCAGGGGGTTTTCTGGTCGCGGCAAGGCGGTAGCTCGGCCGTCCTGAGACGCCAAGATGCTCGCGATCGTCTTGCGACGCTGCTATCGTCCGATCCATGAACACAACCTCCAAAGTCTGCATCATCACCGGCGGCGGCACCGGCACCGGGGCCGCCTGCGCCGTGCAGCTCGCCCGCAAGGGCTGGCGCACGGTCATCAACTACAGCCGCAGCGAGGCCGAGGCGCTCGAGACGGCCGCGGCCTGCGAGCGCGAGGGCGCCGAGGCGATGGTGTTCAAGGCAAGCGTGGCTGACGACGCGCAATGCCACGCTCTGGCGGCCGCCGCGGTCGGGCGCTGGGGTCGCATCGACGCCTTGGTGAACAGCGCGGGCATCACCAAGTTCGCGCATGCCGCCAAGCTCGACGCGCTCGATGCCGACGACTTCCAGCGCATCTACGCCGTCAACGTCATCGGTGCCTACCAGATGATCCGTGCGTGCGTCCCCGCGATGAAGGAGCAGGGTGCCGGTTCGATCGTCAACGTGTCGTCGTCCGCGGGCATCCTGGGCATCGGGTCGTCAGTGGCCTACGTGGCATCGAAGGGCGCCCTGAACGCGATGACCTTGTCGCTTGCCCGGGCGCTGGCACCCGCTATCCGGGTCAATGCGGTCTGCCCCGGCCTGATCGAGACGCGCTGGCATACCGCGCGATTCAATGAAGCCGAGTACGCCAAATTCAAGAAGGGCTACGAAGACAGCGTGCCGCTCGCCACGTCGGCTTCGGCCGACGATGTGGCCGACGCGATCGTGTGGTTCATCGAAGGCGCACGCGTCATCACCGGCGAACTCCTGCTGGTCGACAGCGGCAAGCACCTGGGCAAGGTTTGAGGGGTCGCATCGAGCGCTTGCAGTCGGCATCGTCTTCCTGGGCGACCTGCTGCACAGCCGCCAGGGTCGCGTCGAGGCAACGCTCGAAGTATTCAAGGCGTGGCGACAGCGGCGAGCGGACATTGCACTCACACTGGTTCGCGGCAACCACGATGCGCACGCGGGCGATCCGCCGCCAGCGTGGGGGATCGAGGTGGTGCCCGAGCCTTCCGCCATCGGTCCGCTGCGCCTTTGCCATCACCCTGACTGCGTCGCAGACGGCCACGTGATCGCCGGCCATCTGCACCCGGCGATCATCCTGCGCGGGCGCGCCAACGAGCGTGTACGGCTGGCGTGCTACTGGTTCGGTGAACGGGTCGGTGTGCTGCCTGCGTTCGGAAGTTTCACCGGTAGTGCGATCATCGGCCCGGTGCGGGGAGACCGGGTGTTCGGCATCGCGGGGAGGTGGTGGTGCCGATACCGGTGGTGCGAGGGCCGGGCAGTCTCGCGCGATGACGTGCCCCTGACGCCGTGTTCAGCGAGGACGCGAGATCAGCAGATCGCCTTCGGCCCAGCTTGGCACACGCGGGAACAGAACCCGGGCAGCGCGATCGGCAGCCGCGACGTTGGCACCGGTCGGATCGAGCTGCGCGGTGATGGCTTGTCCGGCGCCCGCCGCCGCAGTGCTGGACGGGCGTCTGCTAGGGGTGGTGCCACCGACCGGAGCGGGCTGAGGTGAGACGGTCACCACACCGCCCTGGACGCTGCCTCCCGCACCGTTGACTCTGATGCCGCCGCCGCCGCTCAGCGCGCCGCCATTTCCGATCGAGACATTCCCCGAGTTCGATACGACCACACCTGTGCCGACCGAGCCGCCCGATTGGCCGCTGGTGGAGATCGTGGCTCCGCTGCTGAGGGGCGTGATGTTGCCCGCCGTCAGCACCACCGTTCCGTTCGCAGCCAAGACTGCCCCCAAAGCGTTGATCGACGAATTCAACCGCACGAGCGCGCCGTAGATGCCGACGTGGCCGCCGACGATGCGGCCGACGTCCACCGACTCATCGGATCCGGTTGACAGCTGCACCTGAACATCCGGCCGGTTGCTGTCGACCAATGTGACGCTGTGTCCGGCCGCCAGCAGCACGGTGCCGCCAGGCGCCGCGATGAGGCCATTGTTCGCAATCGTGGGTGCGACCACGAAGACCCGGCCACCGGAGGCAGCCTGCAGCGTGCCGTCGTTGCGGATGCTGCCAGCGGAGGCGCCGGAGAACGACAGCCGCCCGGCGAGGAAGTCCGCGTTGGAGATGCCGAGCGTCGATATGACGAGGCCGGCAACATCGACGACCGCATCGCGACCGAACGCGATGCCGTTGGGGTTGATCAGGAATACCTGGCCGTTCGACGTGAGCCGGCCGAGGATGCTGCTCGGATCCTGGCCGGTCACCCGGTTCAGCACCTGGCTCGCGGCCGACTGTTGCTGGAAGTGGGTGAGTTCCCTCGCGCCGATCGAGAACGCGCCCCAGTCGATGATGGTGCCCGGCGTGTTCTCGACGCGCAGCGTGTTCGCCGTCGACGTGAATACCGCATGACCCGTGGCAACTGTCGGATCGAGCGGATTGGCGCCAGCAAGTAGTGTCACCCCGGCCGAAATTCCGCCGCAGATCAGTACGACCCAGAGGGAGGTGCGCCCGAGAGGTTCCGCCACTGTCGACTCCGATCGATACACCGCAGGAACCGTGCCGCGCCCGAATCAGGAATTGCCTTGCGGGAAAGCGAAACTTTTCCCGGCATGGCGTGGGACATTACATCGCCAAGGGGTTCCGTGGCAACCGAAGCGTCTGGCCGGCGTTCGTCGTAACCCCGGCACATCGAGTACATCAACATCATCATCATCCCGAAAACATGACTGTGGCTCCTTTGATTTACAACCGTCCAGCCTGGCCGGCGGCTGACTCGATCAGCCGCGCGACGGATCGATGAGCACGAGGCCATCGAAACAGGCTCGAGCAAAGCCACGGTCACGGGTCAGGAGTCGGTGGCACTGCTTCGATGCATGGGCCGCAATCATGAAATCGGCCACGACACGATCACGCCCGCCGCCGCCGCCGGCCCAGAACGCCCGCCAGCGTTGCCCGGCCAACCACAGCGCGCCCATAGTCGACGGCATCAGGCGAATCGCGAGCCGACCCATGCGTTCGACGAAGTTTTCTTCCTCGTCGAAAACGGCGGCTGTCTCGGCCCAGACGACTTCGCAGACCACCAAGGCTGCCCAGCGACAGGCAAGACCGGATCGCTTCGGCGGAGGCCTTCCGTGCGTCGGATCGGCCAGGAAAACGTCGAATAGGACGCGGGCATCGACCGCCGTGATCAACGTTCTCCTCGCAGAATGGCGAGGACGTCGTCAGCGCTCGCGCCATGACCCTTCGGGCAGCCGTATACGGCTGCCAACGGATCATCGATAAGCTTGACCGCCACCAGCCGGCCGTTCTCCGCGGCGAACTCCAGAACGGTGCCCGCGTCGATGCCCAGGGTTTGCCGCAGTGCTTTCGGGATGGTGACCTGTCCACGTTCGGCAACGACAGCTTTCATGTGATGACCTCGAAATCGTGAATCGTGGCGCGTATTCATACCTGGGCAATCACACATACCGGTTGCCGCGTTGAATAGAACCGGTGCTTGTAGCCATGCAAGGAGGACTCCGTGCGATAGGAGCTTCCGCAGTCAGGCGCCAACCTGGGTCACAGTCCCGGGCCGAACTGTCGGAATGAACGCAAGTAGCGCGGGCACGAGCGGCCGCAGGTCGGAAAGGCGATTTGTGCGCGCACGCAGCACAACGACCGCAATTGAAAAGGCCGGAATCTTCTGTTGGAACGACAGGTTGCGATCGACAGTGACGAACACATCGAACGCGGTTGCCGCCAGACCGAGCAGTTCTCCGTTGTGGATGGCCGTCCATCCCATCTGGCGAGCCGTTTTCACCTCATGACCGTGGATGTCGCGCAGCAGGCGCCAGTCGATGCATTCGTCCCAAAGCACCTTCACGAAGCGGCGGCGACCATCCGATCCTTGGCTTCCTCAAGAAACCGGATCACCTGCTCACGAGCAACGCCAGGAAAACCCGCGAGAAACTCGTCGATGGAATCCCCCGCCTCGAGGTAGTCGAGCAGGGTTTGCACCGGCACCCGCGTGCCTGCGAAAACAGCGGTGCCGCCCATGACTTCCGGGTTGCAGGAGATGACCGGCTTTTCCATGAAATCAGACTACTCCGAAATCCCGGGCGGGGGCAACGCCGCGCCGATTTCCGTGCCGACAACGGTGGCCGGCTCGCGGCGAGACAACTTCCTGCCCATCAACCGCGATGCAGCCCGGTTCTCGTCTGACGCGGCGGCGCGAGCGAAAAGGGGCCAGGCTCACATTTATCGACCTACGGAGTCGGCGCTGCGTGGTGACTTACATCAACCCCAACTGCCTGAAAACATCACCCTGGTCGCTTTTGTTTCCCAGAAAAGGACCGGCTCATCGACGTGATTCGCCATACTCCGGATCGCGACTCTGATGGCGAACAACGAGGATTCGGATACCACCGTCGTCGCAGCGATAAATCAGTGTGTAAGGAAAACCGACCAGCGGAAACGACTGGCGCCCTTCACCGGTAGGCATGCCGATATCGGGGGACTCTTCAAGCAGTTTGGCTATTCGCTCGAACTCGTCAAGAAACCGGCGCGCCAAACCCGCGCCAGCTTCAACCTTATAGCGGCGAGCCGCTTCGACAAGATCGTCAGCTGCGAACCGGTGGATAGACCGAGTCACCTCAGTTCCGCTCGAAGCTCCTCAAGAACGTCATCCAGCGGCAAGAACAGCGACGGGTCCTGACGGGCGACGTCTTCCCGAGATCGAGCTAACGCGTCCCAGGCGGCATCGCGTCTGGCGTCGACATCCAAGCTTGCAACTACCCTGTCCAGGAGTCGTCTACGCTCGGCGGTAGGCAACCTAAGGACCTCCGACTCGAGTGCTTCCAAGGGGATTGACATAGCTTCCTCACAACGGCGAATGCGCCTTCAAGGACATAAGCTTGCCATAACGCGTCGAAAAAATGCGTTGAGAAAAATGGGTCGGCGGTGTCACATCTGTCGCTCCGCGGAACCGAGAACGATCGGGCGAAAACCGTCATCCGGAAAAATGACTTCGGCCCCTTTGATTCTCGGTGTAGCCGTATTGCGGCGGCGTGCCGGCACCGCCCAGCACCCGGCTCCAGGGATCGTAACGGCGCCAGGCGCCCGAGGTGCCCGCTTCGTCGGTCATCAGGCTGACCGAGCCGCGCGCATCGGCGTGGTAGTAGAAACGCCCGGTGGCGCTTTCTGCGAGGAGGGGGTCGTCGGTGGCGTTCCAGGTAAAGCTCTGGACAAAACCCGCGGCGGTCTTGATGGCGATCAGACGGCCGTTCTCCGCGGCGAACTCCAGAACGGTACTCGCGCCGATGCCCAAGGTTTGCCGTAGCGCTTTCGGGATGGTGACCTGCCCACGTTCGGCAACGACCACAGCTTGTGACGCATCGAGGTGCTGGTCAGCAAATCGAACGGACCGTGCTCGGCTAAAACTCGGCGTCGCTCCCCGGCGCTTCGCGCTTCAAGCCTTTCAGCAGCACCACCACCGCGCCGCCGCCGCCATCGGCGGGCTTGGCCTGCACGTAGGCGAGCACGGCATCGCGCTGGGTCAGCCAGCTCGCCACCTTGCGCTTGAGTACCGGCTCGCCGTTGGCCGAGCGATAACCCTTGCCATGGACGATGCGCACGCAGCGCAGGCCGCGCTTGACCGACTCGTGCAGGAAGTCCGACAGCAGCGCGCGCGCTTCTTCGACCACCAGGCCGTGCAGGTCGAGGTTGTCCTGGATCGACCAGTGACCACGCCGCAGCTTGCGTACGGTGTCGTGGCCGATGCCGTTGCGGCGGAAGGTGAGTTCCTCGCCGCTCTCGGCGGCGATCTCGTCGGGGACGTTGTCGCTCAGGCTGTCGGCAAGCGCGGCGCGATCATCGAGCAGGCTCTGCACCGGCACCGGCGGTGGCTTGGGCGCGGGCACGACGATCCGGTCGCGCGGCTTGATCGGGGCGACATCGCGCACCTCGTCGAGAAACGCCGAAAGGTCGTCGGGAGTGGGTTTGATGGCCATGATCGCTCGGTCATCGGCGGGGCGGCGCCCGCCGGGCCGTCCCCAAGGGCGCCGCGCGCCCCACTGGGGGGTGGCGTAGCGCAGCGAAGCCTGGGGGGAATGTCACTGGAGGTTGTCGAGGTAACGCTCGGCATCGAGCGCCGCCATGCAACCGGTGCCGGCGCTGGTGACGGCCTGGCGATAGATGTGATCCTGCACGTCGCCCGCCGCGAACACGCCCGAAATGCTGGTGGCGGTGGCGTTGCCGTCGAGGCCGCCGTGGGTGACGATGTAGCCGTCTTTCATGTCGATCTGGCCTTCGAACAACTGCGTGTTGGGCGTGTGGCCGATGGCGATGAAGACACCGGCGAGCGGCAGCTCGCGGGTCGCGCCGTCGACCGTGCTCTTGAGGCGCATGCCGGTGACGCCGGTCTTGTCGCCCAGCACTTCATCCAGCGTGTGGTTCCATTCGATGCGCACGTTGCCGGTCTCGGCCTTGGCGAACAGCTTGTCGCGCATGATCGCCTCGCAGCGGAAGCGGTCACGCCGGTGCACCACCGTGACCGATTTGGCGATGTGCGCGAGATACAGGGCTTCTTCCACCGCGGTGTCGCCGCCACCGATCACGGCGACGTCCTGGCCCTTGAAGAAGAAGCCGTCGCAGGTGGCGCAGGCCGAGACGCCCTTGCCCATGAACGCCTGTTCGGACGGCAGCCCGAGATACTTCGCCGATGCCCCGGTCGCGATGATCAGCGCATCGCAGGTGTAGGTGCCCGAGTCGCCTTCGAGGCGGAACGGTTTCTCGCCCAGGGCCGCCGTGTGAATATGGTCGTAGACGAGTTCGGTGTCGAAGCGCTCGGCGTGCTGCTGGAAGCGGGCCATCAGATCCGGCCCCTGGACGCCCATGGCGTCGGCCGGCCAGTTGTCGACGTCGGTGGTGGTCATCAACTGGCCGCCGGCAGCCAGCCCGGTGATGACCACCGGCTTCAGGTTGGCGCGGGCGGCGTAGACCGCGGCGGTGTAGCCGGCCGGGCCGGAACCGAGGATCAGCAAGGGGATGTGGCGGGGTGCGTTTGGCATGGTGATTCGTCGATGGGGACGGGTAGGCTGGACGCCAGATTGTGTCAGTTCGGGCGTGGGGCTGTCGATGCGGGTTGGTCCGGCCGCGTCGCCGGTGCCGGGCCGCACCCCCTATAATCGGCTATGCCCGATGTGACGATGACCCGAGATGTTCTTTCGCCGCAGCGCTGAGGCCCCCGCGCGCAGGTCGAAGGCCTTCAAGGCAGCCCCGGTCGCCAAGGCCCCGCTGCCGCCGCGCCTGTCGAGCCTGATCCGCGAAGCCCGGTGGCTGGCGTCGGCCGGTCTCGGGGCCTTCCTGGCGCTGGTGCTGACCACATATCACAAGACCGATCCGGGCTGGTCGCACGCGCTCACCCAGCCCACGATCCGCAATTCCGGTGGCGCTTTCGGCGCCTGGGTCGCTGATGTGCTGTTGTATGTCTTCGGGCTCTCGGCGTGGTGGCTGGTGGTGCTGTGCCTGCTCGGCGTCTACTGGCTCTACCGCCGCATCGACACGCCCGGCAACGTTGACCGCCGCCCGGCCTGGATCGCCGTCGGCGGTTTCGGCCTGCTGTTGCTGGCGTCCGCCAGCATCGAGTCGCTGCGGCTCGGATCGCTTGTCGTTTCGGTTCCGGGCGCCCCGGGCGGCCTGCTCGGCGAGGTGATGTCGCATGCCCTGCACGTGGGCCTGGGGTTCACCGGCGCGACCCTGTTCCTGGTGGTGGCGGCCGCCATCGGTTTCTCGCTGTTCACCGGCACCTCCTGGCTGGCCGTGTCCGAGCGCATCGGCAGCGGCATCGAAACCGCATGGGCGGCGATCACCCGGCGCCTGGACGAGCGGCGCGACCGGCGCCTGGGCGAAGCGGCGCAGCAGCAGCGCGAAGACGTGGTCGAGGTGGTGCGCGAGCGCTTCGATGTGGAGGCGCGTGAGCCGGTGCGCATCGAGCCGCCGGTGATGGAGATTCCCAAATCCAAGCGCGTGGCCCGAGAAAAGCAGAAGCCGCTGTTCGAGGATCTGCCCGATTCGCCGTTGCCGCCGCTGCAACTGCTCGACGAGGCTGAGGCCAATGTCGAGATGATGTCGACCGACACGCTCGAATTCACCTCGCGCCTGATCGAGAAGAAGCTGCTCGACTTCGGCATCGAGGTGAAGGTGATCGCGGCGCAGCCGGGGCCGGTGATCACGCGCTACGAGATCGAACCGGCCATCGGGGTCAAGGGCAGCCAGATCGTCAACCTGGTGAAAGATCTGGCGCGCGCGTTGTCGGTCATCAGCATCCGGGTGGTCGAGACCATTCCCGGCAAGTCGTGCATGGGCCTGGAGATTCCCAATCCGAAACGGCAGGTGGTGCGGCTGCACGAGATCGTGTCGTCCAAGGTGTATGCAGACCTCCCGTCGCCACTCACCATCGCCATGGGCAAGGACATCGCGGGCAAGCCGGTCTGTGCCGATCTCGCCAAGATGCCGCATGTGCTGGTGGCGGGCACCACCGGGTCGGGTAAGTCGGTGGCCATCAACGCGATGATCCTGTCGCTGCTCTACAAGGCCACGCCCAACGAAGTGCGGCTGATCCTGGTCGACCCGAAGATGCTCGAGCTGTCAGTTTACGAAGGCATCCCGCATCTGCTGGCGCCGGTGGTGGTCGACATGAAGCAGGCCGCCTACGCGCTCACGTGGTGCGTGGCCGAGATGGAGCGGCGTTACAAGCTCATGTCGAGCCTCGGGGTGCGCAACCTGTCGGGCTTCAACCAGAAGCTGAAAGATGCCGAGAAGGCCGGCGCGCCCATCACCAATCCGTTCACCATCACGCCCGAATCGCCGGAGCCGCTGTCGGAGCTGCCGATGATCGTGGTGGTGATCGACGAGTTGGCCGACCTCATGATGGTGGTGGGCAAGAAGGTCGAGGAATTGATCGCGCGGCTGGCGCAGAAGGCGCGCGCGGCCGGCATCCATCTCGTGCTCGCCACGCAGCGGCCGTCGGTGGACGTGATCACCGGCCTGATCAAGGCCAACATCCCGACCCGCGTGGCATTCCAGGTGTCGTCCAAGATCGATTCGCGCACCATCCTCGACCAGATGGGTGCCGAGGCCCTGCTCGGCCAGGGCGATATGCTTTACCTCCCGCCAGGCACCGGTTTTCCGGTGCGGGTGCATGGTGCCTACGTCGCCGACGACGAAGTGCACCGCGTGGTCGAATATCTCAAGTCGCGCGGCCAGCCGCAGTACATCGAGGGCATGCTCGAAGGCGGTGATGGAGACGAGGGCGCAGACGGCGCCAGCGCAGGCGCCGCCGAGAGCAGCGAGACCGACGCGCTGTACGACGAGGCGGTGGCGATCGTGCTGAAGAATCGCCGCGCGTCGATCTCGCTGGTGCAGCGGCATCTGCGCATCGGCTACAACCGCGCGGCACGGCTGATCGAGCAGATGGAACGAAGCGGGCTGGTGTCGTCGATGGCGACCAACGGCAATCGAGAAATCCTGGTGCCGGCAAGGAGCGAATGATGAGCAGCAGACGAGTAGTGTTGATCGCAATGATGTTGAGCGTCACGTGCGGCATGTCGAGGGCGAGCGCCGCGGGCGTCGAGACCCTCAAGACCTTCATCGCCGAGGTGAAGGCCGCGCGGGCCGAGTTCATCCAGACCGTGCTCGACAGCAGTGGCAAGACGGTGTCGCTGTCGAGCGGCAGCTTCACCTTCGCGCGGCCGGGCAAGTTCCGGTGGGTCTACACCAAGCCTTACGACCAGCTCATCGTCGGCGATGGCGACAAGGTCTGGGTCTTCGACAAGGACCTCAACCAGGTCACGGTCAAGGCGCTTGGCGACGCGCTCGGCTCGAGTCCGGCGGCATTGCTGGCGGGCAGCAACGATCTCGATCGCGCCTACACCTTCGCCGCCATCGCCAAGCGCGATGGCCTCGAATGGGTCGAGGCGACGCCGACCGATCCCGACAGCCAGTTCGAGAAGATGCGGCTGGGTTTTCGCAAGGCCAATCCGGAAACCATGGAGCTGCTCGATCGCCTCGGCCAGACCACCGTGATCCGCTTCACGCGGCTGGATCGCAACCCCAGGCTCGCCGCCGATCTGTTCCGGTTCACGCCGCCCAAGGGCGCCGACGTGGTCGGTGACCAGTAGGCGGCGCGAACCCGCGGCCCAGGCGCGGCGAGTGTGAATCCTTGGCGATGAACCAGCCCGCCGCGCCGATGTCGGCAAGCCACGTGCCGCTCGCCGAACGGCTGCGGCCGCAACGCCTCGACGATGTCGTCGGCCAGACGCATCTGGTCGGTCCCGGCAAGCCGCTGCGTCTGGCGGTCGAGTCGGGGCGTGCGCATTCGATGATCCTCTGGGGTCCGCCGGGCGTCGGCAAGACCACGCTCGCGCGCGTGCTGGCGGGCGCTTTCGACGCCGAATTCATTGCGCTTTCAGCCGTGTTCGCCGGCGTGAAGGACATCCGCGAAGCCATGCAGCGCGCCCAGGAGACACGCGATCGCGCGAACCGCAACACCATCCTGTTCGTCGACGAGGTACATCGCTTCAACAAGGCGCAGCAGGATGCCTTCCTGCCGTTCGTGGAGCAGGGCGTGGTCACGTTCATTGGCGCCACCACCGAGAACCCGTCGTTCGAGGTCAACGGGGCGCTGCTGTCGCGTGCCGCGGTGTACGTGCTCAACCCGCTGTCGGCCGATGAACTCGGCACGCTGTTCGAGCACGCTCGCACGGTCGCGCTCGACGGACTCGCGTTCAGCGATGGCGCCAAGGCGGTGCTGGTTGGTGTTGCCGACGGCGACGCACGGCGCTTGCTCAACATGCTCGAAACCCTGCGGGCTGCCGCCGGCGCCGCGCAACGCGATCGCATCGACGAGGCATTCCTGGAAGCCACGCTCGCCCAGAACCTGCGGCGCTTCGACAAGGGTGGCGACGCCTTCTACGACCAGATCTCGGCGCTGCACAAGTCGGTGCGCGGATCGAATCCGGACGCCGCGCTCTACTGGCTGTGCCGGATGCTCGATGGCGGCGCCGATCCGCTGTATCTCGGCCGGCGCATCGTGCGCATGGCCATCGAGGATATCGGCCTCGCCGATCCGCGGGCGCTGCCGATGGCGCTCGACGCGTGCGCCACCTACGAGCGCCTGGGCACGCCCGAAGGCGAACTCGCCATTGCCCAGGCGGTGATCTATCTGGCCTGCGCCGCCAAGAGCAACGCCGCCTATGTCGCCTATAATTCGGCCCGCGATTTCGTCCGGCGCAAGGGATCGCATGCCGTGCCGGTGCATTTGCGCAACGCGCCGACCAAGCTCATGAAGCAGCTCGGCTTCGGCCGCGAATACCGCTATGCGCACGACGAGCCCGAGGCCTACGCCGCCGCCGAGAGCTATTTTCCCGACGACATCGAGCCGCCTCGCTTCTATCAACCCACGCCCCGCGGCATCGAAGGCAGGATCGCCGAGAAGCTGGCGCACCTGCGCAGCCTCGATGCCGCCGCCCGCAAGAATCGCCAGTAGCCTCGCCTGCCACCATGATCGATATCCAGCTGCTACGCCATGACATCGCCGCGGTCGCGGCCCGGCTCGCCGAACGCGGCTTCCGTCTCGACACCGGCGCCTTCGACAGTCTGGAGAGCCGGCGCAAGCAGATCCAGATGCGCACCCAGGACTTGCAGGCAAAGCGCAATGCGGCGTCCAAGGCCATCGGTGGCGCCAAGGCCAGAGGCGAGGACGTGGCCGCTTTGCTCGCCGACGTTGCCGGCCTCGGCGACGAGCTCTCGGCCTGTGAGCGTGAGCTGGAGACGGTGCAGGGCGCCTTGTCCGAGTTCCTGCTTGGCGTGCCCAACCTGCCGCATGCCAGCGTGCCATCAGGAAAATCCGCCGCCGACAACGTCGAGATTCGCCGCGTCGGGTCGCCGCGTGTTTTCGCTTTTGCGGCGCGGGATCACGTCGACATCGGCGAAGGGCTCGGTCTCATCGATTTCGCCACCGCCGCCAAGATCGCCGGCGCGCGCTTCACGCTGCTCAAGGGCAGCATGGCCCGGCTGCATCGCGCCATCGCGCAGTTCATGCTCGACACCCACACGCAGGAGCATGGCTACACCGAGGTGTACGTGCCCTACCTGGTCAACGCCAAGAGCCTCGAGGGCACCGGCCAGTTACCGAAGTTCGAGGAAGACCTGTTCGGCGTGCCGCGTGGCGACGACGCCAAGCTCTACCTGATTCCCACGGCCGAAGTGCCGGTGACCAATATCGTGCGCGACGAGATCGTGGCGCTGGAGTCGCTGCCGCTCAAGTTCGTGTGTCACTCGCCGTGCTTCCGCAGCGAGGCCGGGTCGTATGGCAAGGACACCCGCGGCATGATCCGCCAGCATCAGTTCGACAAGGTCGAGCTGGTGCAGATCGTCCATCCCGATGCGTCGCACGCGGCACTCGAAGCGCTCACCGCGCACGCCGAAACCATTCTGCGCAAGCTCGATCTGCCGTATCGCACGGTGACGCTGTGCGCCGGCGACATGGGATTTTCGTCGGCCAAGACCTACGACATCGAGGTCTGGCTGCCGGGGCAGAACGCCTACCGCGAGATCTCCTCGTGCTCCAATTTCGAGGCGTTCCAGGCGCGGCGCATGCAGGCGCGCTATCGCAATGCCAAGGGCAGGCCGGAACCGGTGCACACCATCAACGGGTCGGGTCTCGCGGTCGGCCGCACGCTGGTGGCGATCCTCGAGAACTACCAGAACGCCGATGGCAGCGTGACCGTGCCCGAAGCCCTGCGCCCCTACGTCGGCGGACAGGACCGGATCGCGCGCCAGAGGTAAGCGTGCAAGCGGGCGGGTGCTGAAGGCATGGCCGGTGCTGGGCCATGCGGGAGCCCCATGTGGCCGGGAATTATCGCGCAGGGATTTCATCTGGGGCGACCCGTGCCCGGACCGGAGATCGCTCGCCTGCACGGAGCGGCCATGGCGGCGACGCCAGCCGCATCATCCGCCGCCGGTAGACTTGGTCGGTGGCCCCGGCCGCGTATTCGTGCGGTACGCTTGCGATCCCTTTCAGCCGAACTGAACCCCATGAATGCCGATGCTCTCCGCGCCATCCAGGCGCCCCTGAAAGATCGTTACCGTGCTGACCCCGAAACGGCGGTGATCACCTTGCATGCTCACGGAACGCTGGGTACCGAAGCCATCTCCTGCAAGGTCGAAACCGGCAAGGCGCTGGTCGAGGCCGGCCTGCATCCGGCAACAGGCGGTGACGGCAGCTTCGCCTGCTCCGGCGACATGCTGCTCGAGGCGCTGGTCGCTTGCGCGGGCGTCACCCTCAACGCGGTCGCCACTGCCA
This sequence comes from Betaproteobacteria bacterium, assembly GCA_025350245.1. Lineage (GTDB taxonomy): Bacteria > Pseudomonadota > Gammaproteobacteria > Burkholderiales. The sequence goes on from JANXYG010000022.1 coordinate 27,925, forward strand.
TCGGCATCACCATCCGCGGCGGCAAGGTCAGTGCCGAGGGCGATCTTGACTTTCGCGGAACGCTGGGCGTCGACAAGCAGGCCGCGGTCGGTTTCAGGGATATCCGGTTGCGCTTCGATATCGACACCGACGCGACGCCGGAACAACGCCAGAATCTGCTCCGGCTCACCGAGCGCTATTGCGTGATCCTGCAGACGCTGCGGCAGCCGCCGGTCGTCGCGGCGTCGTTCGCCGCCCCGTGACACCCCCCCAGGCTCACGTTGTTCGCCACCCAGGGGGCGGGCGCCCTTGGGATCGGCCCGGCGGGCAGCACCCCAGGGCTCCCCGAAAACGCTGCGCCCCTTGGGGAAAGGCGCAGCGCAGCCTGGGGGTGGGCCTTACCTCGCTAGCCGCCTGCGGTGGCCGTTGCCGGCGTCGCCGCTGCCGTGATGTGTTCCTCGATCGTGGCGCGGGTGAGGTGCGGCGCGAACATCTCGATGAAGTCGTACACGTAGCCGCGCAGGTAGGCGCTGCGCCGCACGCCGATGCGCGTGACGTTGGGTGTGAACAGATGGCTCGCGTCGAGCGCCCTGACGGTGCGGTCGCGCTTCGGATCGTAGGCCATGTTGGCGATGATCCCGATGCCCAGGCCGAGTTCGACGTAGGTCTTGATCACGTCCGCGTCCATCGCGGTCAGCACGATGTCGGGGGTCAGCCCCTTGGCCTCGAACGCCTTGTTCATGGTGGAACGCCCGGTGAATGCGGGGTCGTAGGTGATGATCGGGTACTGGGCGATCGCCTCCAGCGTCAGCCGTTTGAGCGCGAGCAGCGGGTGGTCAGGCGGCATGACCACGCAGCGATTCCATTCGTAGCAGGGGAGTACGGCCAGCGAGCTATAGAGATCGAGTGCCTCGGTGGCGATGCCCAGATCGGCTTGGCCGGCGATGACCTGCTCGGCAATCTGTTTCGGGCTGCCCTGATGCAAGGAGAGGTGCACCTGCGGATAGCGCTTCATGAACTGGCGCACCACTGGTGGCAGCGCATAGCGGGCCTGGGTATGCGTGGTAGCGATGGTCAGCGACCCGGCGGTTTCCTGGTGGAACTCGGCCGTGACCTCCTTCATGTTGCGCGCTTCGAGCAGGATGCGGCGCGCGATCTCGAGGATCTGCAGCCCCGGCTCGGTCACGGCGACGAAGCGCTTGCCGCTGCGCACGAAAATCTTGACGCCGAGTTCGTCCTCGAGCTGGAGGATCTGCTTCGACAGCCCCGGCTGGGAGGTGAACAAGGCCTCCGCGGCGCGCGAAAGATTCAGATCCTGGCGGGCGACTTCGACGATGGTTTTGAGCTGATGCAGCTTCAAGTGGGATTTCCTTGTTAATGCATTCAAGCGATAACAAAATAATCAAAATAGCATTACGGCTATATGGAGGATACTCGTAAGCTCGATTTCGCGAAATACGCGGGAAACGCGTTTTCCCGGCGCGATGGGGTTCGGGGCGATTCGATCGCGCCGGACGCCTGCACGGCGGAGTCGGGCACAATCCGGGGTTGCCACGCCAACCGTCATGCCACCGATGAGCAAACTGTACGACGACGTGCTGCTGGAGCACATCAGGAACGCCCGTAATTATCGCGAGATCGAGGCGGCCGACGCCCACGGCGAAGCTGCCAATCCGCTCTGCGGCGACACCTTTTCGGTGTTCGTGCGCTACCACGGCGACGTCATCGCCGATCTGAGTTTTCAGTGCGAGTGCTGCGGTATTTCGATGGCCTCGGCGTCGATCATGACCGAGTGGCTGCGCGGCAAGGAAAGGCGCGAGGCGATTGCCATCAAGCAGCAGTTCGTTGCCGCGATCGCCGCGCGGGAGCCGTCGATGGGCGCCGCGGCACATCCGGATCACACGGTGGTCCTGCAACTCGTGCGCTCGTCGCCATCGCGGGACCGCTGCGCGATGCTCGCGTGGACCGCGCTGGAAGCGGCGATCGGCGGCAGCGGTGCCTGCGAGAGTTGACGGGTACCAGTGCGAGGCCGATGGGTGGCGGCTAAGTCCGTATCCGCATAACCAAATCGATAAAGGTTCGTTCCGTCGTCATCGGCCGGCCGGTACATTGACCGATTCCCCTGGTCAGTCTCGAAACACCCACCATGAAAACAAGACGCTGGTTCCGCGGTTTTGCGGGGTTGATGCTGGTGCTGGTCGCGGCGTCGGCCTGGGGGCAACTCACGTTGCTCAACGCCTCCTACGACCCGACCCGGGAGCTGTATCAGGACATCAACGCCGCCTTCGCCAAGACCTGGAAGACGAAAACCAGCGAGACGCTCACGATCCGGCAATCGCATGGCGGCTCGGGCAAGCAGGCGCGGGCGGTCATCGACGGCCTCGAGGCAGATGTCGTCACCCTGGCGCTCGCCTACGACATCGATGAGATCGCCAACCGCGCAAAGCTGCTCCCGGCCGACTGGCAGAAGCGCTTTCCGCACAACAGTTCGCCCTACACGTCGACGGTGGTGTTCCTGGTGCGCAAGGGCAATCCGAAGGGCATCCGCGACTGGGACGACCTGATCAGGCCGGGCCTGGCGGTCATCACGCCCAACCCCAAGACCTCCGGCGGTGCCCGCTGGAATTACCTCGCGGCGTGGTCGTATGCGCTCAAGCGTAACGGCGGCGACGCCGCCCGGGCGCGCGATTTCGTCACCAGGCTCTACCGCAACGTGCCGGTGCTCGACGCCGGCGCCCGTGGTGCCACCACCACCTTCGTCGAGCGCGGTATCGGTGATGTCCTGCTGGCGTGGGAGAGCGAAGCCTTTCTCGCGGTCAGGGAGCTGGGCCCGGACAAGGTCGAGATGGTGGTGCCGTCGCTCAGCATCCTGGCCGAGCCGCCGGTCACGCTGGTCGATCGTGTGGCAGACAAGCACGGCACGCGCAAGGCGGCGGAGGCGTATCTGGGGTTCCTGTACACCGAGGAGGCCCAGGCCATCATCGCCGACCACTGGTATCGCCCGACCAGCCCGGCGGCCGTGGCGAAATACGCGAGCCGGTTTCCGAAGCTCAACCTGGTCACGGTGGGCGACGTGTTCGGCGGTTGGCAAAGCGCGCACAAGACGCACTTCGCCGACGGCGGCATCTTCGACCAGATCTACCAGCCCGGCCGATGAATCTTTCACTTCGCCGCCACAGTGTGCTGCCGGGTTTCGGGTTGTCGCTCGGGGTGACCGTGCTTTACCTGAGCCTCATCGTGCTGGTGCCGCTGTCGGCCGCCTTCATCAAGACCGCGTCGCTGAACTGGGTCGCGTTCGTCGCGGCGGTGACCTCGCCGCGCGTGCTTGCCTCCTACCGCCTGACCTTCGGGGCCTCGTTTCTGGCCGCGGTCATCAACGCCGTGTTCGGCCTGCTGGTGGCGTGGGTGCTGGTGCGCTACCGGTTCCCGGGGCGGCGTGTCATCGATGCGATGGTCGACCTGCCGTTCGCGCTGCCGACGGCGGTGGCCGGCATCGCGCTTGCCGCCTTGTATGCCACCAACGGCTGGATCGGGCAATTGCTCGCACCGGCCGGCATCAAGGTCGCCTTCACGCCGCTCGGGGTGCTGGTGGCGCTCATCTTCATCGGTCTGCCGTTCGTCGTTCGCACCGTCCAGCCGGTGCTGGAAGATCTCCAGCCCGAACTCGAAGAAGCCGCCGCCACGCTCGGTGCGAATCGTATCCAGACCTTCCGGCGCGTCATCTTCCCGGCGGTGCTGCCGGCCCTGCTCACCGGCTTCGCCCTCGCGTTCGCCAGAGCCATCGGCGAATACGGATCGGTGATCTTCATCGCCGGCAACATGCCGATGGTCTCCGAGATCACGCCGCTGCTGATCATCACCAAACTCGAGCAATACGACTACGCCGGCGCCACCGCCCTGGCGGTGGTGATGCTCTCGATCTCGTTCCTGCTGCTGCTGCTGATCAATCTGCTGCAGGCGTGGATGCGCAAGGCGTCCGGCCAATGAGTCCGCGACGGCGGCATCCATGACGACTGCCACGGCTGCGCTGGCGGGCCTGCCCCGACACGCCGTCGCGACGCCCGTGTGCGCCGCGCGCGATGCGACCACCGAGCCGGTGTGGGTGCGCCGCACCCTGATCGGCCTGGCGCTGGCGTTTCTCGGGCTGTTCCTGTTCATGCCGCTTGCCGTCGTATTCCACCAGGCATTGAGCAAGGGGGTCGCGGTTTACTGGCGGGCGGTCACCGACCCCGATGCGCTCGCGGCCATCCGGCTCACGTTGCTGGCGGCCGCCATCGCGGTGCCGCTCAATCTGGTGTTCGGCGTTGCCGCGGCATGGGCGATCGCCCGCTTCGAGTTTCGTGGCAAGAGCCTGCTCACCACATTCATCGATCTCCCGTTCTCCGTGTCGCCGGTCATTTCCGGTCTGATCTACGTGCTCGTGTTCGGGCTTCAGGGCTGGTTCGGCCCCTGGCTCGCCGACCACGACCTGAAGGTGATCTTCGCGGTTCCGGGCATCGTGCTGGCCACCATCTTCGTCACCTTTCCGTATGTCGCACGCGAACTGATCCCGCTGATGCAGGCGCAGGGCGCCGAGGAGGAGGAAGCTGCGGTGGTGCTCGGCGCCAACGGCTGGCAGGTGCTGTGGAGAGTCACACTGCCCAAGGTGAAATGGGGTCTGCTCTACGGCGTGATCCTGTGCAATGCCCGGGCGATGGGCGAGTTCGGCGCCGTGTCGGTGGTGTCGGGGCACATCCGCGGGCTGACCAACACGCTGCCGCTGCACGTCGAGATTCTCTACAACGAATATCAGTTCGCGGCCGCCTTCGCGACCGCATCGGTGCTGGCGCTGCTCGCCATCGTGACCCTCGGCCTCAAGGCCTGGGTCGAACACCAGCAGAACAGCCCCGAGCCGGTGCCGTTCGACAGGGAGCCACAACCATGAGCATCGATATCCGCAACGTGTATCGCCGCTTCGGCGATTTCACCGCGCTCGACAACGTGAGCCTGGAGGTGCGCACCGGCGAGTTGCTGGCGCTGCTCGGGCCTTCCGGGGGCGGGAAGACCACGCTGCTGCGAGTGATCGCCGGCCTCGAAACCGTCGATTCCGGGCAGGTCCTGTTTCACGGCGAAGACTCCACCGACCGCCATGTGCGCGATCGCCAGGTAGGTTTCGTGTTCCAGCACTACGCGTTGTTCCGCCACATGACGATCTTCGAGAACGTGGCCTTCGGCCTGCGGGTGCGCCCGCGCGCCCAGCGTCCCGGCGAGGCGCAGATTCGCCGCAAGGTGCACGAGCTGCTCGAGCTGGTACAGCTCGACTGGCTGGCCGACCGCTATCCGCACCAGTTGTCGGGCGGACAGCGTCAGCGCATCGCGCTCGCCCGCGCGCTCGCGGTCGAACCCAGCGTATTGCTGCTCGACGAACCTTTCGGTGCACTCGACGCCAAGGTGCGCAAGGAGCTGCGGCGCTGGTTGCGCCGCCTGCACGACGAGATGCACATTACCAGCGTCTTCGTCACCCACGACCAGGACGAAGCGCTCGAAGTGGCCGACCGGGTGGTGGTCATGAACGAGGGCCGCATCGAGCAGATCGGTTCACCGCAGGAGGTCTACGACCATCCCGCGACGCCGTTCGTCTACCAGTTCCTCGGCAACGTGAATCTGTTTCACGGGCGAGTGCAGGACGGCCACGCGATGATCGGGCCGGTGGCCGTGCCGGTCGCGGGCATGGCGGATAGCGCCAGTGCCATCGCGTTCGCGCGGCCGCACGAGATCGAGATCATCCGTCCCGCGCCGGGCGAGACCGGGATCGCGGCGCGGGTGGAACATGTGCTCGCGGTCGGGTCCACGGTGCGCATCGATCTCGAGCCCGACGGCGGCGCGGCGGCGATCCACGCCGAAGTCTCCCGCAGCGAGTTGCGGGAGCTGGGACTGGTCACCGGCGACCGGGTGCTGGTGCGTCCGCGGCAGGTGAAAGTGTTCGAGGCCGCGTAGCGCAGTCCGGGGTGCCGAACGAAGCGAACGGGTGCTGAGCGAAGGGATCCTCTGAAGCGAAGGGGCAGCGCCCACAGGGTCCCCCGAGGACGCTGCGCCCCCTTGAGGGGGAAGGCGAAGCGCAGCGCAGCCTGGGGGTGGGCGTCTAATGCTTTCTGGTTCCAAGTAAATGCCAAAGCGGTTGTTGGCCTCTTCGCCTCTCACCGTTAACATGATCGGTCTCGGCGATCTCGCCGCACCTCCCCCCATCGCCGATGTATCGATATGACGTAGTCGACCAGACACTGGTCAATGAGCGTGTCGCGCAATACCGCGACCAGTTGCGCCGGTTCCTGGCCGGTGAGTTGCCGGAAGACGAATTCCGCCCGCTTCGCCTCCAGAACGGGCTCTACATCCAGAAGCATGCACCGATGCTGCGGGTCGCGATCCCCTACGGGCTGCTGTCCGCGCACCAGTTGCGAATGCTCGCGAGCATCGCGCGTCGCTACGACCGTGGCTATGGCCACTTCACCACGCGGCAGAACATCCAGTACAACTGGCCTCGTCTCGAAGACACCGCCGACATCCTCGCCGACCTGGCGTCGGTCGAGATGCACGCCATCCAGACCAGCGGCAATTGCGTGCGCAACATCTCTTCCGACGAGTTCGCCGGGGTCGCGCCAGACGAGATCGTCGATCCGCGACCGCTCGCCGAAATCCTGCGCCAGTGGTCCACGTTCCATCCCGAGTTCGCCTACCTGCCGCGCAAATTCAAGATCGCCGTGAACGGCGCCGCCGAGGATCGTGCGGCCACGGCTTTCCACGACATCGGCCTGACCGTGGTGCGCGATGCGAACGGCGACATCGGCGTACAGGTGCTGGCCGGCGGCGGCATGGGCCGCACGCCCGTGGTGGGCGTGGTGATCCGCGAGTTCCTGCCGTGGCCGCACGTGCTCACTTATGTCGAAGCGATCCTCCGGGTCTACAACCGCTACGGTCGTCGCGACAACCTGTACAAGGCGCGCATCAAGATCCTCGTCAAGGCACTGGGCGCCGCCACGTTTGCCCAGCAGGTCGACGCCGAGTGGGCATCGATCAAGGACGGCCCGGGCACCCTGACGCGCGAGGAGTTCGATCGCGTGTCGGCCTGGTTCACCGATCCGCCGTATGCCGTTCTCGACGACGATGACGCTGCGCACGCCGAGCGCCTGCGCGAGCACGCCGGGTTTGCCCGCTGGGTGGGGCGCAGCGTGCGCGGACATCGGATCGCGGGCTACCGCAGCGTGGTCCTGTCGCTCAAGAAAACCGGCGTGGCGCCAGGCGATGCCACCGCCGGGCAGATGGACCACGTCGCCGACTGGGCGGAGCGTTTCGGTTTCGGCGAGATCCGGGTGTCGCACGAGCAGAACCTGATCCTGCCCGACGTGCCGGTGCGCGAGCTGTATGCGTTGTGGCAGGAGGCGAAAGCCGTGGGTCTGGCCACGCCCAACATCGGTCTGCTCACCGACGTGATCACCTGCCCCGGCGGCGACTTCTGTTCGCTCGCCAACGCCAAGTCGCTGCCGATCGCCGCGGCGATCCAGGAGCGCTTCGACGATCTCGACTATCTGCACGACATCGGCGAGATCAACCTCAACATCTCCGGATGCATGAATTCCTGCGGTCATCATCACGTCGGCCACATCGGCATCCTCGGCGTCGACAAGGACGGTGACGAGTGGTATCAGGTGTCGATCGGCGGGGCCGACGGTTCCGCGCTCGGCGGTGGCCGCTCGGCCATCGGCAAGGTGATCGGCCCGTCGTTCAAGGCCGACGACATGCCCGATGTGGTGCAGCAACTTATCGATGCCTACGTCGAATGGCGCCACCCCGGCGAGCGCTTCGCCGACACGGTCCACCGCCTCGGCGTGCCGCCGTTCAAGGCGCGGGTCTATGGCGAACGTCGGTCGGCGTCGAAGCACGCGGCCCAGACGGTGGCCGTCGGTGAGTGAGCCCGTGTCCCGCCTCATCCGCAATGGTCAGGTGACGGTCGATACCTGGCAACTGATACGCAATGTCGACGCGCCCGTATCTCCTGACGGCGCGGTCATCCTGCCGCTGGCGTCATGGGTCACCGATCCTGTGAGCCGGTTGCAGCGCCTGGCGACCGGTGTCTGGCTCGCGCCCGACGACGACCCGGCCGTGCTCGCGCCGTGGCTGGGTGCGTTGCCCCTGATCGCGATCGATTTTCCCAAGTTCACCGACGGGCGCGGCTACTCGTCCGCATTCCTGCTGCGCAACCGTCTGGGCTTTCGCGGTGAATTGCGCGCGGTCGGCGATGTGCTGGTCGACCAGATCTGGTATCTGGCGCGGGTCGGTTTCAACGCCTTTGCCCTGCGGGCAGACCAGGATGTGCAGGCCGCCTTGGCGCAACTTGCGGTTTTCTCCGAACGCTATCAGGGGTCGACCGATCAGCCGGTGCCGGCGTTTCGCCGACGTGAGCGCCAGTGGCCCGATGGCGTGCGAACGGCGGTGGCGCCATGAATACGGCAACCGCCGACCCGATGATCATCACCGAACTCGAAACCCGGTTGCTCGACCGCCTCGCGGCCATCTCGCGCGAGTTTCCGCGTGCCGCTTTCGCCAACAGCCTCGGTGCGGAAGACATGGTGATCACCGACGCCATCCTCACGGCGCGACTGCCGATCGCCATCTTCACGCTCGATACCGGCCGGTTGCACGACGAGACGCTCGATCTGATCGAGCGCATCCGCGTTCGCTACGGCGTCGCGCTCGAGGTGTTCCGGCCCCAGCCGTCGGCGGTGGAAGAGTACGTCGCCGCCAATGGCAAGAATGCGTTCTACGAGAGCATCGAACTGCGCCGCGCCTGCTGCGGCATGCGCAAGGTCGAGCCGTTGCGCCGGGCTCTCGCCGGTCGCGATGCGTGGATCACCGGGCTGCGCCGCGCGCAGTCGGTCACGCGCACCGAACTGCCGCGGCGCGAGTACGACGCCGCCCACGGCATCGAGAAATTCAATCCGCTCGCCGACTGGAGCGAAGCCGATGTCTGGTCGTGGCTGCGCGCGCGCGCAGTGCCGTGGAACGCCTTGCACGATCGTGGCTATCCCTCGATCGGTTGCGAACCCTGCACGCGCGCGATCCGTCCGGGTGAGGATGTCCGCGCCGGTCGCTGGTGGTGGGAGTCGGCCGACAAGCGCGAATGCGGCCTGCATGTCGCCGAACCGGTTCCGGCCGTCACGGAAGTCTCGTCATGAACGCGATCGCAACGCTCGACACCGCCCGCCTCGACCACCTCGAGTGGCTCGAATCCGAGGCCATCTACATCCTGCGTGAAGTGGCGGCCGAGTGTGCCAATCCCGCCCTGCTGTTTTCTGGCGGCAAGGACAGCTGCGTGCTGTTGCGGCTGGCCGAGAAGGCTTTCCGGCCCGGTGTCTTCCCGTTTCCATTGCTGCACATCGATACCGGGCACAACTTTCCGGAAGTGATCGCGTTTCGCGATGCCCGCACCGCCGAACTCGGCGAACGCCTGATCGTGCGCTCGGTGGAAGACTCGATGGCGCGCGGCACCGTGGCGCTGCGCGGCCCCTATGAGTCGCGCAACGCCGCGCAATCGGTCACCCTGCTCGAAGCCATCGCAGAATTCGGGTTCGACGCCTGCATCGGCGGCGCCCGTCGCGACGAGGAGAAGGCCCGCGCCAAGGAGCGCGTGTTCTCGTTTCGCGACGAGTTTGGCCAATGGGACCCGAAAGCCCAGCGGCCGGAACTCTGGAATCTCTACAACGCGCGCGTGCACCGCGGCGAGAACGTCCGTGTGTTTCCGATCTCCAACTGGACCGAGCTCGATGTGTGGCAGTACATCGCCCGCGAACAGCTCGCCCTGCCGCCGCTTTACTACGCCCACGAGCGTGAGGTGATACGTCGCAACGGCCTGCTGGTACCGGTGACACCGATTACACCGCCCGCTGCCGGCGAGACCATCGAGACCCTGCGGGTGCGTTTCCGCACAGTGGGCGACATCAGTTGCACCTGCCCGGTGGCCAGCGACGCCACCACCACCGACGAGATCGTCGCCGAGACGGTCGTGACCGACATCACCGAGCGCGGCGCGACCCGCATGGACGACCAGACCTCCGAGGCCTCCATGGAACGCCGCAAGCGCGAAGGCTACTTCTGAACATGACGACCCCCCCAGGCTGCGCTGCGCTCCGCCTTCCCCCCGAGGGGGCGCAGCGTTCCTCGGGGAACCCTGCGGACGCTGCCCCTTCGCTCGCGAGCGGCCCTTCGTTCGATATCCTTCCTTCAGTCCCGGTTTCCGCCAGCAGGGCGAATGCATGAATGCACCAAGCGAACGAATCCCCGTCGAAGACCGCGGCGTGCTGCGCTTCATCACGGCCGGCAGTGTCGATGACGGCAAGAGCACCCTGATCGGTCGCCTGTTGTACGAGGCGAAAGGTATCTTCGCGGATCAGCTCGCGGCCGTGTCGCGCGCCACCAACCGGCGCTCGGCTGGCGCGGCGCTCGATCTCTCGCTGCTCACCGACGGCCTGGAGGCCGAGCGCGAGCAGGGCATCACCATCGACATCGCCTACCGCTACTTCGCGACCCCGGTACGCAAGTTCATCATCGCCGACGCCCCCGGCCACGAGCAATACACGCGCAACATGGTCACCGGCGCCAGCACCGCCGACGCGGCTATCATCCTCATCGATGCCACCCGCGTGGGCGACGACGGGTTGTTGCAGCAGACCCGGCGCCACTCGGCGATCGCAAAGCTGCTCGGCATCCGGCATATCGTCGTTGCGGTCAACAAGATCGACCTGCTCGACTACGACGCCGCCACATTCGAACGGATCCGCGCCTTGTATGGCGACCTCGCGACCCGGCTGGGCCTGCAGAACATCCACTATGTTCCGGTGTCGGCCCTGGCCGGCGACAACGTCGTCCACGTCAGTGCGCGCACGCCGTGGTATCGCGGGCCGAGCCTGCTGGCGCTGCTCGAAGACCTCGACGCGGGCCGCAACGACACCCACCTGCCGCTGCGTTTTCCGGTGCAGTCCGTGATCCGTGCCAATGGCAGTTCCACCGACGATTTTCGCGGCTATGCCGGGCAGGTCTGGACCGGTGCCCTGCGTCGTGGACAGCGTATCCGCATCGTGCCGGGTGGCGAGATCGCCACGGTTGCCGAAATCCACACCTTCGATGGCGCACTCGAGGTGGCGGGTGCCGGACGTTCGGTCACCGTGCGGCTCGATCGCGATGTGGATGTGTCACGTGGCGCCATACTGATCGACGCCGACGACGAGCCGCGTCTCGAAAGCCGGTTCGACGCCGACCTGTGCTGGCTCGATCGCACGCCGCTCGATGCGCGCCGCAAGTACTGGCTGCGTCACGGCACCAAGACCGTGCATGCCCGTGTCAGTGCCATCAACGATCGCCTCGATCTGCAGACGCTGTCGGCACATTCGACTGCCGACACCCTGGCCATGAACGACATCGGCAGCGTGACCATCACGGCGCAGCAGCCGATCCTGTGCGATGCCTACAGCCAGTCGCCCGCGACCGGCGCCTTCGTGCTGATCGATGCGGTGACCAATCAGACCGCCGCCGCCGGGATGATCCGCGCATGAGCCAGGGGAGTCGTCGCCAGGAATGGAGGCCGGGCGCGTGAGCGCCAGTGCCGTAGGCGGTGTCTATCTGGTCGGTGCCGGCCCCGGTGCCGCCGATCTGCTCACGGTGCGTGCGGCGCGCCTGCTCGCTGAAGCGGATGTCGTCCTGCACGATGCCCTCGTGGGCGCGGACGTTCTTGCCCTGGCCTTGCGTGCGCGACTGATTCCGGTGGGCAAGCGTGCGCAACGCCCGTCGACCGCCCAGCGCTTCATCGACCGCCAATTGGTCGACTGCGCGCGCAAGTATCGGACGGTGGTGCGCCTCAAGGGTGGAGACCCGATGCTGTTCGGCCGTGCCGACGAAGAGATGCGCGCCTTGCGGGCCGCCGGCATTGCCTTCGAGGTTATTCCCGGGGTCAGTGCGGCGTTCGCCGCGGCGGCCGATCTCCAGGTGTCGCTGACGCGTCGTGGCGTGGCGCGCAGCGTGGCGTTCCTCACGCCGTGCATCGGCACCGACGAAGCCAAGAGCAACTGGATCGACGTCGCGAGCAGTGTCGACACCGCGGTCATCTACATGGCGGGCCGTAATCTGGCCGTGGTGGCGGCACGACTCGTTGCAGCAGGCCGCGCGCCGTCCACGCCACTGGCGGTGGTCGAGAGTGCCTCGATGCCCGGCTCGGTCCGGTGGATGGGAACGCTTGGTCTCGCCACGCAATGGACCGGCGCGACGATCAGCGATGGCCCGGTGCTGATCGTCGTCGGCGACGTGATGCTCGATCAACTGGCGGCGCTGGCCGCCGCGGCACCTTTGGAGGTTGCGGCGTAGCAGTCCTGCTGTTGCGTCAGCGGGCGTCGCCGGCGCAGCAACCGGCAATGGCGTCGAGCACGGCCTCAGATTCGCCGATCGGGGCCGCCAGTGTCACCTCGACACCATCAAGCGCTGCGCGAGCAGCTGCCGCGAGTCTCGGCAGATCGGCGCGCACATGCCCGCCGGGCCCCAGAAAGATCGGCACGATCTCGATCCGTGCCGCGCCCTGGTCGACCGCGTGCCGCGCGGCGGTGAGCACGTCGGGGAGCGTGTGTTCGAGATAGGCATTGACGACGATCGTAGCCGGCGAACGGCTCGCCACCTTGTCGCGCAGCCGCACGAACGGCGCGCTCCAGGCCGGATCTCGCGAACCATGAGCGAGCAGAACGATGGCGCGTCGCATGAAGTGAAGATCACTCACGCGGCGGCGAGTTCGTGCGCCGCGGCGTCGGCCGCGGCCGCCCTGGTCTGCGCGATGGCAGCCATGAGCAGGCCGATGCCGGCATCGCGCGAGCGTGCGTCTTCGCTCAGAGCGCGGCGCCACCGACGCGCACCCGGCTGGCCGAGGAATAGCGGGATCAGATGGCGTGTGATCGAGGTCAAGGCCGCGCCATTCGCGAGCTGTTCCTCGACATACGGCGCCATGCGTTCGATCGCCTGCTCGCGCGATGTCACCGGCGCGTCGACGCCGAACAACGCGGGATCGACGCCGACCAGCAGCCACGGGTTGTAGTAGGCCGCACGACCGAGCATCACGCCGTCGACGTGCCGCAGGTGGTCGCGGCAGTCCTCCAGCGTGGTGAGGCCGCCGTTGATCACGATGGTGAGATCGGGAAACGCCTGCTTGATCTGGTGCACGACCGCGTAGCGCAACGGTGGCACTTCGCGATTCTCCTTCGGGCTCAGGCCATCCAGCCACGCGTTGCGCGCATGCACGATGATGGTCCGACAACCCGCAGCGTGCACGGCGATCACCAGACGGGTCAGGCGTTCGATGGAATCGTCGCGATCGATGCCGATGCGGGTCTTGACCGTGACCGGCACGCGCACCGCCGCCGCCATCGCCGCCACGCCCTCCGCGACCAGTTCGGGTTCGGCCATCAGGCACGCGCCGAAGCGGCCGGACTGCACGCGATCGCTCGGGCAGCCGACATTCAGGTTGACCTCGGCGTAGCCGGCGTCTTCGGCCATGGTCGCGCATTGCGCCAGCGCGCCGGGCTCGCTGCCGCCGAGCTGGATCGCCACGGGGTGCTCGGCCGGGTCGAACTTCAGCAGGCGTGGGGTATCGCCGTGGATCAGCGCGCCGGTCGTCACCATCTCGGTATAGAGCAGGGCGCGACGCGACAGCACGCGCAGGAAATAGCGCGCGTGACGGTCGGTCAGATCCATCATCGGGGCGACGCAGAAACGGTGGGGCGACATCAGGGCAGGAGATGGGAGCGACGGCGGATGATCGTGACGGACGCCTTGCCTCGCGTCAACTCGGGCTGGGGGAAAGTGTCGGTTGCGTTGACATCACTCATTGCGTATCCTAACAATCGAGAGTATTTTTCCGAACATTTCCCCGAAAAATATCGGTGCTCCCTGAAACCCCCGAGCCGATCGAAGCAGCAGCAACACCATCATTTCTGGAGGCAAGATGAATAACCTGAAAGGTTTTGGCGCGCCTGCCAGGCGCGTGACACTGGCATTGGCGGTAGCCGCCCTGTTTCAGGCAGGGTCAGCGCTGGCGGCGCTGGAACTGCGGGACCTCAACGGCCACGCGACCGCGGTCGCGGCAGATGCCGAGTTCGCCTACGACACGGTGCTCGATGCGACGTGGTACCTCACGGCCAGCAACACCACACTGAATTGGGATGACGCCAAGAGCTGGGCGGCAGGGCTGACGGTGGGAACGTTCGGTGGCTGGTCGCTGCCGGAAACGGATACGGCGTGCGGCGCTGGCTACAACTGCACCAACAGCCAGATGGGCGAGCTGTACTACACGGCCCTGGGCAATCCGAAATTCGGACCACTATCGAACACCGGCCCGTTCAAGAACCTGCAGTCCTACTACTACTGGTCGGGTACGGAGTACGCGCCGGGTCTTGGCTTCGCGTGGTACTTCGGTACCAACTATGGCTACGAGGGCGCCAACGACAAGAACGGCTACCTTTTCGCCCTGGCTGTGCGCCCTGGCGATGTGGCCGCGGTCCCGGAGCCGGGGATGGTGGCGCTGTTGTTGTCGGGTCTTGCAGGCGTGATGGTGATGCGCCGGCGGCCAGTTGGCTCTTAGGCACTTCGGGGGCTTCGACCCTTTGGGGGTCCGGGGGCGATGAGGGGAGGGGCAAATAGCCGAGCATCCCAGATCACCGGTTCCGGCGCCCCGGCGACGATCCCGCTGAAATCGAGATGTTGCGGGTTGATCAGGACGTTCCCTTCCCTTCGTGCCACGACCGAGGGCACGACCAGCACCGCGGTTCTGCGTTCGCGAATCCAGGCGTCGCCAAAGGCCCTGGCCACGCGCAGATCCGCATGGTCCCAAGCGTCGGGAAGGCTCGCCTCGTCGTGCAGTTCGAGAGTCACGGTCGCAGCAATGGCAATCTCGACCGCGACATGGGTCCGCGGCACCCGTCCGATGCCTGCATGGGCCAGGCATTCCAGCATCGCGCCCGCGTAGGAGCGGCTGGCATAGATGACGCCGAGCCCTGGCGAATTCCAGCGGCCACCCACCAACGACGCGCCAACGGCACTGAACGGGTCGAACCGACCGTCAGCGATACGCCACGCCTGCCACGCCTCCGTTTGCGCCGGTTTGCCGGCCGCCGCCTTCGATCTCGCTTTGACTGGATCGTTACGCCGCGACGCCATGGAACAGCGACCAGAGCAGGTTCTCGACGCGGCGCGCTCCCAACTCGGTCAGGGCCACCTCGATCGGCCGCTTGCCGCCCAGCATGGCGTGGGCGGTGGACAGGAACGCCCGCGCGTCGTCGACGCTGTCCCACACTTGCTCGGCGGTGGCGATCACTCGCGCCAGGCGCTCCACCCTCTCACCTTCCTGCGGCTTGAGGCCTTGGTCACGTCGGTGGAAAGTCGCCGACGGGATAACCCGCTGCATCAAGGCTGCGGCATCCGGTGAAGTGCCGTACACATGGCGCGCCACGGCGCCAAGGGATGCCTTGGGCAGGCCGGCTTCGACCTGTCGATCCAACTGCTCGATGGACGTGATTTTGCGGCGCAATCCCAGGACCTGGGCGATCTTGCTCGGTTCGACGACGGCTGCGTACATCGAGGTCACTCCCAATTGATTGGTTGGATTGTATCAGTTGAAGAGGACTCGCTTGACGCAAGCAGCGGGGACACAGCATGGCATCGGTGGTCCAACCGGCCCCGGGCCGTGGCTCCAAGCCCCCTGAACCCCGTCCTACAGAAACTGCTACAGACCACGCCACAACCCGCGTGAATGCTGAACACTGCGTCCGGCCCGTCATCGGGGCGACGCAGAAATGGTGCGGGGACATTCAGGGAGGCTCTGTCGGAACGACAACCAGTGGTGTTGACGGGCGCCTTGCCTGAGCAGAAGCAGTCTGTTCGAGGGCCAGACTGGGTGTCTTGATCGAATTCGTTGATGGGTGCAGGGTGTGATGCCCTCAGGAATTTTGGCGAATCTCCAAGGGCTGTCTCCCCTACCGATCAAGATCAAAGAGACCCGTTCAGTGTGCCCTACTCTCCTGCACGACTCCAAGCTGCACACCCTGCTCACCGAGGCTGACGAAGAACGTGCCGCCCGGGTTCGACCCGTTTCGGGTCAGGGGGCGAAAGCCCCGTTGTTTTTCTGGTGGACCACTCGTGGTAACCGCTCGTCCAAGGCTCACACGGGCCGCCCTGCCCAGGCCACCCGCACCAGTTCCGTGACCGCCCAGAAGAGCAGGAAACCAGTCAGCGGATGCAATGTCGCTCCGGCGCCGAGCGAGGGCGACCCGCTCAACCCGGCGGTCACGTACTGGATCAGGACGAGGAACACGACGGTCGCCGACAGGACCTTGAACCGCCGGGACATCCGCCCCGCGAATCCGAGCACCAGAATGACCACGGTGATCCAGTCGAACCAGTGGATTGCCGCCGCGTGCACTGCCCACCAACTCGGATCAACGAATACGGCGGCGCCGGCGGTGAGCACCTGACCGATCAGCGCCAGGGCCAGGACCGGGCAGGCGAGCGCGACCAGGACCCGGGCCATCCGGATACGGCGAACCGAAGCGACTGATGCCGGGGCAGGGCTGTCGGAAGGGGCGTTCATCGATGGGTCCGGACGGAAACGGGCAGGAACCAACAGGGCAAACAGCGCCGCTGGCGAGGCAGTCCATCATGCCATCCTCCCGCCCGTTCACGGGTCGGACCTGCCCCGTCTCAAGTTTCCCCACCACGGCTCCGTTAGGTTTGGATACCAGCCTCGAGCCCGCAAGGGTCTCTTCCATGATGCGTTCGATCCCATTCCGGTCATCCGATCCGCAGCACGTTGCTCCCGTCATCCTCGGCGATGCAACGGCGCCAGTAATCCGCTCGCTCGGGATGACCCGCTTCCGACAGCCGGACGGCGTGTCCACGCCGGCGCCCATGGAAGGTCCGGGCACCCTGCACCTGCGGTTTCCGTGGGCACACTCACGCAACAAGCTGATCCAGAACGCCCGCAACGCCGGTCACGTGTTCGTGGAACAGGGCGACGTGGTCAGCATCAAGGTGGGCGCTCAGGCGATGGAAGATGTTCTCGCCGTACTGGGGCAGGGCTTGTCGTTGACCGAACGCCGCGACACCCGGGTCCTGCTGCAGCCCGAAGGTACCGTGCCGACCTTGTCGGATTATCTGGCCTCCGAACCGTTCGATGCCCTGATGGCACGGGTCGGCGCCCGCTGGCTGGGCGCGATGCTGGCCGAGGACCGGCTCACGGTCATGTTCCAGCCGATCGTGCGGTGCGAGACCGTGCCGTCGGTGTTTGCCTACGAGTGCCTGCTGCGCGGCGTCGATGCGGTCGGGGCGCTGATCCCGGCCGGCAAGATTTTCGAGACCGCCCGCAGCGCGGCGTTGCTGTCGCAGGTGGATCTGGCCGCCCGCCGGGCGATCATCCGCGAAGCCTCGCGGCTGCACATCGCGACCCGGATCTTCATCAACTTCACCCCGACCTCGATCTACGACCCCGACTTCTGTCTCAAGACCACGGTCAAGTCGGTGCTGGACGCTGGGCTGTCGCCGAAAAACATCATCTTCGAGGTCACCGAAAGCGAGCAGATACCCGATGTCGAACACCTGCGCCGCATCATGGACCTGTACCGAGCCCAGGGTTTCGGGCTCGCGCTCGACGACCTGGGCTCCGGCTATTCGTCGCTGAATCTGCTCGGCGCGCTGCAGCCGGACTACGTGAAGATCGACATGGGCCTGGTGCGTGGCGTGCACGCCGACCCGTACAAGGCGCAGATCGCCGCCAAGCTGCTGACGCTGACCAAGGCGCTGGGCATCTCCAGCATCGCCGAGGGTGTCGAGACCGAGGAGGAATACCGCTGGCTGGCCGAGAACGGCGCCGATTTCGTGCAGGGCTATTACTTCGCGCGGCCGGCCAATCCGCCCACGATGTAAGCGCCGCTTCCTGTCTTCGAAAAAGCAACCGGCCGCCTTCTTGAAGGGATGCGGCCGGTTTCGTTCTGGTATTGCGAAGGGTCGGACGCGCCCCGGGTTCTGGCGGTTCAAGGCCGGCAGCCCTGCGTCCCGGACTTGTCTGCCGCCAAGGCGGATCTGCGGCAAGACTAAAGATCGGTCTGATAGCGGCCAGCCACCGCCTGGTCGAAGCCTTTTACCTCGGCCGGCGCGAGTCCGCCGGCTTCGGCAATTTCGGCGCCGAAACTGACCGGGACCGGCGTCGGCCAGGTTTCCGGGTGCCAGGCCCGCGAGCGCAGGAATGCCTTGGCGCAGTGGAAATACACCTGGGTCACGCGAACCCGCATCACCAGCAGCGCCCTCTGGCCACGCTCGGTGAAGCGCTCGCACAGATCAGGGTCGTCGACGAGTTCGGCCCGGCCATGCACCCGCAGCGTTTCGCCGGTGGGCGGGACCAGGAAGATGAATCCGATCTCGGGATTCGCGAGCACGTTCTGCAGCGACACGATCAGCCGGTTGCCCTTGCGCTCCGGCATCAGCAGGGTGTTGGCGTCGGCGACCCGGACGAAGCCGGGGCCATCGCCTTTTGGCGAAACCGTCGGCTGGCCGTGCGCATCGGCCGTTGCCAGGAATGCCAGCGGTGAACGGCCGATGAAGTCGATGGCGCGCGCATTGAGGTGGTCGCGCATCTTCAGCGCCACCGCCTGGTTCGGTTCGCCGATGAGATCGCGCAGGCGCTCGGGATCGTCAATGATTGCCATCGAAGGGGCAGCGCCCACAGGGTCCCCCGAGGACGCTGCGCCCCCTGGAGGGGGAAGCCGGAGCGCAGCGCAGGCTGGGGGTGGGCGTCATGTTATTTCGTCTGCTCGTCGACCTTGCGGTCGAGGGCTTCCTTCTGCGCCTTCAGGGTGTCGTCGACATGGTCGGCCGCGTTCAAGGTTTTCACGGCGGGCTGGATGGCCGCAGGCATGCTGTCCACGTTCTTCACGCGATCGTCCGATGACGCCGCAGCGGCCGGTGCTGGTGCGGCGGCCGGTGGTTCCGACTGGCCGCAGGCGCCCAGCGCGAGCACGGCGACGATCGCGAGGCAGCGGGCCGGGGACATCATTTCATTGTCGGCATGACGAACTCGGCGCCGGCGCGGATACCCGTGGGCCAGCGACTGGTGACGGTCTTCATGCGGGTGTAGAACCGCACGCCCTCGGCACCGTACACATTGTGATCGCCGAACAGCGACCGCTTCCAGCCACCGAAGCTGTGGAACGCCATCGGCACCGGAATCGGCACGTTGACACCGACCATGCCGATTTCGACGTCGCGCGCGAACGCATGCGCGAGTGCTCCGCTTTGCGTGAACAGCGCCGCACCGTTCGCGAACTCGTGGCCGTTGACGAGCTTGAGCGCGGCCGCGTAGTCCGGCACCCGCACCAGCGACAGCACCGGGCCGAAGATCTCCTCGCGGTAGATCTTCATGTCGGGCCGGACCCGGTCGAAGAGCGTGGGGCCCACGTAGTAGCCCTGTTCGCGTCCCGGCACCGTGACCGCGCGGCCGTCGACCGCGAGCGTCGCCCCGGCCCTAACGCCCTCGTCGATGTAGCCGCGCACCCGCTCGCGGGCTGCCGCGGTGACGAGCGGCCCCATGTCGACGCCGGCCGCTTCGGGGCTGCCGACCTTGAGCGCCGCGATCCGCCGCACCAGGCGCGCGAGCAGCGCGTCGGCGGTGGCCTCGCCGACCGCGACCACGACCGAGATCGCCATGCAGCGCTCACCGGCCGAGCCGTAGGCCGCGCCGACCACCGCCTCGGTGGCGGCGTCGAGGTCGGCGTCCGGCAGCACCACTGCGTGGTTCTTGGCCCCGCCGAGCGCCTGCACGCGCTTGCCGTGCAAGGTGCCGTGCGCCTGGATGTAGCGCGCGATCGGCGTCGAGCCCACGAAGCTGACCGCCGCGATCCGCGGATGCTCGAGCAGCGCATCGACCGCCGCCTTGTCACCCTGGATCACGCTGAAGACGCCATCCGGGAGCCCCGCCTGCTGCAGCAGCGCCGCGAGGCGCAGCGACACCGACGGGTCGCGCTCCGAGGGCTTGAGGATGAAGGCGTTGCCGCAGGCGAGCGCAATCGGAAACATCCACAGCGGCACCATCGCCGGGAAGTTGAATGGCGTGATCCCGGCGACGACGCCGAGCGGCTGGCGCACGCCGTAGCTGTCGACGCCCGTGCCGACGCTCTCGCTGAACTCGCCCTTCAGCAGCTGCGGCGCGCCGCAGGCGAATTCGATGACTTCGATGCCGCGCGTGAGCTCACCCTCGGCGTCGGCGAGCGTCTTGCCGTGCTCCTCGGAGAGCGTCGCGGCGATGCTTGCGGCGTGCTGGTGCAGGAGTTCCTTGAAGCGGAACAGCACCCGCGCCCGCTGCAGCGCCGTGGTCCGGCCCCACGCCGGCTGCGCCGCGAGCGCGGCCTGCACCGCGCTATCGACGTCGGCGGCTTCGCCGAGGGCCACCTCGCGTACCGCGCGGCCGAGCGCCGGGTTGTAGACGGGCGCGCGCC
>JANXYG010000024.1 GCA_025350245.1 Betaproteobacteria bacterium
GCCGCCACCGAAAGAGGTTTGCAACTGGATGACCGGTTCGCCGCCCTTGCCACCCAGCCGCTGCGCCACCTGGGTGAGCAGCCTGCCCATGCCCTCGGTGATGAAGGTGCGCTCGTAAAACGATCTGGCGTCGCCGTATTCAGCGGTCGCCCTGCCGGTGCGCACGGCGGTCAGGTCGGCCGCAAACTCGGATTGCTGGAAGGTGCCTTTCAGCACGTCGGGATGCGGCACGATGACTTCGCGCCAGGGTTTCAGGCTCATTCTGCTTCTCCTTCGGGTTCGGGTGTCGCTTTTGACACTTGTGACACGCCTGATACATGGGGCAACTGGCCTCTGGCCGCGCGCTCACGCGCCAGCAATACCGCGCGGTGCAATTGAGCCTGCATCAATTTCATATCCGGAATGTGCGCCAGATACTCCGCCACGCGAATATTCGCGCTACTCAAGTCCATCAACTCTACTTGTTCGGCGTTCGCGCTGGCACACAAGATCAGGCCAATCGGCGATTCCTCGCCGGCTGCGCGGTCGTATTTATCAAGCCAGCGCAGATAAAGCTCCATCTGCCCTTTGTGTGCCGGGGCAAAGCGTTCCAGCTTCAACTCCACCGCCACCAGTCGACGCAGGTGCCGGTGATAGAACAGCAGATCGAGATAAAAATCATCCGGGCCGACCGTGATGCGTTTTTGTCGCGCCACGAAGGTGAAGCCCGACCCCAGCTCCAACAAGAAACGCTCCATATCGCGCATGATGGCCGCTTCCAGATCACGCTCGCTGTAGCCGTCGGACAATCCCAGGAAGTTCAACATGTACGGATCGCGAAACACCATATCCGGTGTCATCTGCCCGCCCGTGCGCAGGTGGCTGATTTCAGCCTGTACCACGGACTCGGGTTTCTTTGCGACGGCTGTGCGCAGGTAGAGTTGGCTGCCGATGCGCTCGCGCAAGGTGCGCACACTCCAGCGTTCGATACCGCACATCTCGGCATAAAACTCGCGTTCCAGCGGCTTTTTCAAGGGTATCAAGGCGATGAAATGGGTCCAGCTCAATTGTCGTACCAGTGATACGACAATCTTCTCGTCAGGAAAGACCTCGGCAAACTGGATCATCCGCGCCAGATTCTTGGCCCCGAAGCCCTGACCATAGTCGCGAACCAATTGTGTCGACAGCGTCGACACAATTTGCTCACCGTAGTCGGCTCGTCCATCACCCAGGACTTCGCGACGAATCCGCTGCCCCAGCTGCCAATACAACAGCGTCAACGTGCTGTTGGCCGTCTGCGCCACCTGCTGGCGCGCCTGCTCGATCAAGCCACGCAGATCAACCAGCAATGCCGTGTCGGCTTTCGCCACCGGGCTCACCTCAAAAGTCCAGCCTGGCTTGCGACTCGGCAGGTCTGGGCGCGCTGTTGGCGGCGGCTTCGATGCCGGTCCAGCTCGTGATCAGATCGTTGTAGGCGCGAGCATCTTCGGCCTGGCCGAGGCGTTCGCACAGGGTATGGAGGCGGTAGGCCAGTTGGCGAATGGCTTCGGCTTTGCCGCCGAGGGCGGCGAGCAGACTGCCCGCGGCCGAGTCGCCGCCTTGTTTCAGCGCGCGAATGAGGTGGTGCAAGGCTTCCCAGACGGGCAGGCGGGTATCGGTGCGCGGGTCCCAGTCGGTGGGGTATTCGGCCCACTTGAGCAGACGCACCTTGCCGCCGCCGCTCTGGATGACCCCGGCGTCGCGGATGCCATCGACGTTGGTGCCCTTGCCGCGCGCCAGCGTGTCCGCCGTGCCGAAGACGCCATCCGTCCAGCCGTGCTGCTCGAACCAGTGCAGGCAAAACTGGGTATCGGCATCGAAATCGTCCTCGGCGAGGAAGCGGTTGATGAGCTTGAGCGCCGTGCTCACGCTCATCAGCGAACCGTCGGCCTCCAGCACGGCGGCGTATTTGGAAAACACGCCCATGCCCGGCCCGATGATGGCCTGCGAGAGGTCCACCGGGGCGACGGGGGAATGCTCACCGCCCGAGCCTTTGGTCATCTCGTCGAGCGCCTCGGGCAGCACGCCGTTCAACTCGCGGATGAACTCGCGGCGGGAAATCGTCGCGGCGGTCGCTGGGCGCTGGTGGCAGACGAGGACGATGCTGGAGGCGAGTGCGTTGGTTCCTGAACTGATCATGCGATTACTGAGTTCCGTGCGCATCGGCCAGGTGCCGCTGATGGCGAAGCCGGCTTGGAGGACGGCGGCGAGAAAGGTATCCCAGCCGGTATTCGATGTGCCCTCATCGCCGTCGCTTTCGGATTGCTTGAAGGCGTAGTAGATGGTGACCGGAAAGGCCGGATGCGCCTGCTCGGCGAGGCGGTGCATGGCCTGCGTCATGCCATCGAGGAAGAAGATTTCGGCTTTTTCCTTGCCGCCGTGGCGGTAGGGCGTGGCGACCAATTCCTCGGCCTTGGGAACAGCGAGCGTGGCAAAGAGATCGGGGAAGACTGGCTTGAGCGAGCGTCGCAACCAGACGTAGAAGAAGTCTGAGAGGTCGGCGTAGCCGATGTTGTCGTAGTAAGGCGGGTCGGTGGAGACAACCGAGCCAGCGCTGAGACTCTGCGATTGGGCGTCCGCCTGAACAACGTGACCTGCAAGGGCAGCGGGAAGTTGGTCCACGACGCGCATCATGTTCTTGAGCGACACCAAGGGATCGCCCGCCATCTCACCGAATGCATTTGCCTCCGAGTAGTCCCAGACCATCGGTAATGCTTGTCGCCCGAATGTCGCGATGGACTGATCCATCGTCGTTTTCCAGCGGCACAGGGAGGACTGAGCATCAGCCATCTTGCTAACTGCCATGCCCAAATACACCCCCACCGCATCCGCATACGCCGTCGCGCCAGCGCCGACTTTGGCGAGGGCGAGGCCGTCGTCGGGCAGGCCGGCGACGATGGCATCCGTCTTTATCCGCTCGCGCGCTTCCGTCACCAGATCGGAGAAGGTCGTCAGCGCGACGAGTTGGCGGGGGGTGAAGAGGTCGCCGTAGGTCGTCAGCCCGTACTGCACTGTCCAGAAGTTGCGCGGGTCATCGGGAAGCGGTGTCTCCGGCTTCCACGTCGGCTGCGCAGTCAGCGCAATAGCTTCCATCTCAGGTGTCGGCGCGAGATAGACCCGGCCGCGCTCACCCTCGGCAACGATGGCCATCAGTCGCGCGCCCATGCGCTTGGCCTTGCCCTCGGCCTTGATGTAATCGCCCGCCATCGGCGTATCCGACATCAGGCATTTGAAATTCGCCCCGCGCGACAGTTTGGTGCCATTCTTCGCCCCTTCCGCATCCTGTGGCACGCCCACCTTTACCGTGAAGCGATAGCCACCGCCCTCGATCACCGGCTCGACATAGGCCTCCTTGCCCGCCTTGGTGCTCAGCATGAAAGTCGATGCCAGCGGCACGGCGATATGGGCAAAGGCCGGGTTGGGGCTGTTGACCGTGCGCGCCCACAGCCAGGCGATCACGGTGAGCTTCTTGCCGACGTATTTCTTCAGGTCGGGTCGCGGAGGGTTGGCGGAATCGGCCATTTCCGCCGTGACTTCGATCTTGGGGTAGAGGTGGCCAATGCGCTTTTCGGCTTCGTCGCGCATCCACTGGCCGTAGTAGCGCACGTCCTCGGCCAGACCCTGCGCGCCTTTCCATTGCCGAGGAAAGAGTTGAGAGGAGTGAGGAGTGAGTGTTACGGACTGCGAAACTTGCGCCGCAGGGTGGTGAGCATGCGGCTGACTTCGTCCAGAAGCTTGCGCAGCGACAGCGTTTTCTGTGTCGGAAACCAGCCCACTTGCTCGCACAGCGTGAGCAAGGTCTCCGCCTCCGCTAGCGAACCCTGCGCTATAGCCAAAAACTGCGCTTTCTCCTTGTTCGACTCCCGAGTCCATCCCTCCGCAATGTTTGCCGGCACTGACACCATCGCCCGGGTGATCTGCGATCGCATTCCGTAGGTCTCCTCCTTGGGCAGCATCGGGGTCAGTTGATACAACTCCCGCGCGGCCTCCATCGCCTTCTGCCAGACCGTCGTCTCTCGGTAATGCATACTCGTTCCTCACTCCTCTCCACTCACTTCTCGCCCCCGGATTGACCGGCGGCCTGCCCGCGAACCGGGGCGGAATCTCGATCATCGCCTTGTTGATGAGCACCGCCACCGGGTTCAAGTCGCTGGCGTAACTCTCCAGCCCCAGTCGCTGCGCTTCCAGCGGCAGCGCGCCGCCACCGGCAAAGGGGTCGTGGAAAGCCGGCAGTTGCTCGGGGTTGAACAGTTCGGCGGCCTGCGGATGATCCTTGTTCAGATCGCAGACCTCCCGCCAGGAGCGGCGAATCTCGGCGCGAGCAGGCTCCAGCACTTCCTCGTTGGTGGTGTTTTCCCACAGCACCAGGTCTTCGATGATTTTGAACAGCCGCTTCCGCTCTGCGGCGGCGTCCTTCTTGTTCATCCCGTATTTGAAGCCCCTGCCAATGTTGGTGCCGGGGTCATTCACCATCTGCGCAAAGATGACTGCCCGCGCCGCCGCCAACGGTCGCCGCGCCCACCAAAGATGCAGGGTGGAGGGATGCCCGTGACGGATGGACTTCTCGCGCGTACAAGCGGCGTTGATGGCGTCGAGCGGCAAGCCGACTTCGATGAGCTTGCGGGGTGATTTGACGGGAAATGTGGACATCAGGTGAGGTTGATGCCGGCTGCGGCGGCAAGTTTGTGGGCCAACTTCAGGAAGTCTCGATGGCAATCACTGACGGCTGCAACATGGGCGCCGATGGCTCCATCGGCAGGCTTGAGCCTGAACATCGGTTTATTAGCCTCCATGGCCAATGGCATCAGACTGCGATAATGCGTCAACTGGGCCAGAAGATAGGGATCTTGCAAAACCGACGGCATCGTTCCGGCGACCGCTTCGTTCAGGACGGCACTTCGATAGACCGGGGGAATCTTATCCATCCACCGCTGGTAGGCTTTTACAGGACGGTTATCCCGCATGCCGTGCTGCATGACGATGTAACCTACTGGTGTCATCGCGCCCGTCGGGAGTGAAAGATCGGCGGGGGCTTTCTTCACTAAGTCATCCCAAGTTGATCGCCATTGCCGCAGGGTGGGACCGAGGTTCTTGAGTCCTTGCAGGGAAAAGAGATCCGGTGCCAAGGGGAGGCAGACGTGATCCGATGCAATCAGGGCCGAGCGGTTGATGGCACCTAGATTCGGTCCTACATCAATGAGAATGAGTTCGGCACTGCTTTCACGGGCAAGCGCCTGAATGAGCCGGTGAAAGGCAGTCATCGTGCGGAAGGCCGCTTCATCGGAGTTGTGGCAGCGCGGCCAGGCATCGGAGAGCTTGTCCTCAAAGCGGGACAAGCCAAGATCGCCGGGAAGCAAAAAAAGATTCTGGGTAATGCGCTCGACTGGGGGCGGTGCGATGTCACCGATTCCCCTCAAGATGGGCCGGACTGCTCCATAGATGGTGGAAGGATGCTCTTCTGAGTCAGGCCAGATTTCTTCCAGTCGCTCCTCAGAAAGAAACATGGCCGACAGGTTTGCCTGCGGGTCGAGATCGACGGCAAGCACCGGAATGCCGCGCTCTGCCATCATCCACGAGAGGTGATAGACGAGGGACGTTTTACCGATGCCGCCTTTATTGTTGAAGAAGGCGATGGTTTTCATGGGCGGATGCGGATGATCGAGGCAAA
This sequence comes from Betaproteobacteria bacterium, assembly GCA_025350245.1. Lineage (GTDB taxonomy): Bacteria > Pseudomonadota > Gammaproteobacteria > Burkholderiales. The sequence continues at coordinate 5,687 of JANXYG010000024.1, forward strand.
GTAGGTGTCGCCGAAGATAAACTCGGCCCGCGGACTGCCATTTTTTTGCAAAGCAATCTGGGCGCGTTCGACACCACGACCATAGCGGTTTACCGCGCCAATCGTCTTCATGGCTTCAGCGATAACCGGGTTTCGGTAGGCTGTTTGATGCGGGAAGTTCTCTGGGCGGGCCACGCCATAGAGTGCCCCTGGATTCTGGATTTCGATTCGATCGGAAAATTGGTAGAAACGTACCGGGGAAGCGGCCTCGTAGGAACGGTGCAGGACGGCATTCATCAGCAGTTCCCTGACGGCGGATTCCGGATAATCGGCCACCATCCGTTCTTCAAGTGGAGAGCTACGCACCGGATGCGTTGAAGTAATGAGGCCGACCCATGCACTCAAATCGCGCACCACTGAGAGTAAATCGCCTTGAAAGCGTTTCTCTGAAATGACATCCGCACCCATATCCGGCCCGTCAAAACGGACATATTGAACATAGGCGTTCGGCAACCAGCCCAAGAGGTCTTTGGCAAACAAGATCAGCCCGGCATAGGTCGGCAGGTTACGTCCAGGATCAAAAAAGCGCAGGGAGGCGAGTTGGTTCTCAATCGGGCGGTGGTTGTCGGCAATCGTCTCGGCATCAATGGCCTGGGGGCGGTAGGTGGCGGTGAATAGATCTAAAGCGAGATCCGAAAGACTCGCTCCAACGCAAGCCTGCGCATCGAAAGTTTTCGCCGCCGCCGTCCGGCGCTCGATGAGAATGGTCTCTTCAGCCTCGTTGGCGATACCCTTGGCCGGACCGCGTCGAATCCACGCTTGGCCTTTGTAGCGCACCGGAGGGAGGGTGGATGGTTGCACCTCGACAACGGCAATCTCACCGAGGCCCGACGAAAGCAGTATTCGATAGGCGGTCAGTGCTGGAGCAGGCAGGACGTTGCCATTGGTAGCCAAACTAGCGAGGTTCTGAAGGAGTTGGTCCGTTACTTTCAGCCCGCTGGGTGCTCCCGCTTTATCATCGGCGCCGATCAAGAGATAGCCGGGCAAGCCAGAGGCGGCCATGTCATTGGCGAAAGCGCAAATGGCCTGAGCGAATTTGTCGGTCTTGTCCATAGCGATGGTGCGCTCGACGCGAAAGGATTCTATTTCGGTGAGGAGTTTCAGGAGTTCGGCTTCAGTGATCATGATTTTGTAGAGAGTTTCAGCAACGCTCCAAGGTCGTAATTGACCGAACACACGCCCCAGCCCGGCTCTTCCTTGAACGGGTGCGGCACGTAATGGGGGCCGTCGATAGCGTCGTCTTCGCCGACGAGCACGATGGCGAGGTGATACTTGTTGCCCTGGTTCCAGCTTTCAAAGATTTCGTTCTTGGTCACCGTCACCGTGGTGGCGCCTTTGACGCGGCCTTTGACCTCGATGTGACGGGCTTCGGGCAAGCGGCCATCAGGGGCGGGCACGTAGGAGGTAATGTCCCAGCCGCATTTCTGGGCGGACACATCTTCCACCCGGCAGCCGCGGGCCTCTTCAGCGAGCCTGACGGCGTTCATGGCCAGTTGCTCGATGCGCGAGCGCGCTTCGGGGTCGGCGGAAAACGGCGCGCCTGTCGTGGCAACGCCGGGGGCGACCTCGCCGCGCAAGCGGCGCAGCAAGCCCGCCGGTATGACCAGTGCACCGCTAAGCACGACCGGCGTGGCGGAGGTGACATGGCGCATGGACTGAAGTTCTTTCTTGCGACTCTCCAGCCGGGCTTCGAGGTCGCTTATGGTGCGGCGGACGTTTTCCAGATTGAGGCGCACGTCTTTGCCAGCAGCCTTGTCGTCGGTGAGCTTGATGAAGCGGTCGGACCAGTAATCAATCTCTTTGGTCAGGCGTTCATGAACGGCGGCCAGCGTCTTGTCCACGTGGGCGATGCGGCGCCCGGCGATTTCGCTGAAGTGTTCAGGCACGAGGGTCTGGGCGGCGAGCGCGAGGGCGCGATTTTCCAGCCCGGCAGTGAGCCAGGGCGCAGCAAGGGTTTCAGCCAATAGGGGGCGGTCGGCGGCGCCAAGCGGTTCGAGGTCGAGGTGCGGCGCCCAACCGGCGAAGGTGGCGCTGCCATCGGGCAGGACGCGGACGAATTGCAGGCGCTTGGAAATGACTTGTCCATCGCCCGACTTCACTTCGTGGGTGAGCAGGAAGAGTAACCAACTCTGCTCGCCGTCGTCCGCCGGGTCCACCAGCAATGTGCCCTGGCGCAGCAGGTTGGCGTGCTGCTCCAGCAACACATCGCTGAGGGCGAGCATCAGCGGGTGGCCGGGATGAATCATGCTGGCGAAGGCGAGACCGGGGCGGTCGGTTGGCCGCACGGCGGCCTTGGTAAAGCACACCCGCTCGTAGCGGCGCAGGACGGGGGCGAGGTCGCGCCGGTTGCGCCCGGTGATGAGCCGATCACGTTCGCGCAACTCGGCAGGAACATGCGTGATCTCGAAACGTTCGGATTCGCGGGGATAAATGGAACCGCCCAGCGACTCGAAGCCTTTCATGAAGAAAGAGCGAACAAAGTAGGGCTGAAGGCGGCGCGCTTCGGCCTTTTCCATTTCTTCCTTCACCGCAAACAGGCGCTCGGGGGTGAGACTTTCCTGAGCCAGCGCGTCGCGATTGAGGATGGTCATCAGGTGTTCGCGGTCAAAGACGTTGTCGATGGTCTGATTGAGGCGAGCGCGCACCGTCGGCTGGTCGCCGTAGCGAATCGCCTCCAGAAGCATGTCCTTGAGGCTGTTGCCTTCAAAGACTTCGCCGAGGACGTTGAAGACCTGGCCATGCAGGGCCTCGCTGACCGCCTGGAGCTTTTCGAGCAGGCGGAAATACACATCGCCCTCGCGGGTTTCCTTGGCGACCAGGTTCCAGAGGTGGCAAACCTCTTGTTGGCCGATGCGGTGGATACGCCCGAAGCGTTGTTCGAGGCGGTTGGGGTTCCACGGCAGATCGTAGTTCACCATCAGGTTGGCATTTTGCAGGTTAATGCCTTCACCGGCGGCGTCGGTTGCGACCAGTACGCGGATGTCGGGATCGGAGCGAAACAGCGCCTGCGCCTTGCGCCGGTCATCGCGGTGCACGCCGCCATGGATCACGACGATGGCGCTTTGGTTACCCACACTGCCCAACACGCCAGCGATCTTTTCGTGCAGATAGTTCAGGGTGTCGCGGTGCTCGCTGAAGATGATGATCTTGCGCATCCGCCCGCCTGCATCGTGCATCTGCGGCTCGTTTTGCAGAATGCGCGAGAGTTCGTCCCACTTGCGATCCTTGCCGGAGGCGACCAGCACCCTGGCCTGCTGTTCGAGGGATTGCAGGATGATGATCTCGCCTTCGAGTTCGGCGATGCTGCGCGATGCGGTGGCCTGATCGACCAGCGTTTCTTCCAGGTTCTCCTGCTCCTCGGCGTTGAGGTCGTCATCGTCTTCGGGCACTTCGGCGAGGGTCTCGGCGAGAATCGACTGGCCACGGATGCCCATGCGCTCTTCACGCAGGCGACGTTCGAGACGTTCACGGCGGCGCTTGAGCGACTGGAAGATGGCCTCGGGGCTGGAAGCGAGTCGGCGCTGGAGGGCGGTGAGCGCGAAGCCGACCGAGCCTTTGCGTTTGCCGTCGAGCTGGTCGGCCTTGCCCATTTCGGTTTTCACATACTCGGTGACCGCTTCGTACAGCGCGCGCTCAAGATCGGAAAGCTGGTAATTGACCGTGTAGGCGCGGCGCTCGGGGAACAGCGGCGTGCCGTCGAACTTGACCAGTTTCTCTTTCACCATGCGGCGCATAAGATCGGAGCAATCCACCTTATGCACGCCATCACGAAACTTGCCATAGAAGCGGTCGGAGTCGAGCAGCGAGAGGAACAACTGGAAGTCCTCTTCCTTGCCGTTGTGCGGCGTGGCCGTCATCAGCAGCAAGTGACGCGTTTGCGCCCCGAGCTTTTCGGCCAGCTTGAAGCGGCCCGTCTTCTCCAGCTTGTTGCCGAAAAAGTGGGCGGCGAGCTTGTGCGCTTCGTCGAAGACAACCAGGTCCCAACCCGCCGCGCAGAGCTTCTCTTGCAGTTCTTCGTTGCGCGCCATCTGGTCGAGGCGAACGATGAGATGGTCGATGTCTTCAAACGGATTGCCGCTCGGCGTGGCGGCTTCCAGGTCTTTGGTGAAGACACGGAACTCCAGGCCGAACTTCTCGAACATTTCTTCGCGCCACTGATCGACCAGGCTGCCGGGGGCGACGATGACAATGCGCCGGGCGTCGGCGCGCATGATGAGCTCGCGGATGTAAAGCCCCGCCATGATGGTCTTGCCCGCGCCGGGGTCGTCCGCAAGCACAAAACGCAACGGCTGGCGCGGCAGCATGGATTCGTAAACAGCGGTGATCTGGTGCGGTAGCGGTTCCACGTTGGACGTGTGCACGGCCATCATCGGGTCGAACAGAAAGGCGAGATCAATGCGTTTGGCCTCGACGGTGAGTTTGAACGCCTCGCCATCGCCGCCGAAAGACCAGGGCCGCTCGACAGTGGCAATCGACAGGGTGGCTTCATCTGCCCGGTTGAGCAGGCGCTCTTTTACGCCGCCATCGGGCGTGCGATAGATGACTTGCACCGCACCGTCGGCAATCGGCACCACGGCAATCACGCTTCCAATGCCAGTCGGATCAAGACCGGTGAGCGCAAGTCCGGGGCTGAGGGTATCGAGGGTAATCATTTTGTCTTTCTGGCCTTGGCGGATTTCTGGCTATCAACAATCGGCGCGTTCGGTTCAGCAATCTCGACCCCCACCCGTCCGCAATAGTCGCGGATCATCACCGCAATCATGTTGGCGATGGAGCGGTGCTCGATGACAGCAGCCGCGCGCACGGCTTCCTTGAGTTCGGGTTCGATACGAAATGTCAGCGTGGCGGTCTTGGCAGAGGCCATGGTTTTCCCTCGGAACGGAGTAAGTATGTACTGTGAAAGTGTTGTACTGTACTGTATTGCGCTGAGCGCCATGCGGTACTGTACTGAGCCCCATGCCGCGCCCGCTGCAGACTGGCAGACTGATCCACGCTGAAGCTGGCTTGCCGTTGACCTTCGTCACGCCGGCCTCGATCGGCTTCACGCACCGGCTCTAATCGATGTCGCTCGACCCCGTTCGATGACCGATCTGGCCGCCTATGCCGGTCTGTTCCTGACCGCGTTTATCGCGGCTACTATTCTGCCGATGCAGTCGGAAGCGGCGCTGGTGGGGCTGTTGCTCGCAGACTACCCAGCCTGGCTGCTCGTCACCGTGGCCAGCATCGGCAACGTGCTCGGCTCGGTGGTCAACTGGCTGCTCGGCCGGGGGATCGAGCGGTTTCGCGGCCGCCAGTGGTTTCCCGCCAGCAGCGCGGGGCTGGCGCGTGCACAGCGGTGGTACGGCCGTTTCGGCAAATGGTCGCTCCTGCTGAGCTGGGCACCGATCATCGGCGATCCGCTGACCGTTGTTGCCGGCGTGCTGCGCGAACCGTTTCCGATGTTCCTGCTGCTGGTCACCATCGCCAAGGTCGGACGCTATCTGGTCCTGGTCGTCGCCGTGTCGGGGCTGCTTTGAAGGCGGTGCTTCAGGACGCCACGACCGCCGGTTGCAGCGCGATGATCGCGGACCACTGGAAGTTCGAATGGACCGATCAGTCCGCCTCCGGAGACATCTTGTCTCGCGCCGTCGTCGCGCCGGGTTCGTCGCCACCCCAGCCATAGGTCAGCCGGTAGAGCACCGGCAGCACCAGCAAGGTCAACACGGTGGACGACAGGATGCCGCCGATGACCACGGTCGCGAGCGGTCGCTGCACTTCCGCCCCGGTGCCGGTCGACAACGCCATCGGCACGAATCCGAGCGCCGCGACCAGTGCGGTCATGAGCACGGGACGCAGGCGGGTGAGGGATCCGGTCCGAACCGCTTCGTCCAGCGGCTTCCCCGCTTCCCGCAGGGCGCGAATGAACGACAACATCACCAGGCCGTTCAGCACGGCGACACCGGACAAGGCGATGAATCCGACCCCGGCCGAGATCGACAGGGGAATGCCGCGCAGCCAGAGCGCGACGATGCCACCGGTGAGGGCGAAGGGGACCCCGGTGAACACCAGCAGCCCCTCGCGAAAGTTGCCGAACATGGAGTAGAGCAGCACGAAGATTAGCCCCAGTGCCAACGGCACCACGAGCCGCAGGCGCTCGGCGGCGGAAACGAGCTGCTCGAACTGCCCGCCCCAACCGATCCAATAGCCGGTTGGCAGCGACACCTGGCTTCCGATCCGTGCTTGCGCCTCGGTTACGAAGGAGCCGATGTCCCGGCCGCGCACGTTGGCCGAGACGACGACACGGCGTTTGCCGTTCTCGCGGCTGATCTGGTTGGGGCCTTGGACAACCTCGATGGTTGCCACTTCGTCGAGGATGGCATGCGCGGGCAAACGGTTCGCGCCCTCCGTGGCACGGCCCGCCGAGGGCGCGGGAAGCGGGATCGGCAGCCGCTTCAATGCCTCGATGTCGCTACGCAGGGTCTCCGGCAGGCGCACCTGCAAATCGAAGCGGCGGTCGCCTTGATAGAGGGTGCCGGCACTGGTGCCACCGACCGCGGTGGCGACGACGTCTTGCACGTCGGCCACGTTCAGGCCGTAGCGTGCCATGCGGGCGCGATCCATCCGCAGGTTGAGCATCGGCAGACCGGTGATCGGTTCCGCCTTCACGTCGGCGGCACCGGGAACGGTGGCGAGCAGCTTTTCCACCTGTCCGCCCAGGGTCCGCAGCGTCTGGATATCGTCGCCGAATATCTTGACCGCGACGTCGGCCCGCACCCCCGACAGGAGTTCGTTGAACCGCATCTGGATCGGTTGCGTGAACTCGTAGTTGTTGCCCGGCACCTCGCCGACCGCCAGCTCCAGTCCACGCACCAGGTCGGCCTTGGTGCGGTACTGCTTCCGCCACTGCGATCGCGGCGCGAGAATCACGAAGTTGTCCGCGACGCTCGGCGGTACCGGATCGGTCGCGATCTCGGCGGTGCCGATCTTCGCGAAGATCCGGTCGACCTCGGGAAAGGTCTTGATCTTCCGTTCCAGCACGTTCTGCATGTCGATCGCCGTGCTCAGACTGGTGCCGGGAATGCGCAATGCGTGCAACGCGATGTCGCCTTCGTCGAGGCTCGGCACGAATTCGCTGCCCATACGCGTTACCAGCAGCGCGGACAGTGCCACCGCCGTCGCGGCAATGGCGACGGTGAGCCCCTTGTTGGCCATGGCGGCATCGAACGCCGGCAGATACGCCTTCCCGGCCCAGGCCATGACACGATTCTCCTTTTCCGCCACCTTGCCGGTGAGAATCAGCCCGATCGCCGCGGGAATGAACGTCACCGACAGGATCATCGCGCCGGCCAGGGCGATGACCACGGTGAAGGCCATGGGATGGAACATCTTCCCCTCCACACCCGACAGGGCGAAGACCGGGATGTACACCACCATGATGATGAGCTGCCCGTAGAGCAGGGCGCGGCGCGTCTCCCGGGCGGCGTCGAAGACCACGACGAGACGCTCCGCGCGAGTCAGCACCCGACCGAGCCGGCGCTGTTCGTGGGCGAGGCGCCGGATGCTGTTTTCGACGATGACGATGGCGCCATCGACGAGGATGCCGAAATCGAGCGCGCCCAGACTCATCAGATTGGCGCTGACCCGGTTCGCCACCATGCCGCTGAACGTGAACAGCATGGACAGCGGAATGATGAGCGCGGTGATGAGCGCGGCGCGCAGGTTGCCGAGCAACAGGAACAGTACGGCGATCACCAGGGCCGCCCCCTCGACCAGGTTGGTGGCAACGGTGCGAATGGTCTTGTCCACGAGAGTGGTACGGTCGTAGACCGCGGTGGCGACCACGCCCGACGGCAGGGCGAGATTGATCTGCCGGAGTTTCTCGGCGGCCGCCCTGGCGACCGTGCGGCTGTTCTCGCCGATCAGCATGAACACCGTGCCGAGCACCACTTCCTTGCCGTTCTGGGTCGCAGCGCCGTCGCGCAGCTCCCTGCCGATCAGCACGTCCGCCACGTCTTTTATGCGTATCGGCACGCCCTGCCGGGTGCCGAGAACGATATCGCCGATCTCGTCCAGATTCACGACCTGTCCCGGCAGCCGTATCAGATACTGCTCGCCGCTGTTCTCGATGTAGCCGGCACCGACGTTGAGGTTGTTGCGCTCCAGCGCCACGATGACGTCCCGAAAGGTCAGGCCGTAGGCGATCAACCTGGCGGGATAAGGCGCCACGTGAAACTGCTTCACGAAGCCGCCGATCGAATTGACGTCCGCGACGCCCGGCACCGTGCGCAGCCGCGGCTTGATGATCCAGTCCTGCAACTCGCGCAAGTCGGTGGGTCCATAGGCGGCACCGTCGGCGTTCTTCGCTGCCGGCGCGGCGTCGACGGTGTACATGAATATTTCGCCCAGGCCGGTCGATATGGGCCCCATGGCAGGCACCACCCCGGTTGGCAGCCTTCCCCTCGCTTCCTGGATCCGTTCGTTCACCAACTGGCGGGCGAAGAAGATGTCGGTGCCGTCCTTGAAGATCACGGTCACCTGAGACAGTCCGTAACGCGACACCGAGCGGGTGTATTGCAGCCGGGGCAGGCCCGCCATCACGGTCTCGATCGGAAAGGTGACGCGCTGCTCCACCTCGACCGGCGAGTAGCCCGCCGCCCGCGTATTGATCTGCACCTGGATATTGGTGACATCCGGCACGGCGTCGATCGACAGTCGTTGAAAACTGTAGACACCCAGGACGGCCAGGCCCACCACCGCCAGCACGACGAGCCAGCGCTGATATATGGAGAATCGCAGAATGCTTTCGAACATCGTATCGGCCCCGATGGTGTTGGCGTGTGCCTCGGCCGACCCTTCGGGCGGCCGCGTCTTCAGTGGTCGTGAGTGGCGCCGGCCTTGCCCAGGTCAGCCTTGATGGCGAAACTGTTGCCCGCGCCATACTTCGCTCCCGCGGCCAGGCCCCCGAGCACTTCCACCATCCGGCCGTCGCTGCGGCCCAGTTGCAGGGGCCGAGCCTCGAGATAGTCGCCGTAGCGACCGAATACCACCGGCAGACCGCGTACCGTCTGGATCGCGGTAGCGGACACGGCGACCGGCACCCGCCGTTCCTCCGCCACCAACGCCACTTCGACGAACATGCCGGGCCGCCACACGCCATCGGGATTGCTCAAGGTCACGCGGGCTCGCGCCGTGCGGGTTTGTTCACCCACCAGCGCGCCGACATGCGAGACGGTGCCCGTGCCTTCCGCCGCGAAAGCCGTCGCCTTGATGGTTGCCCGCTGCCCGACCCGGACGACGGCCAGATCCTTCGGGTAGACGACGATCTGCGCCCACACCGTGGACAGGTCGGCCACGGTGAAGATATCGGCGTCCGCGGCGAGCGCTTCGCCTGTCGCCACCGCCTTCTCGACGATCACCCCGGTGATCGGCGCACGGATTTCGAAGCGTGCCGGATTGTCGGCCCGAACCATCGCGCCGGCCGGTACCCCGAGCGCGCGCAGACTGGTGGCGGCAAGATCGGCGGCGATCCCGGCCTCGCTCAGCGCGTACTCGGCCGCGAGGTAGTCCTGCCGGGCGGAGATCTTCTCTTCCCACAGCGCCTTCTCGCGGTCGAAGGTGGTGCGCGCCAGCGCCAAGCGTGTACGGGCCGCCGCGAACCGGCTGCGCAGGTCGGCGAGCGCCTGACTTTCGATGATCGCCAGGACATCGCCTTTCTTCACCTGTTCGCCGAGATCGCGATTCACCGCGACCACCACGCCCGCCACCCGCGGCACGACAGCCACGGTTCGCTCGTCGTTGAACGCGATCTCGCCCGGGAGCTTCAGCGTCGGAACGATGGTGGCGGGACCCGCCGTCAGTATCTCGATACCCGCGCTTTTCAGCACGGCATCGGACATCGCCACCCGCGCTTCAACCTGGCTGTAGTGCCAGCGGTAGCTCTTGCCGGCGCGTTCGGCCGCAATCGCCACCGCGAACGAATGAGGCTCCACCACCACCTGATCGCCGAGCAGATAGCCGGCCTCGGGGATGAATGCGAACACCTCTGTCGGCGCCCCCAGTCGCGACAGCGTGACCGTCACCCGGGCGGCGGACGGCGGCAGCGGCTTGCCGTGCTCGGAGAGATAGACCCGGAATCGCGGCGGCACTCCGCTTTCGAAGATGGTGACTTCGATACCGAAACCGTCGGTGCTGAAATACTTGCCGCCATTGGGTCCCTTGACCGACTCGCCGCCCGTCACCGACTGCGGCGCTGCGACGTCGTTCTCTGCCTTCTCACCATTCCGGGGTGTGGCGGATTGGTTCCGGTTCACGATCAAGCCGCCCAGAATCAGGCCGGCGGCCACCACGGCGGCGATCGCCATCCATGTTCGCTTCGTGCTGAACTTTTTCACGGTTTGTCACCGGAGAGCCGGACCGGCCAGTCGGATTTGTCGTCGATCGGCGCCGCCGTCAGGCGTTCGATCTCGTTGACCAGCTTGCGGTAGTTGGTGAGCGCGCGCAGGTAAAGCACCCTGTTCTGGAACAACGTCCGCTGCGCATCGAGCACCTCGAGAAATCCGAACTTGCCCAGTTCGTAACCCCGGTTCGCCACGCTGAAGGCGCTGCTCGCACCGGGCAGCACCTCGTCGCGAAGCACACCGATTTCGTTGGTCGCCGCCAGCAGCGCCTCGTAAGCCTGGCTCAACTCGGACTGCAACCGGAAATCGGTGGCGGCGCGCTCGTCCTCGGCTTTGTCCAGGCGCCGATGCGCTTCGAGGAGGTTTCCCTGATTGCGGTCGAACAAAGGCAACGCGATCGAAACGCCGACCAGAGGCGTGTTCTCTCCCGATTGGGAGTAGTTCCTGACGCCGGCCACGACCGTGATGTCGGGCACGCGCCGGGTTCGTTCGAGCGCCAGCACGGCACTGCGCTGCTCCACGCTCTTGCGGTCGCGCGCCGCAACCGGACTGCGGCGCACCCGCTCCGCCAGGTTGTCGAAGCTCGGCAAGACGGCGACCGACGCGAGATTTCCGAGTGCCTGGTCGAAGCGCGGCGAAGGATTGCCCCACAGCAAGGTCATGCGCTTGCGCCCGGCCGCCAGGTCGCGCCGCGCCTGCTCCTGCTCGATGCGCGCGGTGGACAGCGCGAGTTTCGCCTTGGTCTCCTCGATGGGCGGGGCCTTGCCGGCCTGGACCCGCGTGGCCACCGCCGTCACAACGTCTTGCGCCAACGCAACGCTGTCGGCGGCGAGCCGGGTGCGCTCCTGACCGGCCAGCACGTCGACGAAAGCGTCGGCAACGCGCGCCAGCAGTTCCAAGCGCTTGGCTTCGTAGGCCTGCATCGCCACTTCCTGCGCGAGCGAAGCGGCGGTCACCCGGGCCTGTCGTTTACCGCCCAGCTCGACTGCGTGGCCGATCCGGATCGTGGTGAACCGCTGAAGGCCACGCCCTTGGGTCGCGCCGATATCCTCCACCTCGACACCCAACTGCGGGTTGCGCCACAAGCCGGCCTGAAGCGTCGCCCCTTCCAACGCGCCGATTTCCCTGGCCGAGGCCGCCAACTCGGGATTGAGCTTCTGCATCAGACCCATGGCCTCGCGCAAGGTGAGCTCGGCGCTCTCCTCCTGCGTCACCGGGCCTGGGCGGGCGTCGACGCGACGAGGCTCGATGGCGACATTCTCATCGGCTGAGCATGGAGACACGGCGGCCAACCCGAGGGCCAGGGCCAGTGCCAGCAGCCCGCGAGAAGCCACGCACGTGAGCACGGCGGACAATCGACTGAAGATCATGCAGTTCCCTCGCAAATGCGCGGCGCTATCGATCGGGCGTGAGATGCACGAACCTGACCGAGGCCGGACGAATCCGATACGCTTGCCGGCGCGGGAGGGTATGAAAGCGATGCCGCGACATCAGCCTGCCGCGGCATCGCTCACCACCGTGCCCTGTGCGGCGCGGTACTAGCTTGCGAGGGTGTTGCGGGGAGGTCGAAGAAGCGGATCCCCGGTGGCGTCGGGGATAAAGGCCGGCACGAACACGACATGCACTTCGGTGCCGGTCGAGACCGACACTGGCGCTGCGCTGCTCGTAACGCACGGCAACACATGCCCCATGGCATGAAGATGCAAATGGACGGCGGCGTCCAGATCGTCGTCGTCCGGCTGGCTCTCGTGGTGGATTGCCAGATGATCGGCGGCGTCCGGGGCGATCGCATGGCGCTCGTGATCCAGATCATGCGCGATCGTCGCAGCGTCGAACGCCCAGCCGAACCCGTTCGTCAGAAACGTCACGAGTATGGTCAAGACAATCGAGCTTGTGCGAAAAAAGCGCATCACCGAAATATGCACGACCCACGGTGACCCGCGCAAGTTCTACCGCGCTCGACCAGAAACAAAGGGAGCAATCAGTCGATTTCACTCGTCAGGCGGCGAGGTGGAGTCGATGGGTCTTGCACGTGGCGATGCGCGCGGCCTATCATCAAAACATGAGTCGGTCCTGGAAGAAAACCATCCTGCTGATCGTCCTCGCGGCGAGCGTGCCGCTGCGCGCGCTGGCCGGTGGGGGCATGATCCTGTGCGATGCCCGGAGCGAGCAGCAAGCGGTCGGTGCCGCCGTGGCAACGGCGGCGGCTGATCATCGGCACGGTTCGCCCGAGGCCGCCCAAACCCATGATCATTCCGCCCACGGGCACGAATCAGCCGCGGCGCCGGTGCTTCAGACCGCGCCAGACCATACGGCTTCGCACGATCACGCCGCTCAGGCGATCGACGACAACTCCTGTGATCTGTGCGGTCTGTGCCATCTGCTGTGCGCCCCGGCAATGGTGCACACCATTGCCGCCTTCGAAGACCACTTCAGCCATGTCTTCCTCTCGCGTGCGGTTCCGCACGCGCTCTTCATCGTTCCCCCGCGCGCCGAGCGCCCGCCGCTAGCCTGATCGCCCCCTCGCGGTCCATCCGGGCCGCTGTCCTGCATTTGTTCGGTGATCGCTGCAACCCGGGCTAGCTGCGCGTTTGCGCCGGCTCGGTGCTTTGGGAGAACTACCCATGAAGTCCTTTGCTCGTGGCGGCATTGCCGCCGCCGCTTTGCTCGTCCATGCCTCGATAGGCACGGCCGCACCGCTACCCGACCCGGCCGATCCGACGGTGGCCGTACCGTCAACGCGGTATCTGTCGGTATTCGCCAACTACCAGACCTTTTCCGAAAGCCCGCTCGCGCCATGGCCTGATCCGCGGCGCAACGCACCGGACGCCGACGCGGCCCCGATGGCAGGGCATCGACATGGCGGCGCGAAGCCTGCCGAGGAGATGCCGGCCCCGACGCCGTCGACCGAACACTCCGGTCACGCCGGCCATGGAGGTCAGAAATGATCGCGCTTGCCTCTCGCGGCATCGTCATCGGCGTGCTATCCACTCTGCTGTCGACAGGTTGCGTGACGTTTTCGAAGGACGGCGGTTTCGGCCCAGCCAAGACAGTGGCGGAAGAACGCCTCGGCAAACGCGCCGCGCTGACGACAACCGACGATCAACGGCGCGACGTACAGCGCGAGACCGACGCACTGCTCGCACAGCCGCTGACCGCCGACGACGCCATGCAGATCGCGCTGCTCAACAATCGCGGCCTGCAGGCAACGTATGCCGGCCTGGGCATCGCCGAAGCCGATCTGGTGCAAGCCGGCAGGCTGCGCAATCCCCGGTTCACCACCACCCGCACGCGCGCCGACAACGGCGTCAACTTCAAGAACGAAACCTCGCTCACCTTTCCCATCGTCGAGCTGCTCACCATGCCACTCGCCATCAAGATGGAAAGGCGGCGGTTCGAAGCGGTCCAGTTGCAGGTGGCCGGCGAAGTGCTGCGCCTCGGGCTCGAAACCCGCGCAGCGTGGTATCGCGCGGTGGCCGCCAACGAGACCGTGCGCTACTACGGTCAGGTGCTCGATGCCGCGGAGGCCAGCGCGGAACTCGGTCGCCGCATGACGCGGGCGGGCAACATGAACAGGCGCGATCAGTTGCGCGAGCAAGCCTTTTATGCGGACGCGGCAACGCAGTTCGCCCGGGTTCGCGTCGAAGCGGTCGCGAGCCGCGAACGGCTTACGCGCCTGATGGGGCTTTGGGGTGCGCCAGCCGGCTACCAACTCGCGGAGCGCCTCCCCGATCTTCCCAAGACGCCAGGCAACTATCCCGATCTCGAAGCCATCGCGCTGCGCGAACGCCTCGATGTCGTCGCCGCGAAAGCCGAAGCTGAAGGCATCGCCCGCTCTCTCGGCCTGACCAAAGCCACGCGTTTCATCAACGTGCTGGAACTGGGTCCGGCCACGGTGATGGAGCAGGAAACGGCGATCAAGAAGGGCTACGAGATCAGTCTGGAGGTGCCGATCTTCGACTGGGGCACCGCGCGGGTGGCGAAGGCCGAGGCGCAGTACATGCAGGCGGTGAATCGCATCGCCCAGCGGGCGGTCGAGGCGCGGTCCGAAGTGCGCGAAGCCTATGCCGCGTATCGCGCGGCGTGGGATACATCGCGCCACTACCGTGACGAGATCGTTCCCGTGCGCAAGCGCATCTCCGAAGAGAACCTGCGGCGCTACAACGGCATGCTGCTCAGCGTGTTCGAACTGCTCGCCGATGCCCGCGAGCAGGTCATGGCGGTGAACGGCTACATCGAATCGCTGCGCAACTACTGGCTGGCGGAAACCGCACTGCGCGCCGCCCTCGGCGGGCGTCTGCCGCCAACGCCGATACGCACCGGCGCCCTCACCGACCAGCCTGCCAACGCGGCTACCGCCGCTCCCAAGGAATAGCGTTCATGGACAACACACGACGCAGTTTTCTCCAGGCCACGGGCACCGTTCTCGGTGCCGCCGCCGTCACCCGCGCGGGCGCGGCCACGCTCCCCGAAGCGCCGATCCAGAAAAGTGCCGCAACCCAGCCGCCGCTGAGCCCCATGGATGGCCGCCCCTACAACCCGGTCGTCACGCTCAACGGCTGGACGCTGCCGTGGCGCACGCGCGACGGCTGGAAGGAGTTCCACCTGATCGCCGAACCGGTCGAGCGCGAGATCGCGCCCGGCATGATCGCGCGGTTGTGGGGTTACAACGGCCAGTCGCCCGGGCCGACCATCGAATGCGTGGAAGGCGACAGGCTGCGCATCTTCGTCACCAACAAGCTGCCCGAGCACACCACCATCCACTGGCACGGCATCCTGCTGCCCAATGGCATGGACGGTGTCGGCGGTCTGAACCAGCCGCAGATCCAGCCCGGCAAGACCTTCGTCTACGAATTCGAGATGAAGAAGTCCGGCACCTTCATGTATCACCCGCACGCCGACGAAATGGTGCAGATGGCCATGGGCATGATGGGGTTCATCGTGGTGCACCCGAAAGATCCGTCGCTGCATCGCGTGGACCGCGACTTCGTGTTCCTCATTAACGCCTACGACATCGATCCCGGCAGCTACACGCCGAAGATCGCGACCATGCTCGATTTCAATCTGTGGACCTGGAACAGCCGCGCGTTTCCGGGCATCGATCCGCTGGTGGTGGGCTTGGGCGAAAGGGTGCGCATTCGCATGGGCAACCTCACCATGACCAACCACCCGATTCATCTGCACGGCGTCGACTTCGCGGTCACCTGCACCGATGGCGGCTGGGTTCCGGAATCCGCGCGGTGGCCCGAAGTGACCGTCGATCTGGCCGTCGGCCAGATGCGGGCGTTCGAGTTCGTCGCGGATGCGCCTGGCGACTGGGCGTTCCACTGCCACAAGTCGCACCACACGATGGGACCGATGGGGCATGACGTCCCCACGATGATCGGCGTCGATCACCGCGGCATCACCGAGAAGATTCTCAATCTCGTGCCCGACTACATGTCGATGGGCGACAAGGGCATGGCCGACATGGGCGAGATGCAGATGCCGATTCCCAACAACACGCTGCCGATGATGACCGGTCAGGGGCCGTTCGGCGCCATCGAGATGGGCGGCATGTTCACCACGGTCAAGGTACGGGAAGGTCTGGCGAAGAACGACTATCGCGATCCCGGCTGGTACCAGCAGCCGGCCGGCACCGTCTCGTACGAATGGACCGGACCGGCGGAAGAACCGGTCCGCCGGTCCGAAACCCACAACCCCGGCGTCGAAGTGCAGGTGCGCAAGCCCGCCGGCCATGATCACCACTGACCCGCCATGCGACGAAGCATTGCTTCCCACCATCGAGGAAACCGCGCATGTCGAAGATATTGATCGGCGTATTGGGTACGCTGGGAACCATGGCGGTGATCGCCGTAGTCGTCGCCTATGGCGGCTTCATCGACATGGCGGCCGATACGCCCCACAGCCCCGGCGTCTATCGACTGATCGAGTTCACCCGCGAGCGATCCGTCGACCGCCGTTCGCAGGAAGTGACGCCGCCGGCCGACTGGTCGGATGCCTCGCGCGTGCAACGCGGCGCCGGCAACTATGCCGCGATGTGCGCGGGCTGTCATCTCTCGCCCGGGGTGACGGACTCGGAGATCCGTCGCGGACTTTATCCACAGCCCCCGGATCTGGTTCGAAGCGTGGTAGCGCCATCGAACCGCGACCGGATCGCGGCGCGCCGGTTCTGGATCATCAAGCACGGCATCAAGGCCTCCGGGATGCCCGCGTGGTCGCGAGGCGGCATGGAGGACGCGTCGATTTGGGATCTGACCGCCTTTCTCGAGCGCCTGCCGACCTTGTCGCCCGACCAGTATCGCGACATCGTGGAAGCGAGCGAGGGGCATTCCCACGCCGGGATGAATGATGGGCCGGCCGGCGGCGATCCCGCACACCATGCGCCGACCCACGAGCACCATCAGAAACACGATCACGGCAATCCGCATCGCAAGCAGGTACCGTGACCTTGCATCGGGTTCCTCGATGACCACGCGAACAACGCGCGGCTGCGACATCGAGGCTGGTTGCAACTCAACCGCGGGAGCTTTCCCATGAACAGCGAGCATCACGGCACGATCTACACCTGTCCGATGCACCCGGAGATCCGGCATGACCATCCGGGCAACTGCCCGAAATGCGGCATGACCCTGGAGCCCTTGCAGCCGACGTTGGAGGACGACGACAACCCGGAACTGGCGGATTTTCAGCGCCGGTTCTGGTGGACGTTGCCACTGACCGTGGTCGTTGCGGTGCTCGCCATGGCGGGGCATCGCCTCGGCTGGTTCGACATGGCCACGCAGAGCCGGATCGAGCTGGTCCTGTCGGCGCCGGTGGTGTTGTGGGCCGGCTTTCCTTTCTTCGTGCGCGCCGTGCAATCCGTTGTCCACCGCAGCCCGAACATGTGGACCCTGATCGGTCTGGGCACGTCGGCGGCGTTCGCCTACAGCGTCGTCGCCACCGTGATGCCTGGCGTCTTTCCGGCGTCGTTCGTGTCGATGGGCCGGGTATCGGTCTACTTCGAAGCGGCGGCCGTCATCATCTCGCTCACCTTGCTGGGCCAGATGCTCGAACTCAAGGCACGCTCGCAGACCTCCGCGGCGATCAAGTCGCTGCTCGGGCTGGCACCCAAGACCGCGCGCCGCATCAACCCCGAGGGCGGCGAAAAGGATGTACCGCTCACCCATGTGCATGTGGGCGATGTGTTGCGCGTGCGTCCCGGCGAGAAGGTGCCGGTGGACGGGGTCGTCGTCGAAGGCAGCAGCGCGGTGGATGAATCCATGCTCACCGGCGAGCCGATCCCTGTGGGCAAACGGGCTGGTGACAAGCTGATCGGCGCAACGCTCAATACCAGCGGCGCGCTGGTGATGCGATCGGAACGGGTGGGCTCGCAAACGGTGCTGTCGCAGATTGTCCAGATGGTGGCGCAGGCACAGCGCTCCAAGGCGCCGATGCAGCGTATGGCCGATCAGGTGGCCGGCTGGTTCGTGATGGCGGTGGTGTCCGTCGCCGTGATGACATTCTTCGGCTGGGGCTGGCTGGGGCCGGAGCCAAGTTGGGTTTACGGGCTCATCAATGCCGTGGCGGTGCTGATCATCGCGTGCCCGTGCGCGCTCGGTCTGGCCACGCCGATGTCGATCATGGTCGCCACCGGCAGGGCGGCGACGCGAGGTGTCTTGTTCCGCGACGCGGCCACCATCGAACATCTGCGCAAGGTAGACACGCTGATCGTCGACAAGACCGGCACCCTGACCGAAGGCCACCCGGCGTTCGACCGCGCCGTGCCGGTCGAAGGCGTAGCGGCCGACGAGGTGCTGCGACTGGCCGCCAGCCTCGATCAGGGCAGTGAGCATCCGCTGGCCGAGGCCATCGTCCGCGCGGCGCGCGAGCGTGGGCTCGCGCTCGAAGGCGCCGCGGATTTTGAATCCGGCTCGGGCATCGGCGTGCGCGGCAAGGTGGTCGGCCGTTCACTGGCGCTCGGCAACACGGTGCTGATGCAGCAGGTCGGTATCGCCGTCGACAGTCTCGTGCCACAGGCCGAGGCCTTGCGCCTGGAAGGCGCGAGCGTCATGTACCTGGCGGTGGACGGCCGGCTCCATGGCTTGCTGGCGGTGTCCGATCCGGTCAAGGCCAGCACGCCAGAAGCCCTGGCCACGCTCAAAGCGGCGGGCCTGCGGATCATCATGGCCACCGGCGACGGCATCACCACGGCCAAGGCGATAGCGGTACGCCTGGGCATCGACGAGGTGCACGGCGAGGTCAAGCCCGCCGACAAGCTGGCGCTGGTCGAGAAGTTGCAACGCGAAGGCCGCGTCGTCGCGATGGCCGGCGACGGCATCAACGACGCCCCGGCATTGGCGAGGGCCGATGTCGGCATCGCGATGGGTACCGGCACCGATGTGGCGATGAACAGCGCCCAGATCACGCTCGTGAAGGGCGACCTTCGCGGCATCGCCGTGGCGCGAGCGCTATCCGCCGCGACGATCACCAACATGAAGCAGAACCTCGGCTTTGCCTTCGTGTACAACGCGCTCGGCGTGCCGCTCGCCGCCGGCGTCCTCTATCCCCTCACCGGCTGGCTGTTGTCGCCGATGATCGCGGCGCTGGCGATGAGCCTGAGTTCGGCCTCGGTCATCACCAATGCGTTGCGGCTGCGGCACGCAAAATGAGATGAGATCTGCCCCCAGCCAGCGGGCGTATCAAGGCTTTTCCGTGAATACCGGGGCGAAACCGCCGCCGGGCGTGCGGAAGTTCGTGGTTTGCCCCTGATACAGGCGCGCCGCAACGAGCTTCACCACGCCAGCGTAGGCATAGTTGCGGACATCGGCTTTGAGTGCGATGGCCGTCTCGGAACCTCCAACATGCCGCTCGCTGGGCGCGACCAGCGCCTGAGCCACATAAGTGCCGTGCGCCATTTCTTCCCACACCCGTCTGGTGAGCTTGTCGCCGCGATAGGCCGCCTTGCTGCCGTAGCCGGCGGCGGGTTTGAAGAAAAGCTGGCGCCGCTTCGCCCACAAGGTGTTCCTGTTCCCGGGCGTCATGATTTCAGTGCGCGGAATCGACTCGAGCAGTGTCGTAACAGCGTCGTCGGCGACACCCGTTGCGCGCAAGAACGCCTCGTCGCAGAGCAAGGTGAGGTTGCGCTTGTCGGCGTAGATCGCATGCGCCCTCGGATGCGGGCTCATCACGACTTCGCGGGCGAGGTACGCAAGCGCGAGCGGCGCCTGGGCAGGCTGCGCCAGCGCGAAATCCGTCAGCCGGTTGTAGACGAAGTCGATGGGCTGGCCCCCTTTCCATAACCGGCCATCCGTTTGCGCCAGCTCGCGCGGATCGCAGATCGTCGCTTCGATGCCGTGACGACCGAACAGTTGCCGGTACAGGAGAAACTCGGGGTAGAGATACTGCTGCTCGGGCGCCTCGTCGACGATCGCCACCGACATCAGCGGCACACCCTTTTTCTGCGCGTGCCATTCAGCCAAAAATATCTCGAATAGCGCTGCTTCGATCGCGTCTGCTTCCATCGGCGCCATCGCGAGCCCGGCCGTATCCGCGCAACACGAGCGATGCGCACGCCCCATCACCGCGTTGAGGAGCGCGCCTCCTGGATTCGTGTTGATCTCGATCAGTCGCGGGCCGCTTGCGGCCAGGTGAAAGTCGTACCCCAACAATCCTCCCGGCGAACCCGGATCGTAACGCGCGATTTCCGGCGCCCATGCCAGCGCCGCGTCGAAGAAATGCGACGTTGCGACCACGGCTTCCACCGCACCGATGACGCGCGCCATCTGTTCGAGGTGCTCACGCGAGACGAACATCGGCACCGACGCGAACAGATGCGAATGCGTGTCGACCATGGCGCCGGGCAAACCGCGCGAGCCCAGATCCGCACCGAGCCCGCGCCGCAAAGCCTCCTCGTCCAGGCTGAGGCAATAGCACGAGCGATTCAGCGCCTCGATCGACGAGGTCACTTGGCAAGTGTTGCCGCAGCCTTCGGCCGCGCGCCGCGCCATGACATGCGTCATTTTAGGTACCTCCAGAGTCAAGCACAGTTTCAGAGCAGGCACGATAGGACATTCTGTCACCACATTCTGCCACCACATTCCGCGACGAACGCGCGGTTTCGGGTAGCGCCGTCGCTAAGTTCGTTACCGTACAGACGACGTACTCACCAGCGCATACGGTTCTTCCGTCACCACCTTGGACTTCCGCGTGTTCTTCGTGAGCTTTTGCAGGAGTCACATCACGGCGGCGGTTAAAGCGAATAGAACCATGACCTACCAAAACATCAACCCCTACAACGGCGAAGTCCTGAAATCGTTCGATGACATTAGCGATCGCCAACTCGAGACGGCGCTGGCAACGGCCTCGACCGGCTTCGAGACTTGATGGCAAACCACGTTTGCCGCCCGAGCCGCAGTGATCGCAAAAGCCGCCGCCATTCTGCGAGCCCGGGTGGATGAGTTCGCCCGCCCCGTGACTTTGGAGATGGGAAAACTCATCGACGGGGCCCGCGGCGAAGTGATGCTCAGTGCGGACATCCTCGATTACTACGCAAGCAACGCCGAAGCGTTCCTCTCGCCGCAACATCTCACACCTGACTCGGGCCAGGCGGCGGTCGAAAGCAGCCCGATCGGCGTGCTCTTCGGCGTCAAGCCCTGGAACTTTCCCTACTACCAGTTCGCACGCTTCGCCGCGCGCGTGGCGTCCATCGACGTCCCGGCGTAAAGGGAGGTGGCTACGCCGCGATTGGGTAGCGCGGTCTCTCCTTCCTCATTCCGCCTTAGGCAGACGCCCCGGTGTGGAGCCTCGCCACAACGGCGGCGCCGCTCCAACCAGGCAAACGGCGAATTGTCAAAAGCTTGATATCCGTCAATTCGGGCCAGGGCCAATCTGCATATCGTGTGCTCATGACGTTGGGCCACTTTCGGATTCACCATCGACGTACAGGATTCGTTCGCAGTTCCTTACCAACGAAGGAGTCGGCAATGAAGAGATTCGGAATACGTTCGCTGTTGAGTGCCATGACCTTGGCGATGGTCATGGGTTCGGTAGGTGTCGCAAACGCGCAGACACCTTCTCCCACCGAGAAGGCGGTGGCGACTGCCAAGACCAAAGGCGATCACAAGGCCATCGCCGCCGCCTATGAAAAGGCCGCAGCCTCGGCAAAGGCGGACGCCAAGACACACCGCGACCTCGGGGAGGCCTATCACCGCTCCTCGATGGATCGAGGGGGTGGTAGCCATGGAATGGCATCTCATTGCGAGAAGCTCGCGACGCTATACGACCAGGCGGCCGAAGAAAATCTGGCTCTCGCGAAAGCCCACAAGGAAGCTGCCGCGGACATCAAATAGCCAAGCGACGCGAGCGCCGCTGCAGGATCCCGGATGGATGGCACGGCGCACCCGGAACCATGGCAATTCGTCTGTCGGCAAGTCGTCTTAACGCGCTTCGGAGCCTGCCTGACCATGTCAGCAGGCACTTCGGCCTCGATGAGAGGCCAGTACTATCAAAGGAGAAATTCGTGAATGCTTCCAGAAAAACCAGCACCATCAGACCCTTCACCCTCGCGATTCTGGCCGGGTTGGTCGGCGCTGTTTCGGTTCCACTCGCCGTCGCACAGACCGACGGCCAGAACAAAGAGATCACCACGCCGGGCCACACCGTTGACATGCCAGGGCGCGAGAGCCACCGACCGGAACACATGAAGGGCAAGATGAAAAAGAAGGGCAAGCCCATCAAGTCGGAATCGGCGCACACGGCAGACATGCCGGGTCGGGAACCCCACAAAAGCAGTCCGGCGGACGCTGCGGGTCCGCCGGTGACTTCGCCCGGACACACCGTCGACATGCCGGGGCGCGAGGGACACTCCGACGCTCACAACAAGAAGTAGTCCACGGGTCATGGCGCTCGTTCGGCGTCGGCTTCGACCTGATGGAATCGAGGCGGAGTTCTGCGCATCCTCGCCCCCCCATCCTTCGCTGAACGAAACCGAGCCAGCGGCCCCGAAAACTGACGCGGAGCACCTCGTTGACAAGAAACTGGTGTGCCGCGTCGCTTTTTGGTCCTTGTCGCTGGCCATACAGGCCCATCGAGTATCTGCGGGAGCGTTCTTATGATGAATCAAACCGACGTATGGATGGGTGGATGGGCCGTCGGCGGGATGTGGATCTGGATGGTCGTCGGCGTACTGGTGGTGGTCGCGCTGGTCGTCGTGATCGTCAAGCTGTTCAATAAACCGTCGTGAGCTAGCCCACACACTGGCGTAATCGGCGGCTGGTGCCTGCGGCGTATTCGGGTTGTGCGCGATGACCCGGCACCGCCATTGTCATTCACTGCACCGATGTGACCATGGTCGGCGGAAAGGGACAAACATGATCCGCCGAGCATCTGTTCGCGAGGTCGCAATGGCGCTCGCGCTCGTCGCCCTCGGCGCAAGCGCCATTGCGGCGGATGAGCACGCCAGCCATCATCCAGGTGGGGGCGGAGCCGCCGCGCCGGCTATGGCCCCTGGCGCACCGACGGGCACACCCGCTGGGGCACCATCCGGCCCGGCGACAATCGCGCCGACAGCACCGATGGGTACACCCCCTGCGCCATCCGGCGCGCCGGGTGCTGCGGGGATGGCGGGCGGCGGGATGGGCGACATGATGGGCAAGATGATGGCGCCCGCCAACCCCGGCGCCACAGCGCCGGCTACGGAATCCAGTGCCGCCGGCGGGATGGCCGGCACGGTGGCGCCGGCGGGCGGCTGCATGGGAGGAGGTTGCGGGGCCGGCGCGGCCACGACACCGATCTATCCGTCGCTGATGACGCTCCCGGAGATCACGCCGGAAAAACGTGCCGAGATCGAGGCGTTGGCGAATCAGCAATTGAACGAAGGCAGGGCGCGACTGGCGAGTGGCTATGAATCGCTGAACCGTGCAACGCAGGCCGGCGACCACGCGCTCATGCAGCAATCTGTCGGGACGATGCATGAAGGTCTCGACGAACTCGGCGCGGGAATAGCGGCCCGGCGCGTTCTCACCGAAGGCAGGTCGCCCCGCAACCTCGCACTCGACTGGTTCAAACGCGAGATGAATCTCGCGGCTCCTGTGGCGCATCAGGAGCCCGGCACTATCTTCGGCGTGCTGCCGTTCCACCTTTTCACGATGATATTGCTGGTGGCGTTCGCAGTGGCGATGGTCACCATGTACTTCTTCAAGATGCGCCGCACAGCGGCTTTGTTCGGGCGTATCGAGTCGGACTCGGGAGCATCGCCGCCCGGCGCGTCTCCGCCACTTGCCGGCGCCCCCACGCCACCGCCGCCTCCGGCTTCGCCGGCCGGAACGGCCCCGTCGCCTTCCGCGACATCCACCCCGACTACCAGACCGGCATCGCCCGCTGCAACACCGACACCGCCGAATGCCCCGCGCGGCGAAGCGCCATCTCCTCAAGCTTGTCAGCATCGCCACCATTTTGGTACATATCGCCCCGAGTCATCTGCTTAGGGATCGTTCCGAAACAAGTTGATGACTTCACGCGGGCTTGATCAAGTAGTTCCATTCACCGTGAAACTCGTCGGCGTCGATCTTGATGGTGGCGAAATCGGCATCGCTGACGGTCACTCCTTTGGGGTATGCGTTGGAGTCGATCTCGGAACGTACCTTCAAACCGCTGCGCGTCTTGGTGCCGGCGATCAGTTGGACGATCACCTCATGGCTGATCAGCGGCCGACCACGCCAGTTCATGGTGATGAAGGAGAACAACCGGTGCTCGATCTTGTTCCATTTGCTGGTCCCGGGCGGGAAGTGACGCACGCAAATGCGCAGTCCGGTCTCCTGTGCCAAGCGACTGAGCTCGAGCTTCCACAACCGCACC
>JANXYG010000064.1 GCA_025350245.1 Betaproteobacteria bacterium
CCTTCCCCCTCCAGGGGGCGCAGCGTCCTCGGGGGACCCTGTGGGCGCTGCCCCTCCGCTTGATGGTGCCCTTCGTTCAGTACCCCAGGCTGCGCTGCGCTTCGCCTTCCCCCTCCAGGGGGCGCAGCGTCCTCGGGGGACCCTGTGGGCGCTGCCCCTTCGCTTCGCAGGATCCCTTCGTTCGTGAGTGCTCTTCGTTTGGCACCAAATCACGCCTGTCGAACAACAATGGGCTAGCGAATACGTTGGAATGTGAACTCGTCCTCGATGGTGTCGCGGTAGCAACTCATGATCGATGGTGCGGCCATCAGGCGCCGGTGCACTTCTGGCGACACGCTGGCGTATTCGAGGATCGAGCCATTCGAGAGTTCGATCTCGAGGCTCTGCCGCGAGGGGTCGTAACCGATCGACCGTATCTGAGAGGAATTCACGCGCTTGCGCTCCATCGACCGTAGCCTCCGAATGCGTGCGGCAACGCGGTGCCACCGGCGCGGGTGACCGACAGCACGGAGCTTCGGCCGGCAACAGAAACAGCGCAGCCACGGTGAGCACCGGGAGCGCATCTTGAATCGGTTACTGCGTCGTTCTTGCAGTGAAGAACGATGACGATGACGACAACAAGGCCAAAGGCCCGCGGATCAGTGACTGGTATCCATCCCGGACGCAGAGCTGCCCGCAGGCATCTGGGAAGCTCTTAGTTCGGCCTACCCGCCACCGGGAAAGGCCAAGCCGCCGGAGCGGTCACGGGCTTCGGTACCACAGGGGCGCTTGCCGCGGGCGCAGCTGCAGGCTTCGCAGCGGCCTTCTTCGGCGCAGCCTTCTTGGGAGCGGCGGCTTTCTTGGGAGCCACCGCTTTCTTGGCCACCGGCTTCTTGGCGGCGACTTTTTCGGCGGCCGGTTTCTTGGCGGCTACCTTCTTCGCTACCGGCTTCTTGGCAACGACTTTCTTGGCCACCGGTTTCTTGGCAGCTACCTTCTTCGCGACCGGCTTCTTGGCGGCGACTTTTTCGGCGGCTGGTTTCTTGGCCGCCACCTTCTTCGCCGCCGGTTTCTTCGCAACGACCTTCTTGGCCGCCGGTTTCTTGGCAGCTACTTTTTTGGCGACGGGCTTCTTCGCCGCTACCACTTTCTTCTTGGCCGGGGCCTTCTTGGCCGCCGGAGCCTTCTTCTTCGCTACAGCCATCTCAGTTACCTCCTGATGAGAGTTGAACTACACATTCGTCCGCACACCGTTGATGCAATTGCCAATGCGCGAACGACTGCAAGGGCTCGACGACGCAAGAAACATGCTTGTTGCATCATTGATCCCGAGCAGCCTGGTCGGCCGAGACCCGCCACTGGCGCGGGTTCCAGCACATGCAAGTACGACGCGAGGCAAGCGGAGAACGCGTCGGTTCCGGGCAAAGCCGGAAACAGCGTCGGGGCGCCGCTGGAATGACGGTACCGGAGACGCGGCGCGAAGAGTTCGCGCCGGCATTTTCGGTGAAAAAAGCAAGCTGCGGACTCAGTGGCCACGCCCCTCACCCTGGGTTGCGACAGCCGGCATCGGGTTCATTCCCAACTCAGCGTGCCTCCGACCTGATACTCGGTGACGCGGGTCTCGAAGAAGTTCTTCTCCTTCTTCAGGTCGATCATCTCGGCCATCCACGGAAACGGGTTGCTCGCGCCGGCGTAGAGCGGATCGAGCCCGATCTGCTGGCAGCGCCGGTTGGCCACGAACCGCAGATACTCCTTGAACATGGGCGCGTTCATGCCGAGCACGCCACGCGGCATGGTGTCTTCGGCATAGCGGTATTCGAGTTCGACGCCGCGCTGGACGAGCACACGGATCTCGTCGCGGAAGGCGGACGTCCACAGATGCGGATTTTCCATCTTGATCGTGTTCACGAGGTCGATGCCGAAGCTGCAGTGCATCGATTCGTCGCGCAGGATGTACTGGTACTGCTCCGCCGCGCCGGTCATCTTGTTCTGGCGGCCCAGCGCGAGGATCTGGACGAAGCCGACATAGAAGAACAGGCCTTCCATGATGCAGGAGAAGACAATCAGACTCTTCAGCAGTTTCTGGTCGTTCTCGGGCGTGCCGGTTCGGAACCCGGGATCGGTCAGGGTCTCGATGAACGGAATCAGGAACTGGTCTTTCTCGCGGATGCTGGAGACTTCGTGATACGCATTGAAGATCTCGCCTTCGTCCAGGCCGAGGCTCTCGACGATGTACTGGTAGGCGTGGGTGTGGATCGCTTCCTCGAACGCCTGCCGCAGGAGGTACTGGCGGCATTCGGGCGCCGTGATGTGCCGGTAGGTGCCGAGCACGATATTGTTCGCCGCCAGGCTGTCGGCCGTGACGAAGAATCCGAGATTGCGCTTCACCACCAGCCGCTCATCGTCGGTGAGGCCGCCAGGGGTCTTCCAGAGCGCGATGTCGCGGCTCATGTTGACCTCCTGGGGCATCCAGTGATTGGCGCAACCCGCCAGGTACTTCTCCCACGCCCATTTGTACTTGAACGGCACCAACTGGTTGAGGTCGGCGGTGCCATTGATGACCTGCTTGTCCTCCACGCGGACACGCCGCGCAACCGCATCCACCGTGCCCGCCATGTTGTGCGACGGGGCAAGCTCGGTCGGCAACGGCATGGCGCGGGGCGGTGCCAGGTTGCCCGGCGGCGGCGCGAAGGAATCCTCGAATTGCAGCATGAACGCGTTGTCCTTGTTTTATGTGGTGGGTGGAAGGCGTCGCGAATTCGGCATCGCTGTCACTGGCACGCTTCGCAGCTGGGATCATCGATGGGGCACATCGTCGGCGCATCGGCGGCGATGCCGCCGCCGACGGGAACCTGGGTCAGCTCGCCGCCGGTGCCGGTGGACTTCTCGGCGCTCGCCGCTGCCAGCGTACGCAGGTAGTAGGTGGTCTTCAGGCCACGGCGCCATGCCAGCTTGTAGGTGTCATCGAGCTTCTTGCCCGAGGCCCCACCCATGTAGATGTTGAGCGACTGCGCCTGGTCGATCCATTTCTGGCGGCGCGAACCTGCCTCGACCAGCCACGCGGGATCGATCTCGAATGCGGTGACGTAAAGCGCGCGAATCTCCGCGGGTACCCGGTCGATCCGCGCCAGGCTGCCGTCGAAATACTTCAGATCGGCGATCATCACCTCGTCCCACAGGTTGAGCTGCTTGAGATCGCGCACCAGGTATTCGTTGGTAATCGTGAACTCGCCCGACAGGTTGGATTTGACGTACAGGTTCTGGTAGTTGGGTTCGATCGAGGCCGAGACGCCGACGATGTTGGCGATGGTTGCCGTGGGCGCGATGGCCACGCAGTTGGAGTTGCGCATGCCGTGGCGCTTGATCCGGGTCCGCAGGGCATCCCAATCCAGGGTCATGGAATTGTCGACCTCGACATAGCCGCCGCGCTGCTCCGCCAGCAACTGCAGCGTGTCGGGCGGCAGGATGCCCTTCGACCAGAGCGACCCGTCGAAAGTCGAATAGCGGCCTCTTTCCTCGGCCAGTTCGGTCGATGCCCAGTAGGCGTAGTAGGCCACCGCCTCCATCGAGCGATCGGCAAACTCGACCGCTTCGGCCGACGCGTAGGACGTGCGCATCTCATGCAGGCAATCCTGGAACCCCATGATCCCGAGCCCGACCGGCCGATGCTTCAGATTGGCATTGCGGGCCTTGTTGACCGCGTAGTAGTTGATGTCGATCACGTTGTCGAGCATGCGCATGGCCGTGGAAACGGTGCCGCGCAGCTTCTCGAGGTCGAGCCTGCCGCCGACCATGTGGGCGAGCAGGTTCACCGATCCGAGGTTGCAGACGGCAATCTCGGTATCGGAGGTGTTCAGCGTAATCTCGGTGCACAGATTGGAGCTGTGCACGACGCCGACGTGCTGCTGCGGCGACCGGATGTTGCAGGGATCCTTGAACGTGATCCAGGGGTGCCCGGTCTCGAACAGCATCTGCAGCATGCGGCGCCAGTGCTGTACCGCCGAGACCTTCTTGAACAGCTCGACCTGGCCGCTTGCCACCTTCGCCTCGTAGCCTTCATAGGCTTCCTGGAACGCCTTGCCATACTTGTCGTGCAGATCGGGCACATCGGCTGGCGAGAACAACGTCCATTCGCCGTTCTCCATCACCCGCTTCATGAACAGATCGGGCACCCAGTTGGCGGTGTTCATGTCGTGCGTGCGCCGACGGTCGTCGCCGGTGTTCTTGCGCAGTTCGAAGAACTCTTCGCTGTCGAGGTGCCAGGTTTCAAGGTAGGCGCACACCGCCCCCTTGCGTTTGCCGCCCTGGTTCACCGCCACCGCGGTGTCGTTCACCACCTTGAGGAACGGCACCACCCCCTGCGACCGGCCGTTGGTACCCTTGATATGGCTGCCCAGCGCCCGGACCGGTGTCCAGTCGTTGCCCAGGCCCCCCGCGAACTTGGACAGCAGCGCGTTTTCCTTGATGGCTTCGTAGATCCCCTCGAGGTCGTCGGCCACGGTGGTCAGATAGCAGCTCGACAACTGCGGCCGGCGGGTACCGGCGTTGAACAGCGTCGGCGTCGAGCTCATGAAATCGAAGCTCGACAGGACGTTGTAGAACTCGATGGCGCGGGCTTCGCGCTCGACCTCATTGAGTGCCAGTCCCATCGCGATGCGCATGAAGAATACCTGCGGCAGCTCGATCCGACGATCGCGGATGTGCAGGAAGTAACGGTCATAGAGCGTCTGCAGGCCGAGATAGCCGAACCCGAGATCGCGGCCGGCATCCAGCGCCGCAGCCAGCGCGACCAGGTCGAACGTCGCGAGGCGCTCGTCGAGCAGTTCGGCGGCGATGCCTTGTTTGATGAACTGCGGGAAATACTCGGCGTACCGCTGCGGCATTTCGGCCGGCGATGCGTCGCTGCCCAGCACTTCGTGGCGGATGATCTCCAGCAGCAGGCGCGCGGTCACCTGGCTGTAGGCGGGGTCCTTCTCGATCAGGGCGCGGGCAGCAAGCACCGACCCTTTGCGCACTTCATCCATCGGCACGCCTTCGTAGATGTCCTTCAGGACCCCTCGCAGGATCTGCCCGGGTTCGACGCCCGGACCAAGGCCCCTGCAGGCATCCTCGATGCGGCCTGCGAGCCGCGCGACATCGAGCGGCCGGGTGATGCCGTTCTCGACCACATTGACCACCGCCGGCTCGGCCGCGATCTGCGCCTCCTTCTGCCGGGCCCGCTCGCGCGAACGCTGCTCGCGGTAGAGCACATAGGACCGCGCGACATCATGCTCGCCCGAACGCATCAGGGCGAGTTCGACCTGATCCTGGATGTCTTCGATGTGAACGGTGCCGCCGCCGGGCTGACGCCGGATCAGCGCGGCGACCGCGTGCTCGGTGAGTGCCGCGACGAGTTCACGCACCCGGGCTGATGCCGCGCCCTGACCGCCGTTGACCGCGATGAATGCCTTGGTGACCGCAACCGTGATCTTCGACGGCTCGAACCCCACGACCGCGCCATTGCGACGGATGACCTTGTAGTCGGCGAAACGGGGATCGCGCGCCGATACCGCTTCGCGAACCGGCATCGTCGGGGGAAGGGGCGAGCCAGCGCTGGTCTCGATGATAACTTGCATTCGATCTCCTTGAGTCTTGTTCTTGGTCCGGAACCGGCATCCGGCCAGGTACCGGATTTGACGATGGCCACGATGCCGACGACGACGCCGGTCACCGGGCCCAGCGATTTTGACGACAGCAAACCACTATATCTAGTGTAATTATCATCGGCCAGCACCATCGCTTGGTACTGAACACAACATGTTGTGTGGCAAACGAACGCGAAGTACAAATTCTAGTAGCGCATGATGGAGTGTCAAGAAGTTTATGCTCCGACTCGATTTGTCGGCGCCGCGCGATGCCCGCGAAAGGGTGTCGGCGCGATGCTTCAGCGGCGCCACGAGCTGCACCGCGATCGCGCCTTGGCGAACTTCGTCGCGGCAACTACGACGCGGCGCCGGAAAACAACCCGGCGGCGATCCGTACTGTCGCGACATGGATCGCGACACTGTCGGCGATCTGTCGCGCATACCCGCCCGCCATGGTGATCGCGACCGGAATGCCAGCATGGCGCAAGGTCTCGAGCACGAACCGGTCGCGCGCCTCCAGCCCGGGCATGGTGAGGCTCAGGCGCCCGAGGCGGTCGTCGACGTATGGATCGGCCCCGGCCAGGTAGATCGCGAGATCGGGCTGGCTCGCCGACAGCGAGTAACACACGCCCTGCTCGAGCGCGGTCAGGTAGGCATCGTCGCCGGTGCCGTCGGGCAGTTCGATGTCGAGGTCGCTCACCTCCTTGGCGAAGGGAAAGTTGTTGGCCCCGTGGATCGAGAACGTGAACACGGTCGGATCGCCGGCCACGATGGCCGCCGTGCCATTGCCCTGATGAACGTCGCAATCGAGCACGACCACCCGCGCCACCCGCCCCTCGGCCTGCAGCGCCCTCGCCGCGATCACGGCATCGTTGAAAACGCAGTAACCCTCGCCATGATTGCGGAAGGCGTGATGTGTTCCGCCGGCGAGATTCACGCCGACGCCGCGCTCGAGCGCGGCCCTGCCGGCCTGAAGCGTGGCACCGCTCGACCGCCGCGAACGCTCGACCATCGCGGGACTCCAGGGCAGGCCGATGCGCCGCACTTCGGCTGCCGACAGCGTGCCGTTCAACACCCGATCGACATAGGCGCGATCATGGGCGCGCAGCAACTCGGCCTCGGTCGCCGCCGCCGGGACCTGGAGCGGGTCGTCACCGTTGAGGCGGGCCGCGACCACGGCCTCGCGCAGCGCCGCGTACTTGGTCATCGGAAACCGGTGCCCAGGCGGCAGCGGCAGGACGTACTGATCCGTATGGAAGATGTCCACCCAGGTGGTGTGTCGCTATCCCGCGGGTTGCAGTGAAGCGCGGTAGCGGCCCCAGTCGAAGTGCGGGCCGGGGTCGGTCTTGCGCCCTGGAGCGATATCCGAATGACCGACGATATCGACGATCGGATAGACCTGTTGCAGCGCGACCGTCAGGGCAACGAGGGTGCGGTACTGCGGATCGGCGAACGGCTCGTCGTCGGTTCCCTCGAGCTCGACGCCGATCGAGTAGTCGTTGCAGCGGACGCGCCCGCGCCAGACCGACTCGCCGGCATGCCAGGCCCGATGGCCGCAGTCCACGAACTGCACCAGTTTGCCGTCACGCCGCACCAGAAAATGCGCCGACACCCGCACGCCCGCGAGACCGGCGAACCAGGGGTGCGCCGCGGTATCGAGCCGCCCCGAAAACAGGTCGATGATCGCCGGGCCGCCGAATTCGCCCGGCGGCAGGCTGATGTTGTGGATCACCAGCAGATCGATGACGGTATCGGGCGGGCGCTCGTCGTGGTGGGGTGACGGGGCGCGCACCGCGCCGCGGACGAAGCCGGCCGGATCGACGGCGAACAGCGGCGGCGGCATCGTGGTTGTTACTCGATGCCGAGGCGCTCCATGCGGTAGCGAATCGAACGGAAGGTGATGCCGAGGAGTTTCGCCGCGGCCGTGCGGTTGTAGCGGGTTTTCTCGAGGGCCTCGAGGATCGCGTCCTTCTCGACACGGTCGAGATAGTCCTGGAGCGGCCACTTGCCGTTGCTGCCGACAGGCGCAACCACCTCGCCGCCGCCGCTGCGTTCGGCCGCGCTTTCCACCACCTCCGATGGGGTGAGCTGCAGATCCTCTTCGGTGATGGTGTTGCCGCCGCACAGCGCCAGCGCGCGTTCGAGGATGTTTTCGAGCTCGCGCACGTTGCCCGGATAGTCGTATTGCTGCAAAGCCTTCATGGCAGCCGCTTCGATGTCCGGTTTGCCGCCGGGCAGGTTGCGGGCGAGCCGGTCGAGGATCAGCGCGGCAAAGGCCGCGACGTCGTCACGCCGGTCGCGCAACGACGGCATCCGCAGTTCGATCACGTTCAGGCGGTAGTACAGGTCGTGCCTGAACTTGCCGCCCTCGACGCACTCGCCCAGATTCTGGTGCGTCGCGCTGATGATGCGCACGTCGACCGGCTCCTCCTGGGTGGCGCCGACCTTGCGCACCTTCTTTTCCTGGATCACGCGCAGCAGCTTCACCTGCATCGGCAGCGGCAGGTCGGCGACCTCGTCGAGAAACAGGGTGCCGCCGTGCGCCGCCTGGAAGAAGCCGTCACGATCCGACTCGGCACCGGTGAACGCGCCCTTGCGGTAGCCGAAGAACTCGCTCTCCATCAGGTTCTCGGGGATGGCGCCGCAGTTAACCGGCACGAACGGCTTGTCGCGCCGCACGCTCTGCTGATGAATCAGGCGCGCCGCGAGCTCCTTGCCACTGCCGGATTCGCCGGTGACATGGATCGGCGCCTCGCTGCGGGCGACCTTCTCGATCATGTCGCGCACGTGCTGCATGGCCGCCGACGCGCCGATCAGCGTCTGATCACCGCCGGCCTTGGCCGGGGAACCCGCCTGCGGCAGCGACAGCGCGGACTTGACCAGGGTGCGCAACTGTTCCAGCGACACCGGCTTGGCGAGATAGTCGAAGGCGCCCGCCTTCAGCGCGGCCACCGCGTTCTCGGTGTTGCCGTGCGCCGTGATGACGGCAACCGGCAAGTCGCGCACGTTCTGGGTGATGTACTCGACCACCTGCAACCCCTCGCCATCGGGCAGGCGCATGTCGGTGAGGCAGAGATCGAAATCGCCCGCCTTCACCTTCTCGATCGCCTCGGCCACGGTGCTGGCGCGTTCGACCTCCAGACCCATTCGAAGCAGGGTCAATTCGATCAGCTCGAGGATGTCTTCCTCATCGTCGACGATCAGTACGTTGCGGGTGACGATACTGCCTGGGCGTTGGTCTCTGCGCTTCAATCGGGTCTCCCGAATTCATCTGGTTGGTGGTGCGTTCGCCGGTATTTCCGCGCGGCGACCCCGCGGATGGAACGCCGCGGGCTCATGCGGTCTTGATCACCATCATGAATTGCGCGCCGGGCGCGCGGTCGATATAGCCAAGGGTGGCACCGTTTGCCTCCGCCACCTCGCGGGCGATGTACAGGCCCAGGCCGGTGCCGGCCGCGGCCGTGGTGAAGAAAGGCTCGAACAGATGCGCGCGCAACGCCTCGGCGATGCCGGGGCCGTCGTCGATGATGTTGAGATCGATTGTACCGATGGCGCTGCCGGCCGACACGGTGACACGCACGCTGCCGGGCTTGCGCTGGCAGTAACGCAGCGCGTTGCGACAAAGGTTCCACAGAATCTGGTTCATGTGGCTGCGATCGAACGACACGGTGGCTTCCGCCGCCATCTCCACCGACACGATATCGGTGGGCACCTTCTCGATCTGGCAGAACTGCATGGCGAAATTGCGCAGGAATGCGCCGACCGAGAACACCTCGCGCACCGCGCGGTCGCGCCGGTTGAGCTTGAGCACATCCTGCACCATCCGGTCCAGGCGCTGAGCATTGTCGTGGATGATCTCGAGCATGCGGCCGTGCCGTTCGCGCAGATCCGGCTCTTCCTGCAGCAGTTCGGCGGCGTGGTTGATGGCCGACAGCGGGTTGCGGATCTCGTGCGCGATGTTCGCGGTGAGCCGGCCAAGCGACGCGAGCTTGAGCTGTTGCGCCTGGGCCTGCACCCGGGTCAGGTCTTCGATGAAGATCACGACGCCGCGATTGTCGCCACGGCCTACCGGCACGAACCGCGCCGCGGTCAGCTTCTGCGACAGAATGGTGCGCATCGGGTCGAAACCGGCATCTGCGGTCTCCTGCCAGCGCAGCAGTCGCTGCGCGATCGGCGCGTTGTAATCGCGCAGGGTCACGTCCTGACGTTTCGGCAACGGCCCCAACATTTCCTCGGCACGAGCATTGATCTGGCGCACGACGCCGTGCCCGTCCACGACGATCACGCCGTCCTGCATGTCCTGCATCACCAGTTGACTCACCTGCGCCATGCTGGCCAGATCGACCTCGCGCTGCGCCGCGAGCTGTTCGCTGGCGACCGCACGCTTGGCCAGCGCATGGGCGAGCCAGGCGGTGGCGAAGTAGCCGATCGACAGCAGTCCGGTCTGCAGGTATTGCCCGTAGCTGCCAGCGAAGAACAGCACTTCGTAGGTGTGCTCGAGCAGCACCGCGACCGATGCCAGCGACGCATAGAACAGGGTGAGCCGCCCGCGGCTGATGATGCCGGCCGCCGCCAAGTTGGCGAGCAGGAGCAGCCCGAGGCCGCTCGAAATGCCGCCGCTCGCGTGCAGTAGCAGCACCAGAAAGAAGATGTCGCTGCAGACCTGGACCGCAATCTGGATCTGGAAGTTGGGACGATGGGCGGCGATGCTGAGGAAACTCACCGCGGCGAACAGCAGGTAGCAGACGCCGACGGTCAGGAACAGCGGCTTGTTGCCGGACGCGAACAGGATGTTCTCGTCGAGCATGGCGGTGGTGAGAAGCAGCAGCGCCGCTACGGCAATCCGGTAGCTATTGAAATAGAACAGCGATCGCCAGTAGGCGGCGGGATAGTCGACGTCGTCGACCAGCGGATGCGATGTGATCCTGGCGATGGAATCGCGGTCAGGCATGGCCTGCCGGCCGGGCTGCCCGCGTGCGGGTGTTACTGGCGCGGGCCGAGCTTGCGATGGTCATCGGTACAGAAGTATCGCCCCTGCGACAGAAACCCCTCGCTGCGGGGAAGATGCACGCCGCAACGATCGCAGCAGACCATGTCTTCGGCGGCCGCGCGTGGCTGATCGGGCGTGGGCGTCTGATCCTGCTGCCGGGAGATGGCGCGCTGGTAGTTGCGCAGCAACGCATAGACGACCCCGGCAACGGCGACCAGCAAGAGCAGTTTGGCCAAGTGCGAACCTCGCTTCAGGGCGCCGCGACCGGGCTCGGGCGCCACCTGTGTCCGCCTTGTATCACAGCGCCACTCCGCTCACAAACGCCGAACAGACGGGTTTTTGTCCCGCAGATCGGTGGAACCGCAAAGCGCGGCGCCGGCGCCGTTGGCGCGAAGGCGCGCGAACAGGCACTGGCACTGGTGCTGGTGCTGGCGGGAAAAACACGAATGCCGATCTGGAAAACCGGCTTGCGGCCAACATCGCCGGGCGATGCTGGTCGGGGTGAGAGGATTCGAACCTCCGACTCCTGCGTCCCGAACGCAGTACTCTACCGGACTGAGCTACACCCCGAACGCTGCTGCTGCTGCTGCTCTTGCATGTGTCGCCACCAGAGGCCCGAAAAGCGCCAGGCACGACCAGGATCGACGGGCCGACCGGGTTGCATGACTGCTACCCATCGACTTCTTCAGGAGGTTCGATCCACCGCGAGAGCCGCCAAGGATATCAGACTGTCGCGGTAGCGCGAATGCTCGATATCGAGCAGCGCGTCGCGCGCGGCATCGGCTTCGCGGCGGGCCGCCGTGCGGGCGTATTCGAGGGCGCCGGTCCGTTGGATGGCCTCCAGAACCGGACCGAATCCGTCGATGTCGCCTTCTTCGATGGCGCGCCGGATCAGCGCAGACTCGACCGCGGTGCCCGTGGCCATTGCGCGAATCAGGGGCAGGGTCGGCTTACCCTCGGCCAGATCGTCGCCCAGATTCTTGCCGGTGGCGTCCAGCCCGCCCGAATAGTCGAGCACGTCGTCGATCAACTGGAAGGCCGTACCCAGATGCATGCCGTAGCGCGCCAGGGCAGATTCGACCCGGGGTTCGGCGCCAGCGACCACGCCACCCAGGCGCGCCGCGGCCTCGAACAACTTCGCCGTCTTGTAGCGGATGACGTGCAGGTACGCGTCTTCGGTGATGCCGGCATCGTGCACATTCATCAACTGCAACACCTCGCCTTCGGCGATGGTGTTGGTGGCGTCGGACAGCACCTCCATCACCCGCATTTCGCGCAGCGCCACCATCATCTGGAACGCGCGGGAGTACAGAAAATCACCGACCAGGACCGCTGCGGCATTGCCGAACGCGGCGTTGGCCGTGGCACGCCCGCGCCGCAGGGCCGATTCGTCGACGACGTCATCGTGCAGCAAAGTGGCGGTGTGAATGAACTCGACGATGGCGGCCAGTTCGTGCACCCGCGGACCGTGATGGTTGCAGGCGCCCGCCGACAGCAGCACGAGAATGGGCCGCAGGCGCTTGCCACCGGCACCGATGATGTATTCGCTGATCTGCCGCACCAGCAACACGTCGGAGTGCAGGCGGGCGCGAATCACGTCGTCGACGGCACGCATGTCATCTGCGACCAGCCCGCGGATGTCATCCATGGTCACGACCGTCTTTCAAGCAGCCTGAAAGAAGCGATGGTAGAAATCGGACCGAACTGCTGTCAAGGAGGAGTGGAGTCGGCGGATGCGGGGTACGGAACGGTGACGGCCGCCGCCAAACCACGCGGCCGCCCGGTGGACGGGCGACAATGCATTGACTGGGAGGCTGGATTTTCGTACATTCCAGGGCTTTTCTGTGTCGAACGAGTGGAGCCAGACATGTATGCGGTAATCAAGACCGGGGGCAAACAGTATCGCGTGAGTATCGGTGACAAGGTCAGGGTAGAGACGCTCGACGTCGAAATCGGTTCCGAGATCGTTCTCGACCAGGTTCTCATGGTTGCTGACGGCGAAACCACTTCGGTCGGCAGGCCGCTGCTTCCCGGGGCTTCGGTACGGGCCACCGTGCTCGGCCACGGCCGTGGCGAGAAGGTCAGGATTTTCAAGCATCGGCGGCGCAAGCACTACATGAAGCGCGGCGGCCACCGGCAGAATTACACCGAGGTCGAGATCGGCGGCATCTCGGCCAGCTAAGGAGCGGTAACCATGGCACACAAAAAAGCAGGCGGCAGTTCCCGCAACGGTCGTGACTCCGAGTCGAAGCGACTGGGCGTCAAGCGCTACGGCGGCCAGGAAGTGCTCGCCGGCAACATCCTGGTGCGGCAGCGCGGCACGCAGGTTCATCCGGGTGTGAATGTCGGTCTCGGCAAGGACCACACCCTGTTCGCGAAGATCAACGGCGTCGTTTTGTTTGCGATCAAGGGCGAGAAGAAGCGCAAGACGGTAAGCGTCCTGCCCGCCTAAGCTGGAAATTCTTCGGTTGGTACCGAAAAGCCCTATCTGACCGATAGGGCTTTTCTGCTTTGGAGCCGCACCCATGAAATTCGTCGACGAATCCACCATCGAAGTCCACGCCGGCAAGGGCGGCGACGGCATCGCCTCGTTCCGGCGCGAGAAGTTCATGCCGTTCGGCGGCCCCGATGGTGGCGATGGCGGGCGTGGCGGGAGCATCTGGGGGATCGCCGACCGGAACATCAACACCCTCATCGACTTCCGCTATGCGCGCATCCACCGGGCCCGCAACGGTGAGAAGGGGCGCGGCTCCGACTGCTACGGCGCGGCTGCCGACGACATCACGTTACGCATGCCGGTGGGCACGGTGGTCACCGATTTCGAAACCGGCACCCTCATCGCCGACCTTGCGAACCACGGCGAACGCGCGCTGCTGGCCAAGGGCGGCGACGGTGGTATCGGCAACCTGCATTTCAAGTCGAGCACCAACCGGACGCCACGGCAGTTCACCCAGGGTCAGC
Organism: Betaproteobacteria bacterium; assembly: GCA_025350245.1. GTDB lineage: Bacteria > Pseudomonadota > Gammaproteobacteria > Burkholderiales. The sequence goes on from JANXYG010000064.1 coordinate 13,555, forward strand.
CCGGCGACAGCCGCCGCCTTCGCCTCGAACTCAAGGTGCTCGCCGACATCGGCTTGCTCGGATTTCCCAATGCCGGCAAATCCACCTTCATCCGTTCGGTATCGGCCGCCCGCCCCAAGGTTGCCGACTACCCGTTCACCACGCTGCACCCGAACCTGGGCGTGGTCCGCGTCGATGAAAGCCGCAGTTTCGTGATCGCCGATATCCCGGGCCTGATCGAGGGTGCCGCCGAAGGCGCAGGTCTCGGCCATCAGTTCCTGCGTCATCTTGCGCGCACGCGCCTGCTGCTGCACATCGTCGACATCGCGCCGCTCGATGACGCCACCGATCCCGTGCACGAGGCCCACGCCATCGTCGAGGAGCTGCGCAAGTACGATCAGGATCTGTACCTGAAACCTCGCTGGCTGGTGTTGAACAAGGTCGACCTCCTGCCGGCGGACGAGCGCGACGCCCGTATCGCGGCGTTCGTCGAGGCCTTTCGCGACCCGGCCGGCGAACCCGTGCCTTACTTCGCGATTTCCGCCATCCAGGGATCGGGTTGCCGCGAACTGAGTTTCGCCGTCATGGAATATCTCGACCGCGTGCGCCTCGCGGAGCGTGCCGCGGACACCAGCGACACCTATGAACCGGCCAGCGGCTGAGTCTGTCGTCCTCGGGGCCCGCCGACTGGTGGTGAAAGTCGGCTCGAGCCTGGTCACCAATGGTGGCCAGGGGCTGGACCTGACGGCACTTGCGCGCTGGGCAACCGAAATCAGCGCCCTGGTGCGCGACGGCCGGCAGGTGATCCTGGTGTCGAGCGGCGCGGTGGCCGAAGGCATGCAGCGGCTCGGCTGGAAGCGCCGACCCAAGGCATTGCACGAGCTGCAGGCGGCTGCCGCGGTCGGCCAGATGGGCTTGGTACAAGCCTACGAGACGTGCTTCCGTCGCCACGGCCTGGGCACGGCGCAGGTGCTGCTCACCCACGAAGACTTGGCCGATCGCAAGCGTTACCTCAATGCGCGGTCGACGCTGCGCACGCTGCTCGAACTCGGGGTCATCCCGATCATCAACGAAAACGACACCGTCGCCACCGACGAGATCCGCTTCGGCGACAACGACACGCTCGGATCGCTCGTGACCAACCTGGTCGAGGCCGATGTGCTGGTCATCCTCACCGACCAGCCGGGCCTCTACAGCGCCGACCCCCGCACCGATCCGTCGGCCACGCTGATCGCCGACGCGCGCGCCGGCGATCCCGCGCTCGAAGCGATGGCGGGTGGCGCCGGCAGCCACATCGGTTCCGGCGGCATGCTCACCAAGGTGCTTGCCGCCCGGCGCGCGAGCCGCAGCGGCGCCCACACGGTGATTGCCTCGGGGCGCGAACCCGGCGTGCTGACCCGCCTCGCGCGCGGAGAGCGCGTCGGCAGCCAATTGGTAGCCCAGACCATGACGCTGGCGGCGCGCAAACAATGGATCGCCGACCATCTGCAGGTCAGGGGCCGGCTGACGCTCGACGCCGGCGCCGCGAAAGCCGTAGTGGCCGATGGCAAGAGCCTGCTGCCGATCGGGGTTTACGAAATCGCGGGCGAATTCGAGCGCGGCGAAGTGGTGTCATGCGCCGACCCGGCCGGCCGGGAAATCGCCCGCGGACTCATCAACTACAACGCCACCGAGGCGCGCCGCATCCTGCGCACGGCAACCAGCGATATCGAGTCACGGCTGGGCTACATCGACGAAGCCGAACTCATCCACCGCGACAATCTGGTGCTGCTTTAATTGTACGTGCGGGTGTTGCGGGCCGGCACGGAGTTCTTGATGCGTCGAACGATCGCGGCAGCATCGCGCGACGGCAGTCCGGTAGCTTCGCAAAGATAATCCTTGGCGAGCGTGAACCGGATCGCGTTCCAGGCTTTCTGCTCGGCGACGCGCCATTCCGGGTCGCGCACCGCCGACCACGTGTTGTCCTCGCGCCCGATCGCATACATCTTCCACTCCGCCGGATCGCAGCGGATGCCCTCGAAACTCACATTGCGAACGCCGCGGGCAGAGGTGAGAACGAGTACGTAGCGCACGACACCGTCGGTACCAACAGCCAATGATCGCCGGTCGATGGCCGCCTTCAGATCGGTGCTGTTGCGCAGGTCGAACGGCAGCAGATCGGCTGTCGCCGGCGCCGATGGCAGCGTTACGTTGATCTCGCGGGCGCGCTCCTTCGACCCGAAGATGGAACCGTTCGACATGTTTTCGCCGGAAGTATCGACCTGCCCCCGACTGCGGGGCGGATCGACCGGCTTGACGTCGACGCCGGCACAACCGGACAGCCAGGCAACACCCAGGCAGATCGCCATCGCCACCGCGTGACCGCGACGCATGCGGTCAGTACGCGCCGGGCCGCTCCCAAGCGCACTGGCCCCCTCCGAGGGGGAAGACGAAGCGCAGCGCAGCCTGGGGGTGGGAGTCACCTCAGAACGCCAGATCGCCAAGCAGCGACTCCCGAACATCGGCGGCAATCGGATCGTTCGCCACCACAACGTGAGCATGGTCAACGCCGATGCCCAGCGTCGCACCGTCACGCAATGCCTGCTTCATGGCGCCGGTCAGCTCGAAGCGCAGGAAATGCACCGACGAGGTTTTCACGTCGTTCTCGCGCTCGATGTCTTCGTCGGCGATCGCGAACACGCGATCATGGCCGGCGATGCGCACCCAGACCCGGTCTTCAACGCCCTTGAGTTGCGCCAGCTCGCGCCGCCGTTCGTCGGGGTCGGCATATTCGATCAGCATCGTCGCCTTCCAGTTGCTGCCACCGGGAACCAGCGGATTGTAGGCGTCCAGCTCGTCCTGGATACCGGATTCTTCGAAAATGCGCTCGACCCGGAGCATTTCCTGGATCTGGTAGCGCAGCGTGAGTTCGTCCTCGAAGATCAGCGTGATGCTGTCGCCCAGGGCGACCTTGCGCGCCTGCTTGTGCGCCATCACCCGCGCCCGGAACTCATTGCGGGCGCGGGCGTAAGCCTCGAGAGTCATCAGACTGTCGCGGGTGATGGCCGGCGCATGCGCCGTTGCGGTATTGCCGGTCATGGTGTCCTCGTGCGGTGGCTGCTGGCGACTCAAAGGCCGTAGGCGATGCGAATCAGCGACAGCGGATGCTGCTTCTCGATGTCGGGGTTACCCATGCCCTGGAGGATGTGGCGTCCGGCGATGGCGCAGTCGGAACTGACGTAGTCGGGCTCCTTGTTGGCCATCGCCTTGAAGACTGGCTTGCCGATCTTCATCGAGTCCTTGAAGAATTCGGCCTTGACCCCCCAGGTGCCGTCGTGTCCGGAACAGCGCTCCACCACATTGACTTTGGTGCCGGGCACCAGTTCCATCAGCTCGCGCGTCTTCTGGCCCATGTTCTGGACCCGCAGATGACAGGGGATGTGATACGAGACATTGCCCAGCGGTTGCGTGAAGTCGGTCTTCAGCAGCCCGTCCTTGTGGCGCAGCACCAGGTACTCGAATGGATCGAACATGGCTTCCTGCACGAGCTTCACGTCGGCGTCGTCCGGAAACATGAGCGGCAGCTCCTGCTTGAACATCAGCGTGCAGGACGGGACCGCCGTCATGATCGCGTAGCCCTTGCGAGCGAGCTTCGCCAGCACCGGGATATTGCCTTCCTTCAGCTTGCGCACCGCCTTCAGGTCGCCCAGTTCGAGCTTCGGCATGCCGCAGCAGTTTTCCTTCTCGACCACGATGTGCGGGATCTCGTTGTGCTTGAGGATCCGGATCAGATCGTGGCCGATGCCCGGCTCGTTGTAGTTGACGTAGCAGGTCGAGAAGATAGCGACCTTGCCCGGGGTCTTCGCGCCGGCCCTGACGGGAAACGACGCGTCCGGTTTGGCGGTGCTCCGGAACTTCGCGCTGTCGTACTCGGGCAACTGGCGCTCGGCCGCGATACCAAGCACCTTGTCCATGAGCTTGCGGGTGGCCGGCGCCTTGTTGACGGCGTTCACCACCTGCACCACCACCGGAATCGACGCCAGCTTGCCGACGGCGTCGGTGGACGACAGCAGCTTGTCGCGAAAGGTGGTCTCGCCCTTCTCGTACTTGATCGCCTTGGCGCGCAACATCAGGTGCGGAAAATCGACATTCCATTCGTGCGGCGGCACGTATGGACACTTGGTCATATAGCACAGGTCGCACAGATAGCATTGGTCGACGACCTTCCAGTAGTCGGCCTTGGCGACGCCGTCGACCTCGAGCGTTGCACTGTTGTCGATCAGATCGAACAGCGTGGGAAACGAACCGCACAGGTTCACGCAACGGCGGCAGCCGTGGCAGATGTCGTACACCCGCTCGAGTTCATCGAGCAGCTTGGCCTCGTCGTAGAACTCGGGGTTCTGCCAGTCGATGGGGTGCCGGGTCGGGGCTTCGAGGCTGCCTTCGCGCATGAAGAGTGCCGGGGATTAGTGTTGGGGATTCGACCGGAAAGCCGCGGTCGGTGGGGGGGGCGTGCCGATCGGCACGCCCCCGCTTCAGGCAACGGCGCCCGGCGTCAGTCCGCCAGGGCGTCGAGCGCCTTCTGGAACCGATTGGCGTGCGAGCGCTCGGCCTTGGCCAGGGTCTCGAACCAGTCGGCGATCTCGTCGAAGCCCTCGGTTCGCGCCTGCTTCGCCATGCCCGGGTACATATCGGTGTACTCGTGCGTCTCGCCGGCGATCGACGCCTTCAGGTTGTCGCGGGTGCCGCCGATCGGCAGGCCGGTCGCGGGGTCGCCCACTTCTTCGAGGTACTCGAGGTGGCCGTGCGCGTGGCCGGTCTCGCCTTCCGCGGTGGAACGGAACACCGCTGCCGTGTCGTTCTGGCCTTCGATATCGGCCTTGTTCGCGAAGTAGAGGTAGCGGCGATTGGCCTGTGATTCGCCGGCGAAGGCGGCCTTCAGGTTGTCTTCGGTCTTCGAGCCTTTGAGTGGCATGTGAGTCTCCGGTTGTAGTCGTTGCGGCGCGGCCGGAACAGGGGCCTGCGCCTTCGGGGCGGCTGCAAGATTAGACTTGCTCTAAACCGTAAACCGAGTATATGAGCCGCCCCGCGACGGTGTCAAACCGCCCGGCGCGCGCGGCATCGCAATCCCGATCAGCAGATTCCAAGGATGCTCGACCACGGCGCCGCGAGGCCGGACAACGATGCCCGACGGCACGGGGGGCAGCGCCATCAACGAGTGCCGGCCAATGGAACGGCGTCGGCGAGCCGGCCAACGAAAGCGTCGAGTTTAGGAATGTCGAGCCAGCGCGTTACCGCCACCAGATCGCGCGCCGGATCGACATAGATCATGTTGCCGCCCGATCCGAGAGCAAAGAAGCTACCCGGCGGGGCCGAGCGAAACACCGGGCTGGATGCCTCCGCCCGCCACCACAGATAACCATAGAACGGCGCGATGGCGACCGGTTTTGTCGCCATGTCGATCCAGCGCTCCGACAGCACCCGGGTGCCGCTCCATTCACCCCGTCGCAGCAGCAGGTAGCCAAAGCGGGCATGGTCGCGTGTGCTCGCCCAGAACCCGCCGCCCCAATGGCTGCCGCCGCTGACCGATTGCACGCGCTTGCCGTTCAGGTCGACGTAGGAGTTGAGGTAGCCATGCCATACCCACGTGCCGGAAGCACCGATGGGGTCCATCACGTATTCGCGCAGCACGTCGGGAAGCGGTCGCTGCCAGACGCGCAACAACGACAGCGCCAGCCGGTTCACCCGCACGTCGTTGTATTCCCAGAACGTGCCCGGCTGCTCCAGCGTGCGGAAGTAGCCGCGGCGCCGGTCGGCGACATCGGGCTTGTCCCACAGCGTGCCTTCCCATTCGCTGGTCTGGGTCAGGTGCATGCGCCAGGTGATCGGCGCGTTGTGGGCAAGGTCGTAGCCGCCATCCCGCACCAGCGCACCGACCGGCGCGTTCACGTCGGTGATCAGGTCACGGTCGAAGGCGAGGCCGACCACCGTGGACAGATAGCTCTTGGCGACACTGAAACTCATGTCGACGGCCCGGGTATCGCCCCACTCCGCCACGATGTAGCCGCGATGCAGGATGACGCCGTTCTGCGCCGCGCGCGGTTTCGCCAGCCCGACGATCTCGGGATAGGGCTCCTTCGCGGTGTCCTTCTCGATCTGCGCCCGCACATCGCGCGGCCAGTTCACTTCGTTGGCCCGCGCGAACGCGACCGCTTCGGCGAGTTTGCCCGGATCGATACCGGAGGCCTCGGGTGTTCGCGTGGCCCAGGCATCGCCTGGGGGCGGAAAATAGTTGTCGGCGGAGAGGGCTCCGCCGATGCAAAGCAGCCATCCCAACGCCGTGACGACTGTGGCCCACCGCGTCAGCCTGCGGCCGATGCACGCTCGATACTGCTTCGACATTTCCATTCCTCCTGACATCCCCGCGCCCGCACCGTCGGATCGGCGCACGTCATCGTCCTGGCCACCACCCGTTGCCATCGTCGAGCAGACCTGCCCGTCATGGCATCGGTTGTCGTCGGGTGCACCCCACACCTTGCGCCATTATTCATGGATTCAGGCACCGGCAGAACGGGCACCGCCGAGGATGGAACACCCATGCCCGGCGCACGCATCGGCAATCGGTAAGCTATTGGTAAGGTGGGCTACGGCAAACTGCTGTTGGGATCGAAGGCAATGTCATTCGGGCTGTCATCCCGGATGCGGCCGATCCACCGGTGCGCTCCGGGCCGGGCCGCTGTCTTTCCCCGATGCCGAGACCTTCCGTTCGCCAACAACAAGGAGAAAACCATGACATTCCGCCACGCGCTTGCCGCGATGCTGTCGCTGATTGCCGCTTCGATGTCCATCTCACCAGCACAGGCACAGACCGCCACGCCAACGCTGGAGTACGTGATGACCTACAAGGCCATCCTCGAGCCCCCGCTGCCGATCGACAACTCGCTGTTGATCTTCAATGTCCTGCCCGGTGGCTGGTTCAAGGGGCCGAACATCAAGGGGACCTTTCTCGCGCCCGGCGCTGATTGGCTGCGGGTGATGCCCTCCGGCGTACTCAAGCTGGATGTGCGCGCCGTCATGAAGACCGATGACGGCGATCTGCTGTACCTCACTTACAACGGCGTGATGCAACACACCGAGGAGAGCTACAAGAAGCTGAATGCCGGCGAGGTCGTCAAGGCCAGCGATGTCGCTTACTTCTACACCGCCCCGACCATCCAGACCGGTTCGAAGAAGTACGACTACCTGAACCGGATCCAGCTCATCAACAAGTTCGTCGAGCTGCAATTCAGCCCGAACGGGTCCTACATCATCTACGACGTGTTCGCGGTGAAGTAGGCGTTCGATAAAGGGGCGGCGCTCCGTGAAATCAAGTCGCCGCCTTTTTCATCCTCTTCAGACTCGCCCGAAACACCTGCGACAGCACCACCAGCGCCACCCCCGCGCCGGCGATCGGCAGTCCGAAACCGAACGCCTCCACCGCCCAACCGAAGAACCCCACCCCGGCGGCCTGCCCGAGAAACAGGCAGAAGGCGAAGAACGACACGCCCGCCCCGCGCGCCTGCGGCGCCATCTCGGTGGCCCGTGTCTGCAGGGTGTTGTGCATCATGTAGAACCCGAAACCCAGCGCCACGATCAACGGCGCCGTCAATTGCCACGTTGGCACCCAAGCCAGGGCAACATACGACACACACAGCACCACGCCGCCACCGGCCACCAGTCCGGTCTCTCCCAGGCGGCGAACCAGTTGCTTCACCGTGAGGCTGTAGCAGACGCCACCGATACCGAAGCAGGCGACCAGCACGCCGGTGAGCGTGAGGCTCAGATCGAAGCGTTGATGCAGCCACGCGCCGACGAACCCGAAGGCGCCGAAGAACAGGAAGCCTTCGATGGCCACCGTCGCGAGTACCGGTCGCGCCCGCGGCGAGTGCAGGATCGCGGCATATTGTGTCCAGGCCGATGCCCGCGGCCCCGCTGGCGGCCGCGCGCTGCGCCGCGCTTCCGGCCACAGCATGAGGCCGACCACGACGAAGGCGATGCCGACGGTGACGAACGTCGCGCGCCAGCCGATCAGGTCGCTCATCACACCGCCCAGCAGCGGACCGAAACTCTGGCCGAGCAGCGTGCCCGAGATGAACTTGCCGAGCACCGCCTGCCGCTCCTCGTACGGCACCCGATCGCCGATCCAGGCGAGCGATAGCGGGATCACCGCGCCGGAAAACGCACCGGCGACGAATCGCAGCAGCGCGAGCGAGTCGAGGGTCGGCATCACGGCGCAGCCGAAGCTCGCCAGCGACGCCAGTCCCATCGCGATGGTGACCGCGCGCAGCTTGCCGATGCGATCGCCCAGCGGTCCGTGCACGATCTGGAACATGCCGTAAGCGAGGCTGAAGGCCGCCAGCACCAGCGACGCCGCACGCACGGTGACGCCGAAGTCGGAGGCGAGCTTCGGCAGCAGCGGTTCGGCGATGCGCATCGAGGCCCCGGAAACGAAGGCCGCAAAAGCCAGGAGCAGCAGGGCACGACGCGGCGCCGATGGCGTTGGCGTGGGGTTGGCACTGGCGGCACCTGCACCGGTCGACGGCATCATGCCGGCGCGACCATCGGGGCATGCCGCCGACGGCCGCCGCGAAAGTAGTTCGCATCGTCATAGAAGCCCGGGTCCTCGTTGCCCGGCCACCAGTTCGGCAGACCCAGTAGCGGCAGAGGTGACAGGTCGGTGGTCGACGCGAACCTCGCCGCGTCGCCGATGAGCCTCGCAACGACGGCGTCGAGCAGGGCACAGCGCCGGGTCATCGGCAGCCGCGCAAAGTCGGCATCCACCGGCACCAGTAACGCCTTGGCGGTCAGACCGACGAAGGGCGCGAGCAGCTTCTCGCACAGGCCATGACCGATGACGAACGGCTGGAAGGCATCGGCGAGCCGGGCGCGCCGGTCCACGAACAGCTCGCGCCAGCGGAACCCACGCACCAGATCCGCCAGCGGCGGATCGGCAACGGCGATGACGATGCCGTCTTCGTCGAAGGCGGTCAGGGCGTCGCGCGCAGGGGATCGGCGCGACCCGGCCTCTACCGCGAGCGCATCGCAGTGGCGCCGATTGAGGGCGGCCTTGGTCGCGGGCCACAAAGCCCACATGCACACGTTGAACAGGTCGTGCCACTGCCCCGGTCGCATCGCGATCTCCCCGTGCCGCCCGATGCGCTGCTCGTAGGCAGCAGCGGCGCCATCGACAGCGGTCCCGAGCGTGAGCGGGATGCCGGCCGCGTTGGTCGCGCCGCGATAACCGAGCATGGTCTCGAGCGTCATGAGGGACGGCCAGTGGTCCGCCGAGAGCGGACCGGGCGAGCCGAACAGGGCTGCGAGGGGCGCAAAGGCGGCGTGCCGACGAGTGAAGTCCGGTTCCCACGAACCGCCGGTCGCGTGCAAACACCGACCATATTTCATGAAAATCCGCAACCGGTCGCGCCGAAGCCGCGTACTAGAATTCGGCTCCCGCGCAATCCCATCGCGGCAGCTTGCAACAGGCCGGATGCGCCACCAAGACGCGCCCAGCGGCCTGCCCCTCTTTTACATGAATGCCAGGAGAAACTCATGATCCGTCCGATACTATCGTTGATCGTCGTTGCCGCGCTTGCCGCGTGCGCGACCAAAGGCCCCACCACCAATGTGGTCCAGGCCGACATGCCGGTCGCCAAGGATTCCGTGATGGCCGGCGCCGGTAATACCGTCACCATCAAGGGCAACAAGCTGCCGCTCGGCGGTTCGGGTGTGATCAAGATCGGCGAGCCGCTGCCCGCCTCCGTGCTTCTCACCGGCGAACTGAAGCCGTTCCAGATTGGCGACAGCACCGGCAAGGTTCGCATCATCAGCGTAGTGCCGTCGGTCGACACGCCTACCTGCGACAAGCAGACCCACGAGCTGTCGGAGAAGAATGCCGGGCTCGACAAGCAGATCGACCTGATCACCGTCAGCCGCGACCTGCCGTTCGCACAGACCCATTTCGCCAAGGACGCGAAGATCAAGAACATCACCTTCGTGTCGGATTACAACATGCGCGAGTTCGGCGAAGCCAACGGTCTGGTGATCGTCCCGCTTAATCTGCTCGCCCGCGCGGTGATCGTCACCGACAAGAACAACATCGTGCGCTATATCCAGGTGGTGCCGGAAGTCACCGCGCTGCCCGACATGCAGGCCGCGATGGCGTTTGCCCGCACCCTGCTGTAACCGCGGCCGCTTCATCAACGGGCCGACCTTCGGGTCGGCCCGTTGCATTTCTGCGGTACCGTTGCGTTGTTCCAGCATCCATTGTCACTGCCATGGAAGAAATCGACTGCGTCGTGATCGGCGCCGGCGTCGTCGGCCTCGCGATCGCCCGCCAGCTCGCACTCGCCGGGCGCGAAGTGATCGTGATCGAGACCGAAGCCGGCATCGGCGAGCACACCAGTTCGCGCAATTCCGAGGTGATCCACGCCGGCCTGTACTACCCTAAGGGCTCGTTGAAGGCGCGCCTGTGCGTGGAGGGCAAGCAACTGCTCTATGACTATTGCGCCGGGCATGGGGTCGCCCACCAGCGCATCGGCAAGGTGATCGTCGCCACCGAAGAAGCCGAGATCGCGGCGGTGCGATCGTACGTGGCCAGGGCCGAAGCCAACGGCGTGCATGACCTCCAATGGCTGAGCGCCGCCGAGCTGCATGAACTCGAACCGGCAGTCCGGTGCGTCGCCGGCTTTCTGTCGCCGTCCACCGGCATTGTCGACAGTCACGGGCTGATGCTCGCCTACCAGGGCGACGCCGAGAACCACGGGGCGATGTGCGTGTTCCAGAGTCCGGTGGCCCACGGCCAGATCACCGCCGACGGCATCGTTCTCGAGGTGGGTGGCGCGGAGCCGATGCAATTGCGTTGCCGTACCGTGGTCAACGCCGCCGGGCTGCACGCGCCCAGCCTCGCACGACGCTTCGCGGGCCTGCCGGCGGCCACGATCCCGCCCCAGTACTTCGCCAAGGCGCACTACTACTCGCTCGCGGGCAGGTCACCGTTCCATCGGCTGGTGTACCCGGTGGCGACCGAAGCCCACCTCGGCGTGCATGTCACGCTCGACCTCGGCGGCCAGGCGAAATTCGGCCCCGACGTGAGCTGGGTGGACGGCGTCGACTACACCTTCGAGCACGAGCGCGAACCGTTGTTCTACCAGGCCATCCGCCGCTACTACCCGGCCCTGGCCGACGGCGCGCTGACGCCCGGCTACACCGGCATCCGCCCCAAGGTATCCGGCCCCGGCGAACCGGCCGCGGACTTCATCATCCAGGGCCCGGCCGACCATGGCGTGACCGGGCTGGTGAATCTGTATGGCATCGAGTCGCCGGGGTTGACGGCGAGCCTGGCGATCGCGGCGATGGTCGGGCGGCTGGCCGCGTGACACAGCCCGCCTGACCGGCTCAGGCGGCGTTCTTCATCGCTCGCCACACCTTCTCCGCGGTCGCCGGCATCTCGATGTCGACCACGCCCATCGGCCGCAAGGCATCGATGACCGCATTGATGACGGTCGGCGTGCCGCCGACGGTGCCGAGTTCGCCCACGCCCTTGGCACCGAGCGGATTGACCTTGCAGGGCGACGATTCATCGGTGAAGGTGGCGATCATGGGCAGATCGTCCGCGCGCGGCAGGCAATAGTCGAGGAACGACCCGGTGGTGAGCTGGCCGGTCTCGGGGTCGTAGCGGCCGTCTTCCATCAACGCCTGGCCCACCGCCTGCGCGATGCCGCCATGCACCTGGCCGGCCACGATCATCGGGTTGACCACCCGGCCCACGTCGTCGAGCGTGGTGTACTTCACAATCTCGGTGACGCCGGTGTCGGGGTCGATCTCGACTTCGCACACATGGCAACTGTTGGGCCACGACGGACCCCCCACTTTCTGGGTGGTCTTGATGGCGATGCGGCGTTCGGGCTGGCGCCCGGCCAGCTCGAACAGGTCGATGGCGAGGTCGGTGCCCGCCACGCGGAACTTGCCGGCCGCGTATTCGATGTCGGCACCGGCGGCTTCGAGCGCCTCGCCGGCGAGTTCGCGGCCCTTGGCGATCGTCTCATTCGAGGCCGTGAACATGGCCGACCCGCCGATGTAGAGCGACCGGCTGCCCATGCTGCCCAGCCCCTGCGCGATGTCGCTATCGCCTTGCACGATGTCGATGAGATCGGCATCGACGTCCAGCGTCTCGGCGATGATCTGCAGGTAGCTCGTCTCGATGCCCTGGCCCATGGCCTGGATCGCGGTGTAGACCTTGATGCGGCCATCGGCCTCGACGTGCAGGTCGAGCGTTTCTTCGTGCACGACGCCGGTCCATTCGAGGAAAGTCGAGATGGCCCGCCCGCGCAGCTTGCCGCGCGCCTTCGACTCGCCCTGGCGTTTCGCGAACCCGGCCCAGTCGGCGTGGTGCAGGATGCGGTCGAGCATGTGCGGGAAATTGCCGCTGTCGAAGGTCTCGCCCATCGGCGTGCGATAAGGCATGGCGCCGGGCTGGATCAGGTTGCGACGGCGCAACTCCGAGGGATCCATCTTCAGCTCACCGGCGGCCTTGTCCATCAGCCGCTCGATCAGGAAGATGGCTTCCGGCCGACCGGCGCCGCGATAGGCCGACACGATCATGGTGTTGGTGAGCACGGCCGTGGAATGCAGGTCGAGCGTGGGCACGTGATAAACGCCGGTGATCACCTTGGGCCCGATGGCCACATGGATGACCGCGCCCGGCGAGCACGCGTAGGCGCCGATGTTGCCCTGGATGCGCACGCGCAGCCCGAGGATCTTGCCGTCGGCATCGACCGCCAACTCCGCGTGATTGATCTGGTCGCGCCCGTGGCTGCCCACCAGAAACTCCTCGCTGCGGCTGGCGCGCCAGTGGATCGGGCGGCCGAGCTTGCGCGCGGCGAAGGCACACACGGCGTCTTCCGGGTAGAGCAGGGTCTTCATGCCGAAGCCGCCGCCGACATCACCCACCTTCACGCGCACCTTGTCTATCGGCACCTTCAGGATGCCTTCGGCCAGCGTCTTCTGCAGGCCGGCAGGGTTCTGGCAACTGGTGTGCAAGGTGAAGCGGCCGGTGCCGGCGTCGTATTCGGCGACCGTGCCGCGCGGCTCCATCGTCACCGGGATCAGGCGCTGGTTGACCAGCGACACCTTGGTGACATGAGCGGCCTTGGCGAAAGCGGCGTCGCAATCGGCGGGCTTGCCCCACTGGGCGACAGCGGCGACGTTGCCGGGCGAATCCGGCCAGAGCTGCGCCGCGCCGGGTGCGAGCGCTGCGTCGATCGACACGGCGACCGGCAACTCTTCGTAATCGACCATCACGCGCTCAGCGGCGTCCTCGGCCTGGGCCCGGGTCGTGGCCACCACGGCCGCCACGGCCTGGCCGACGAAGCGCACGGCGTCGGTGGCCAGGGCGTAGTAAGGCGGTGCGCTCATCGGGTTGCCCTGGGCGTTCTTGAGGCCGGCCCCGATCGGGAAATCGCCGATACCGGCCGCGAGCAGTTCCGCGCCGGTGATCACGTCGATGACGCCGGGGGCGGTCTTCGCATCCGCCACGTCCACCGCCAGGACCCGTGCATGCGCGTGCGGCGACCGCACGAACACTACATGTACCTGGCCGGGCAGGCGCAGGTCGTCCACGTACTGCCCCTGGCCGGTGAGAAGGCGCAGGTCCTCGCGCCGCGTGATCGACTGCCCGATACCGAATTTCGCCATTTGCATTTGCCTGTCGTCGACTCGTTGATCTGGTCCGGCAGGCACCCGTGGGGGCCGGCCGGCATCTGCACCCAGTGATGATATGTCGCCTTGCCTCGTCGTGGAATCCGCCCGCGATCGTTGGATGCGGAGGATGTCGGACGTTGCCGCCGCGAGGGCGCTTTGCTAGCTTGGGGCGACTACTTCCTACCGTGTTCGCACGGTTGCCCAAGGCGCAGCAGCGCTTGGTGGTGGGAATGCTCGATGATGCACTGGCCCAAGCCGACAGTCGCTGAACAGATCAGACAGGAGCCGAAACGATGAGTGCAACCGAACAGGCGTTGATCGACAAGATCAGTCAACTACCGCCGCAGCGGCTGGCAGAGGTCGCGGACTTCGTGGATTTTTTGCGCTCGCGTGAGGATGAGCAGGGTCTCACGCAGGCCGCCGCGAAGATGGCCGAGGCAAGTTTTGCGGCGGTGTGGAACAACGACGGAGACGCCGCCTACGACAAGATGTAGCGATGTCCCGTTCCTTTGGCGATGGGGTGTTGGTGCCGTTGCCGTTGCCGTTGCCGTTGCCGTTGCCGTTGCCGTTGCCGTTGCCGTTCACCGACCAGTCGGGCGCGAAGAAGCGGAGCGCCGTCATCGTTTCCGGCAGCGCCTACAACGCCAGCCGGCGCAATCTGATCATCATGGCGATCACGAGCCAGGTGCGGCAGCCGTCCGGTTTTGCGGAGGCGCTTGTCACCGACTGGCAGTCCGCCGGCTCATCAAGCCATCCGTGCTGAAACCGGTTTTAACAACCATTGAGCCTGGGCTGGTCATCCGCACTATGGGCAAGCTTTCTGCCGGCGATCTTCGCGCACTGCAAGAGACTATCGTGCAGACTATCGACAAGGGTGAGCACTCGCAACGGGAGTCAGGACATGCGGCCGTCGTGTTTGAGCAAAAAGGCCAACGCTCAAGTTGAGTCGGAGAGCCGGGCACCGCGGGTCGACGCATGGTCAGTGCAATAGCCCCTCGAGAATATGATCCTGGCCCCTTTAATCCCGCGCGCCCTTGCCCGACTGGCGCGTCGTTCATTCAAGCAGCGCGGCCAAGCGGCCCAACGCTTCATCAATCACGTCCTGCGGCACGCGCTCCACCTTGCGCGCCTTGCGGGACGCCAGGTCGAGCATCCTGATCTTGTTGACCAGGGCCACACCCTGGGTCTTGCATCCCGAGCCAGCCAGCGATACCGCAAACCCGGCATGACGCGAAAAGTCGCCACCTTGCGTGATCGGAGCCACCAGCACATCGCCGAGTTTGTTGAACACCTTGGTGGTCAGCACCAGCGCCGGCCGGGTGCCGCGTTGCTCGTGCCCCATCGCAGGGTCCAGCGGCACGCTCACGATGTCACCGCGCTCGAAAACCGCCATCACCAGACTTCTTTCCCGGCGAGGCGGGCAACATCCCACAGTCTCAAGTCGGCCGGCGGCTGGGCCCTCGCGTCGCACTGGGCGATCATATCGGCCAGTGTGTACTTGCGCTTGGGTGTCAGCACGATCCGGCCATCCGCCGTCGTGTCCAGCCTCAAGTGCTGCCCGACACCGATACCCAGATCCTTCAGAACAGGCGGAGGCACAACCAGCGCAGTGCTGTTGCCCATCTTCTTCAATACGACTTCCATCGCGAACCTCGGTTCAACATTGTTATACGCATGCTATCCATCCACGGCACCGGCGTCAAACATTGTTTTACGCGAAACACCTGACGGACTCTCGAGGCCCGCGCAGGTTTTGAGTCAAGCCGAGCGCCGCGCCATTCGCCGCGCCATTCGCCGCGCGCCAGCGTCTCGCGCACTTCGCGCTGCTGATCTGGGTCGGCCTGATCTCCGCGGCTATCGAACAGACGAGGACGTCATGAAGAGTTCGAACGTGTGCGGGGCGGTGATGCTGGTGGTGCTTGCGACCCCGGTGGCGACCAGGGCGCAAACGCCTCCCACCTCGATACCGGCAATACAGAGAGCCGCACCAGCAGCAGCGTCTTGAACCGGAAGTGCCACCACCCGAGCACCACCGAAAGCCACTGCAGCGAGGTGAGCGGCAAGCCACCCTCATCTTCCGGACCACCCATTTCCGGGCCCCGGGCCGAATCATTGGTATGCCGGTGATGCTCGACGTGCAGCGCCCGGAACGCCGATGGGGAAAAGCCGCACGGAACACCTGCCAGCCACGCGCCGATGTCGTTCAGCAAGCCCGTGCGGAAGGCGGTGCGATGCGCGCACTCATGAAATGGGGCGAACAGCGGCGCCACGATCTGCGCCAGCAGCACCATGACGGGAATGGCGACGATCGTTGTATCCGAGATACCGGACCAGCAACCCGGCGCAGAACACGACGGCACCGACATGCAGCGTCATCCGGACAATCGAAGGCGCGTCGCGACGTTCCCGCAGCCGCTCAAGGCTACCTTGATCCAGCAGGGCGGTGAGTTAAAGAGGCCAGGCTCGCATTTTCGCGCGATGGCCCCGATCAAATACCCAAATCCCCTTGCACACCTGCAAGCCCACTATCACCACCCACTGTTTTCTTTGGTCTGCCGCGTGGCCGCGCCTCGCGCCTTTCACCGCTAACCTGCTCTATCTTGCGGTGAAACCGCCCGTTCCCCAACACTTGATTCTGGTTGATCGCGAGCCTGATATCCGCAATCGCCTCGGCGTCGAGTTCCGCACTGAATAGCGCCCGATAGGCGGTCTGCCGTAGGTTGTCCGTGATGCCCAGCGCGAGGTAAAGAGGGTGCGGCGTGATGCGCGGATCGGCAACACCGAGCGCGTTGGCGCGGTAGCTGATCCATCGATAATGCGAGGGGTCTTCCAACATCGCCGCACGCACCGGGTTCAGATCGATATAGCGCAGGCAGGTAAGCAAGTACAGATCGGACTGGATCAGCGACGATTTGTAGCGGCATCCCACAGCGTGCCAGTGCGTCGGTAGGTCTTGTTGATGTACTGCACGTAGCGCCGGCCGAGGGAGATCATCAACCCGGCCACATCCTCCGGGCGGCGCGAGGCGATCAACAGGTGCACATGGTTCGTCATGAGCACGTAACCATGCAGGGCAACCTTGGGGACCTTCATCGATTCCCCCAGCCAGTGCAGGAAGTTGTGGTAATTCTCTTCAGCGAAGAAGCACGGTTCGCGGTTGTGCCCGCGCAGCACGATGTGCAGCGGCTGACCAGGGAGATGGATGCGGGGTCGGCGTGGCATGCGTGAACATTACACGGGAATGTGAACTTGGCTCCCTTGGTGCCCGGGAAATGTGACCCTGGCCCCTTTGGCGGTTCCCTTTGGCGGTTCCCTTTGGCGGTTCAGGTCACCCACATCTTGTCGTTCACGCCGGGGCGACCGATGCCATGCCCGAGTGCCCCGCCGGCGAATCGAGACCGAACGGTTGCGACGCGTCCGGTGCTTTGCTATCTTGGTGTGAATATTTCCTACCGACTCTTGCAAGCTGCGTCCATGACCACCGCCGAGAAGATCAGCATCGCCCTGCCCCCTGAAATGGTCGCCATTGTCCGCGCGGCTGTTGCCACGGGTGAATACGCCTCGAGCAGCGAAGTCATTCGCGACGCGCTGCGAGACTGGACCCACAAGCGAAGTCTGCGGCAGCAGGGCGTTGCCGAACTGAGGCAACTCTGGCAGGAAGCGTTGGCCGACAAGTCCCCGGGTGTTTCCCCCGAGGAGGTTCTTGATCGCCTGGAGCGCAAGTACCAGGCAATTGCTGAGGCCCGGGGCGCGATCGAGTAATGCGGCTGGTGCTATCCGGATTCGTCGAAAGTGACCTCGACGAGATCGCCAGCTACATCGCCCAGGACAATCCGCACCGCGCAGTCACTTTCATCCAGGACATCCGCGCGAAGTTTCAGGACATCGCCCGCAGCCCGCTGATCTACCAGTTAAGGCCCGACATCGGTGACCAGGCACGGATGGCGACCGTAGGCAACTACGCTATCCTGTTTCGTGCCATCGGTGACAACCTGCGCATCGAGCGGGTGACTTACGGCGGCCGCGATCTGCCGACGCTGCTCGACCCTGGGTGACGGGATCGTCGCTCGGTTGCCGTGCGCCCCCGAAAACGTGGCAAAACGTGGTGTCAGGTCTTGCATGAACACATTCCGCCGCGGGGAACAACAGGAGCCAGACTCACCGTTTCGACAGAAGGCCGATGTGCGGCTCGAGCCGACAGTGGCCATGTTCGTTTCGCTGCGCTGTCCAGCGTTCAAGGCGCGCTATCGCAACGGGTTGACGATCTCCATGCCGACGAAGTCCTTGTCGTTGTCGGTCACGACCACGCAGTCGTTGACTTCGGCGACTGCCGGCGATGATGGTGTCGAGGGCGCTTCGCGGTCGTCCTTTGGCGGTTCCGTCCGCCATCAGGCGCGCCCAGACAAGGCCGGCGTTCTCGTCGAAGGGCAGCCCGCCCCGCCAACAGCGCTTGCGGCCCTTCGGTCCATCGAACCACGGTTAGAGCTGGGAGCGACGCTTGCCTGCGGGCTTCTCGCCGAGGGTAGTCGGAATCGGCGGTCACCGTATTCCGAAACTGTCGGTCACCAAGTCGGGACGAGCGGTGAATGTGGCAAGGACGCTTAACCAGATGGCTACCGTCCCGGGTCACCGGGATGCCGATAGAACGGATTGCCATGCACCGGATCACGGGGCTGTTGCGGTTGAGGTACGAATACGCGCTGTCGTTCGAGCGTATCGCGCGCGCCCTGAAGGTGCCCAAGGAGGCGGCGCTGTCTCAGAATCCATAGGGTTGTGAACCTCTGCTCAGGTGCCGGAACGCAAGCACCTCGAGAGTGCTTCCCGACACCCGGTAGTAGAGGTAGTAGCGAATGCGTGGAAGGAGCGCGCGACGCACACCACGCATCCGGCTACAACGTGCTGGGGTACCCGCGCCGGGTTGAACCCGGAGAAGGGCGAGGACTTCCGCGACGTCATGCCTCACCGCACCAGGTGCGGAAGGGCGGTTGTCCGCCCACCACTCCGCAACCTCATCGATCTTCGCGGAGGCCCGCGATGAAACCCTGATCGCGAGAGATGCGGTCAACCGAAGCGGCGAAGACGGTCGAGAAGCTGCTCACCGGAGATGAACTCCCCGCGCTCGATCTCGGCGATCGATCCAAGTAGTTCTTCTTCCTCTTCCAGAGTGAGAGCGAAGGCCTCTTCGTCCTCGCGCAGAAGCACCGTGACCGTTTCACCGTCAGTCAAGGTTTCGCCCTCGACTACGACTTTCCCGCCCACCACGGTACCGGTGACAATTTTCATAGGCGCCTATGTTACTCCCGAGGCCTCGAGATGTTACAAGCCTCCGAGCGAACGAAAACGAAAGGAGCCAGGTTCACATTT
The DNA here is from genome assembly GCA_025350245.1 of Betaproteobacteria bacterium. Lineage (GTDB taxonomy): Bacteria > Pseudomonadota > Gammaproteobacteria > Burkholderiales. The sequence continues at coordinate 32,614 of JANXYG010000064.1, forward strand.
TCTGGCAACGTGACTGCCTGACGCAGTCTGGCCGACGACGAACGCTCCCCGCACCACTATCCGCTCGAATGCGCCAGGATCCATTCCGCGAAGCGGCTCTCGCTGATCTTCCCTTCCGCCAACCCGAGGATCATGACGACGCAATCGGCGTCGCGCACACCGATCGGGCCACCGTGTTCAGCAAGTTGTTCCTCGTGAATGGCGATCGCGACGTTTTCCGCGATCCACCGTATCGCCATTTAGCGCGCCAGCTCCACCTGCGTGGCGAACGCCGGATCGTAGGGCGACAGCCGAAAGCCTGCCGGCGTTTCCGTGAGATAGACGGTGCCGCCCTTCTTCACCTCGAGCCGATGCAGCGCTTCCCGGGGCAGAACCAAGCCGAGTGAATTGCCGATCGAGGTCAGTTTCAGCGCCAGCATCTTCGCCATGACCGCTCCTTGTAATTGCAGCCGTGACAACAGACCCGACCGTATCCAACGAGTCGCGCCGAGGCAAGCGCGGAAGCACAAGAGCAGAACCTCGGTTGCCGTGCGCCTCGCCATTGACTAGCATCCGGGTCTGGCCGTTCCCCCTTTCCGAGGACTCCTCATGCAAGTCTCGCTCACCGTCAACGACAAGGCCGTCACGGCGGACATCCCGCCGCGCACCCTGCTGGTGGACTTCATCCGCGACCACCTCAACCTCACCGGTACCCACGTCGGCTGCGACACGGCCCAGTGCGGCGCCTGTACCGTGCACCTCAACGGCCATGCCATCAAAAGCTGCAACGTGCTTGTGCTCCAGGCCGCCGGTGGCCAGGTGGTCACCATCGAAGGCGTCACGCCGGCCGATGGCACCCTGCACCCGATGCAGGAAGCCTTCCGCCAGCACCACGGCCTGCAATGCGGGTTCTGCACTGCGGGCATGGTGATGAGCGCGATCGACCTCGCCGGGCGCCATGCCAGCCTCGATGACCAGACCATCCGCGCCGAGCTCGACGGCAATCTCTGCCGCTGCACCGGCTATCACAACATCGTCGCATCGGTGAAGGCCGGCGCGGCGTCGATGCACCAATAGGCCCGGCACCCGCCCGCGCCCGCGAGGACTCGTCATGTACGAATTCAACTATCAAAAAGCCAGCAGCGTCGCCGATGCCTCGGCCAAGCTTGCCGCATCCGCCGATGGCCGCCTGCTGGCCGGCGGGCAGACGCTGATCGCCTCGATGAAGATGCGGCTGGTCGCGCCCTCCGACCTCATCGATCTGGCCGGCGTCACCGCCCTCACCGCCATCGAATCCACGCCCGGCGGTCTGAAGATCGGGGCGATGGCAACGCACGCATCGGTGGCCGCGTCTCCCCTGGTCAGCAAGGCGATCCCCGCGCTCGCCACCCTCGCCAATGGCATCGGCGACCGCATGGTGCGCCAGATGGGCACCATCGGCGGGTCCGTCGCCAACAACGACCCGGCCGCGGACTATCCGGCGGCGCTCGTGGCGCTCGGCGCCACGGTGCACACCGACAAGCGCCAGATGCCGGCGGACAGTTTCTTCAAGGGCATGTACGAAACCGCGCTCGCCGCCGGCGAGATCGTCACCGCCATCACGTTCCCGGTGCCGAAGCGCGCGGCCTACATCAAGTTCAAGAATCCGGCCTCGCGCTACGCGATCGTGGGCGTGTTCGTGGCACAGACTGCCACCGGCGTGCGGGTCGCGGTCACCGGCGCCGGCCCCGGCGTGTTTCGAGTGCCCGCGATGGAAGCCGCGCTCGGCGCCAACTTCGCGAGCGCCGCGCTGGATGGCATCGCGGTTTCGGCCACCGACCTCAACACCGACATGCACGCCTCGAGCGAATATCGCGCCCATCTGGTCGGCGTGATGGCGAAGCGGGCGGTCGAATGCGCGCTCGCCGGCTGACCGACGCCATGGCAGGCATTCCCGCGAGCATCGACGACACCGCCACCCTGCTCGCCAGCGGCGACTACATCGCCGAGCGCAGCCTTGCCACCGCCGTGTTTCTCGCCCTGCGCATGGGACGGCCGCTGTTCCTCGAAGGCGAAGCCGGCGTCGGCAAGACCGAGATCGCCAAGGTGCTGGCGCAAGCGCTGGACCGGCCGCTGATCCGCCTGCAATGCTACGAAGGCCTCGACATCGCCTCCGCGGTCTACGAGTGGAACTACTCGCGGCAGATGATCGAGATCCGCCTGGCCGAAGCGGCCGGTGTCGCGTCGCGCGATGACTTGGCGCGCGACATTTTCTCCGAACGCTTCCTGATCCGGCGGCCACTGTTGCAGGCGCTCGAAGGTGCCCCCGGCAAAGCACCCGTGCTGCTCATCGACGAGCTCGACCGCACCGACGAGCCGTTCGAAGCCTATCTGCTCGAAGTGCTATCCGAGTTCCAGATCACGATCCCGGAGATCGGCACCATCAAGGCAGCCGAACCGCCGATCGTCGTGCTCACCTCCAACCGTACGCGCGAAATCCACGACGCCGTGAAGCGCCGCTGCCTCTATCACTGGGTCGACTACCCGTCGGCTGCGAGAGAGCGGGCCATCCTGGCGCGCAAGGCGCCCCGCGCCGCTGCCACTCTCTCCGATGAAGTGGTCGCCTTCGTGCAGGCGCTGCGCAGCATGGACCTGTTCAAGTCGCCCGGCGTGGCCGAGACCATCGACTGGTCGAACGCACTCACAGAACTCGACCAGATCTCGCTCGACCCGGACGTCATCGACAGCACCCTGGGCGTGCTGCTCAAGTATCAGGACGACATCGCCCGGGTCCAGGGCAGCGAGGCGGCGCGGTTGCTGGCGGAGGTCAAGTCGGGTCTCGCGAGCGCGGTTTGAGCGAGGTCCCGGGCACCGGCGGCTTCGAATCCATGGCGACGGGTCGCCACCTCGCCGACAACGTCATGCATTTCGCGCGGGTGCTGCGCGCCGCCGGGGTGCCGGTCGGCCCCGACCGGGTGATCGATTCGCTGCGGGCGCTGGAGATCGCCGGCCTGCGCAAGCGCGACGACTTCTACTGGACTCTCGCCAGCCTGTTCCTCGGCCGGCGCGAGCAGTTCGAGCTGTTCGACCAAGCGTTCCACGTATTCTGGCGCAACCCGCGCCTGCTCGAGCGCGCGCTGTCGCTGCTCACTCCCCGCATCGAGGGCGACGCCGAGGAAACGAAGCCACAATTGAGTCGCCGGCTCCAGGAGCCGCTCGCCCCACGCCAGCGCCCGGGTCTGTCGAACCAGCACCAGGCGCCACCGGATGTCGAGGTCGATGCCACGCTCACCCACTCCGAACGCGAGCGCTTGCAAAAAGCCGATTTCGAAACCATGACCAACGCCGAACTGGCGCAGGCCAAGCGGTTGATCGCCAGCTTGCGGCTGCCGATCCCGGAAGTGCGCACCCGCCGCCTGCACCCCGACCCCCACGGCGCGCGTATCGACCTGCGCGACACCTTGCGTGCGGCGGTGCGCGGCGGCTCCGACTCGATCCCGCTGCGACGCCGCTCGCCGCGCAAACGGCATCCGCCATTGGTTGTGCTGTGCGATATCTCGGGCTCGATGAGCCGGTACTCGCGCATGTTCCTGCACTTCCTGCACGCCATCACCAACGACCGCGATCGCGTCCACACCTTCCTGTTCGGCACGCGGCTCACCAACATCACCCGGCACCTGCGCCACCGGGATGTCGATGTGGCGCTCAACGCCA
>JANXYG010000120.1 GCA_025350245.1 Betaproteobacteria bacterium
TGCGCGATCCGCGCCATGCAGTCGGGTGCGGCGGCGTGCCGATTGCCTGCTTTCCACGCGCCAAGCTGAGCGCTGAGATAGTCGCGCGGCAGGCCGAGCAGGCCAGGCGTCGCGGGTTGCACGCCGGTGAGCGCCTCGCCGTGGCAGCGCGAACACGCGGGGATGTCGTGCGCGGCATCGCCACGGGTCGCCAGCAGTTCGCCACGGGCGCGCACCTTTGCATCGGCGGTCGGGGGTTGCTGCGGCGGGTAGGGAAGATCGAGCGCCGCGAAGTGCTGCGCCATCTCGCGCAGGTAGTCGTCGCCGAGCAGCGCGACCAGTCGATTCATGGGCGCGTAGCGACGGGTCCCGTTGCGAAAGTTCACCAGCTGGTTGTACAGGTAGCCCGCCGGCTTGCCGGCGATGCGCGGGTAGTAGCCGTCGCTCGCCGCGCGCCCGTCGCGCCCATGGCAACCGGTGCAGGCCAGCACGCGCTGGGCGATCGAATCGTCGACCACGGGAGCGGCAAGCGGCTGGTGCGCGACGCCAACCAACAGCAGGATCGCGAGCACGATTCGCGATCTGCGCCCGGTCAGTGCGCGGCAACGACGTGACATCGACGTGCGCGCGCTCATGTCGTTCGCGACGCGCGCTTCCGGCGGGTTGGCGTCACCGGCGTAGGGCGCCGGGCCCGCTTCGGTGGCTCGGGTGCCTTGCCCAGGAATGTCTCGGCCAACACCGGCGTGTCGCGGAATGCGCCTTCGAGCGCTTCGAGAAATCGCTGCACCTTGGGTGAAGGCACCGGGCCGGGAAGATGCAGTGCATGGATGTCGAGCGGACGCGGCTCGAACTGCCGGAGTACGCGTCGCACCCGACCTGCGCGCAGGTCATCGAAGTACAGCCACACAGGCCCGATGGCGATGCCGGCATCGGCCAGCACGGCCGCGCGGATCGACCTGAGGTTGTTCGCGCGGAAGCTGCCGCGTACCTCCACCGGGCGTTCGCCATCGGCGGCCAGGAATCGCCAGACGTTCGTCGACCATACGAAGCTGTTGACGATGCATTGGTGACGCACGAGATCGTCGAGGGTCTGCGGTTCGCCGTGGCGCTCCGCATAGGCTGGCGAAACGAAGCATGCCTGCGGGCTGGCGCCGACCTTGTGCGCCACCAGGCGCAAGTCCGGCAACGGACCGAACCGGATGGCGACGTCGATGCCGCCTTCGACCAGATCGATGAAATGGTCGCTCAGCACGAGATCGACCACCAATGCCGGATTGCGCTGCGCGAGCCCCACCAGGATGGGCGTGAGGTACTGCTCGCCGAACGCGGCCGGCGAATTGACGCGCAATCGACCCACCACGTTCCGCCCGGTGCCGTCGATGCCGGCCCGCAGTTCGTCGATCTCACTGAGGATCTGCCGGGCACGTTCGCAGAACGCTTCGCCGGCCTCGGTCAACGTGAGCCCGGTGGTGCCGCGGGCCAGCAGGCGCGCGCCCAGTTCGGTCTCGAGGTTCGCGATCTGGCGGCTCACCGTCGGCTGGGTCGTTCCGGCCTCGCGGGCGGCAGCCGAGAAGCTGCCGGCGTCGACGGTGCGGGTGAACAGGCGCATCAAACGGATAAGGTCCACAATCGGGTCCATGCCTGCGAAGGCATGGATGATATGCGGCTTCCGGGTGTTCCGGCGGTTGCGGGCGATGGGTAGGATGCTACCGATGAAACTCTACGAATTGCAGAACCGCGGCGGCTACGACAACGTGGTTCGCGCCGAACGTGCCGACCCGATGCCGGGCGCCGGCGAAGTGCTGCTGCGCATGAAGGCGTGGTCGCTCAACTATCGTGATCTGATGGTCGCCAAGGGCAGCTATGGGGCGCCGCCGCCGGCCGGGCGGATACCTTTGTCCGATGGCGTCGGTGAAGTCGCCGCCATCGGGGCCGGCGTGACGCGCGTCAAGGTGGGAGACAGAGTCGCCGGCATCTTCATGCAGAACTGGATCGGCGGCGGCATCCCGCAGGAAGCGTCCGGCAGTGCGTTGGGCGGCGCCATCGACGGGATGTTCGCCGAGTATGTCGTGCTGTCCGAGCAGGGCGTGGTGCATGTGCCCGCGCATCTGAGCGACGAAGAGGCAGCCAGTCTCCCGTGCGCGGCGGTTACGGCCTGGAACGCGCTGGTGCGAGAAGGCAACCTGAAGGCGGGCGACACCGTGGTGTGCCTCGGCACGGGTGGCGTGTCGATGATCGCGCTGGCGTTCGCCAAGATGAACGGCGCGCGCGTGATCATGACGTCCAGCTCGGACCAGAAGCTCGCTCTGGCAAAGGAGCTTGGCGCCGATGACGTCATCAACTATCGCACCACGCCGGATTGGGACAAGGCGGTCATCGAGATGACCGGTGGCCGTGGTGCCGATATCGTCGTCGAAGTCGGTGGCAGTGGCACGCTGACGAAGTCGATCAATGCGGTGCGTCTGGGCGGCATCGTGCCGCTGATCGGGGTTCTCACCGGCGTCGCCGGTGACGTCAACACGGCGGCGATCCTGCGCCGGCATATCCGGGTGCAGGGCATCTACGTGGGGTCGCGCGAGATGTTCGAGGAGATGAATCGCGCGATAGCGCTGCACGGCATGCGCCCTGCCATCGGCCGCAGCTTCGGCTTCGAGGAGGCGGGGGCGGCCTACCGGTATCTCGACAGCGCGGCCCATACGGGCAAGGTCACGATCAGGATGTGACGGCGCAGGCATTGCCGCAGCGGCGGGTGGGGGGGGGTGGCGCTCCCCCGTGGGAGGCGGATCGTGGTTTATAGTTCCAGCTTATATAGGCGGCAGCCGCAACTGCCACCGGTCGATCACACCACCGGACCGCCTGCAACGCTCTTGAGGAATGCGCTCCATGGCTCTGCTAGACATCTCGCTCGCTGACAAGTACACCCTGGAGAAAGGCCGTGTCTTTCTCACCGGCACCCAGGCCCTGGTGCGCCTGCCCATGATGCAGCAGCGGCGCGATGCGACCGAGGGCTACAACACCGGTTGCTACATCTCGGGTTACCGCGGGAGTCCCCTGGGAGGCTTCGACCAGCAGCTCACGTCGGCATCCAAGCTGCTGAAGGACCACAATATCCACTTCCAGCCTGGCGTCAACGAAGACCTTGCCGCCACCGCGTGCTGGGGCAGCCAGCAGACCCAGCTCAGCGGTCAGAGCAACTTCGACGGCGTGTTCGCCATCTGGTACGGCAAGGGCCCGGGCGTGGACCGCACCGGCGACGTGTTTCGGCATGGCAATCTGGCCGGCACCTCACCCAAGGGCGGCGTGATCGCGCTGATGGGAGACGACCACACCTGTGAATCGTCGACCACGGCGCACCAGAGCGAATTCGCGATGGTCGACGCGATGATGCCGATCCTCAACCCGGCGGGCGTGCAGGAACTGCTCGATTACGGCCTCTACGGCTGGGCCCTGTCGCGCTATTCGGGGTGCTGGGTCGGCCTCAAGAGCATGAAGGACACCATCGATGCCACAGCCTCGGTGGACGTCGACCCGGCCCGCGTGAAGATCAACGTGCCCACCGATTTCACGATGCCACCGGGCGGGATCCACATCCGGTTTCCCGACGTGCCGCTCGAGCAGGAGGCGCGTCTGCACAACGTGAAGATCGAGGCCGTGAAGGCATTTGCGCGCGCCAACGCCTTCGATCGGGTCGTCATCGACTCCCCGACGGCAAAGCTCGGCATCGCCACCTGTGGCAAGTCGTACATGGATGTGCGCCAGGCGCTGCAATACCTGGGCATCGACGACGCCGAAGCACAGCGCCTCGGCCTGCGCGTCTACAAGATCGGCATGACCTGGCCGCTCGAACCCGAGGGCGCCCGGCGCTTCGCGCAGGGTCTCGACAAGATCATCGTGGTCGAAGAAAAGCGCGGGCTGATCGAACCGCAGCTCAAGGACATCCTGTATGGCATGGAGGGCGCGCCGGCCGTCATCGGCAAGCGCGACGAGCAAGGTGCCGTGCTGTTCCACAGCAACGGCGCGCTCGACCCGAACCACATCGCCATCACGATCGGCGAGCGCATTCTCGATCGCCACGCCGACGTGCAACTGAGCGCACGCGTCGCCGAACAGCAGGCTCTGGAAACCCGTGTGGCCGAGAAGCCGGCGATGGATCGCACGCCGTATTTCTGCGCGGGTTGCCCGCACAACACCGGCACCAAGGTGCCCGAAGGCAGCCGCGCCCTGGCCGGCATCGGCTGTCACTTCATGGCGCAGTGGATGGACCGTAACACCGCCGGCTACACCCAGATGGGCGGTGAGGGCGCGGGGTGGATGGGCGAAGCGCCGTTCGTGAAGACCAAGCACATCTTCCAGAACATCGGCGACGGCACCTACTTCCACTCCGGCTATCTGGCGGTGAGAGCGGCGGTGGCATCCGGCGTGACGATGACGTACAAGATTCTCTACAACGACGCGGTGGCGATGACCGGTGGCCAGCATGTCGACGGGCAGTTAACGGTGCCGCAGGTCACGCGCCAAGTGGCGGCCGAGGGCGCGAAGCGCATCGCGGTGGTCACCGATGAGCCGGAGAAATACGGCGGCGACGCCGGTTTCGCGCCGGGCGTGACCGTGCATCACCGCGACGACTACGATGCCGTCCAGCGCGAGCTGCGCGAGGTCACCGGCATCAGCGTCATCGTCTACGACCAGACCTGCGCGGCGGAAAAGCGGCGGCGGCGCAAACGCGGCCAGTATCCCGATCCGCCCAAGCGCGTCTTCATCAATGATCTGGTGTGCGAAGGCTGCGGCGACTGCGGCGTCAAGTCGAACTGCGTGGCGGTCACGCCGCTCGAGACCGAGTTCGGTCGCAAGCGGGTCATCGACCAGTCCGCCTGCAACAAAGACTACTCGTGCGTGAGCGGGTTTTGTCCGAGCTTTGTCACGGTGCACGGCGGTGGCGTGCGCAAGGCGGTGAGCAAACCGGCGGGCGAGAAAACCGACGTGTTGTTCGAGGCGCTGCCCGAGCCGGTATTGCCGTCGCTTCACGAACCGTACGGCATCCTCGTCACCGGCGTCGGCGGCACCGGCGTCGTGACCATCGGCGCGATCGTCGGCATGGCGGCGCACATCGAGGGTCTGGGTTTCGGCGGGCTCGACATGGCCGGACTCGCCCAGAAGGGCGGGGCGGTGTACAGCCATCTGCAGATCGCCGCGCATCCCGACCACATCAAGACCGTGCGGCTCGGCGCCGGCGGCGCGAAGCTGGTGCTCGGCTGCGATCTGGTGGTCAGCGCCAGCCAGAAGGCGATGGACACGGCGCGCCACGGCACGCGAATGGTGGTCAACCTGCATCAGCAGATGACCGGCGCATTCACCCGCGATGCCAATTTCCGGTTTCCGTCGGCGTCGTTGCAGGAGACGATCGCCAGGAGCGTCGGCGATGGCAACGCCGAGTTCGTGGGCGCCACCCGCGTTGCAACCGCCCTGATGGGCGATTCGATCGCGACCAACATGTTCATGCTCGGCTTTGCCTACCAGCGCGGGCTGCTGCCGGTGTCCGCCGCTGCGATCAACAAGGCCATCGAGCTCAACGGTGCCGGCGTCAAGATGAACCAGGCGGCATTCCTGTGGGGGCGCCGCGCCGCTGTTGATTTCAAGGCGGTGGAGAAGCTCGTGGCGCCGAAGGTCGAGAAGATCCAGAGCACCAGGGTGTCCGAGACGCTCGACGAGATCCTGGCGCGCCGGATCGAGTTCCTGACGCAATACCAGGACGCCGCCTGGGCATCCCGCTACCGCAAGCTGGTCGACGAGGTGCGCACCGCCGAGGCACAGAAGACCCCCGGAAAGAATGGATTGGCCGAGGCGGTAGCCCGCTACTTCTTCAAGCTGATGGCCTACAAGGATGAATACGAGGTGGCGCGGCTCTACACCAGCGGCGAGTTCAAGGACAAACTCGCGGCGCAATTCGAAGGCGACTACAAGCTCGTCTTCCATCTGGCGCCACCGCTGCTGAGCAAGCGCGACAAGGTCACCGGCGAACTGAAGAAGGCGCAATACGGCGCCTGGATGTTCCCGGCGTTCCGGCTGCTGGCGAAACTGCGGTTCCTGCGTGGCGGCGCATTCGATATCTTCGGCCGTACCCAGGAGCGCAAGACCGAGCGCGCGCTGATCGGGGAGTACGAAGCCACCATGCGCGATCTGCTCGCCCGGCTCGATCGCGATACCCATGCGATCTGCGTGCAGATCGCGGCGATTCCGGAAGAGATTCGCGGCTACGGGCACGTGAAGGAGCGCCACCTGAAGGCGGCGAAGGCGAAGGAGACGGAACTGGTCGCGGCGCTGCGGGCGCCGGCGCAGGGGCGGGCGGCCGCCTAGACCGGGTCGGATCGGCGGCGGCGGTCAGCCGCCGCGCCGATTGGAAATGCCAGAATCGTGAACCGGTGACGATGGTGGTGGGGCCGTCGCCGTCGATCGGTTGCCCGGTCTCACGGCGGATAACTTCGACACCGTCGATGTGACCTTTTCACTTCGCGCCAATGCTGGCACCGGCTAGGCTTCGTCGAGTCTGCACGAGGTTGGTTGGCGCCCGGGGATTGCGTGGATCATATGAGCGCGCTGCGGAAAGCTGTCATCGGAGATGACGGGGAGCGGCCTCGTCGCCGCACGCTGGCCTGTGCATTTGTTCATATGTCCAAGGCATGGTCTCGCGGCACAGTCTCGTCCATGAACGCCGACCAGCCCCCCCTTCATTGTCGAGATGTCAGCAGCCTCGGTCGATCCGGCGGACATGGTACGTCGGTCCATCGGTTTTCCGCGCCTACCCCGCGGTGGCCGGGCGGTGACCGCTGCGAGGCCGCGCGCCGCGATGGCGCGAGCGGACGTACCGCTTCAACGGCGCAGCGGATGGCGACGCGACGTTGCGCGCGTGGGAACTAGAGAATATCCTGAAGCCGAGCCGCCGGGCGCCTGCCAAGGTGTTCTGCCCCAGGATGTCCGCGACCTTTTGATGCGAACTCGTGCCAGCCTCCGGGTGTGGCTTGGCGCTGTCTTCGGGGAAGCGTTCTGATGAGTCGGTCGGTCCTGCTCGTTTGCGACTCTGGCCTGCTGGCCGAGACGCTTCGCGACCTCATCGGTGAGGTCGAGGCCGGCATTGAGGTCCGCTCGATCGTGGAGCGCGATCCCGGCAATATCGACGCGGCGTGGATCGATGCGGCAGCGCTGGTCCTGGTCGATATCGACTACCTCGGTGCAGCGGGCGAATCGGCACTGACCGATCTGGCAACGCGCCACGCCGTCACCGCGCTGGTCGCATTCGGCACCCCCGAGGCTGCCGATCTGATCGATCGCCTGCTGGCGGCGGGTCTGCGCGGCTACATCCCGAAGAGCCACGGGCGCGAAGCTTTTCTCGGCGTGCTGCGGATGCTGCTGTCCGGTGTTCGCTATCGGCCTGAACGGCGCGCGGACCCGCTTGCCGCGACCGATGCAACGGCTCCATGGGCGATGACGCACATCTTGTCGCTGGCGCGCGATTTTCATCTGACGTCGGCCGAGATCGCCGTGCTGCGGCTCACTGCCACCGGCCTGACCAATCGCGAGATCGCCGATGCCCGTGAACGAACGGAAGGCGTGGTTCGCATCCAGCTCAACGCCGTGTTTCGCAAGCTGGGCGTCAGGCATCGCACCCAGGCGGTGTTGGTCGCGCTACGTTGCGAAGAGTTGATCGGCATCGGGCACGACGACCGGCTCGACCTGTGCGATCTGCTCGGGCACCTTTCGCATCGGCGCTGCAAGGCCGGCGAAATTCTGTTCCAGTGCGGCGACCTGGGCGAGGAAGTGTTCATCGTCCAGCGCGGGATCGTCCGCTTGCCCGAGATCGGGGTCGACATGCAGGCACATGACGTGTTCGGCGAGATCGGTGCGTTCTCGCCCGGGCATCGCCGTACCAGCTGCGCCGTCTGCGTGACGGATGCCGATCTCTTCGTCATTCCACCCGATGTCGCGCGCCGTTTTTATTGCCTGGATCCGCGCTTCGCCGTGTTCATCCGCGACCTTCTCGTGCAGCACCTGACGGCGGATCGCGCTTCGGCCACCGCCAACTGAGCAAAGCCGTGCCACGCGTTGCTCGCCTATGCGCATCCGCATATGCCAGAGCGAATACAGACGTTGGTGCGATCCACGAACACACTCCGGACCATATCGAAGCGACATCGTGACCGACAGTTTCGGTCACGTCGACGCCTCGATGGACAGGCTGCGATGTGTGTTCCCGGAGGTCGCAGCCGGGCGATCCGCGAGATCGCCGGGGTCCGGGTTTTGCATCAGGCTCAAGGAGGCCGATATGAAATCTGCAATCGAAAAGGTAGTGCGCCATGGCATCGCACTGTCCGCCATCACGGTCGTGCTGGCGGTTGTCGGCGGCGGTTGGACGTACGCCCAGGCCGCACCCGTCGGAAGTCCATGCGACACGCGCGATGAATGCAGCGCGAATCCGGGTCGCTACGCGGCCTATCGCGATGATTCGATGATCAAGGCGCGCGAGTACGTCGCCGACATGAACTGGACCGGCGGCGGACCGCCCGATGACGCGGTTGTTCTTACCCGCGTCATCAAGTCCCCGGACATGATTGGAGCGGTGTCGTGCAATGTGCGTGACGAATGCGTCGGTCGCATCGGCACCTGGAAAGTAGTGCGGGCCGGTCCGACCGGCGACAGCACCGCGCTCGCCCACAAGGCGACGGCGGGTCAGGTCGCCGCGACGCCGGTCGGGAAGTAACCGGTTCGTCTCCTCCCCCTTTCCCTCGGGAAAGGTTGCCCCGGCGGTCGCAAGACCGTCGGGGTTTTTCTGGTCCGCTACCGCTACCGCTCCCGCTCCCGCTCCCGCTGTCGTGTTCTCTTGCCCCCCGGTGTTACCCTGCCGTCGGCGCCAGACCAGGAAAGGGAAAGAAATGAGCCGGATCTGCAAGGTGGAAGTGCACGTGTTCCAGTTCGATGCGCCCAACCTGGGTGTCACGCGCGCGGCGAGTGTCGGCGCGCTCGAGTATGTCGCAGGCGCCCGGACGAGGCTCACGAAGTACGCCGTGGCTGTGATGACCGACAACGGCCTGCGCGGGGAATACGTCACCCATTGGGTCGGTTCGGCGGCGGCTCTGGGATCGACGCTGATGCTGGCCCCTTTGCTGGTGGGGCGCGAAGCCGAACAACGCGAAGCCATCTTCGACGACCTCAAGCGCGAGGCGCGGCAGTTCGACCACATGGGGCACGGCCCGCTCGATATCGCGTTGTGGGATCTGGCGGGCAAGAAATACGGCGTGCCCGTCTCTGAGCTGCTCGGCGGCTATCGCGAGCGGCTGCCCGCCTATGCGAGCACCTATCACGCGCAGCGCGAGGGTGGTCTCGACAGCAAGGAGGCATTCGCCGACTTCGCTCTCGCCTGCCACGACCTCGGTTATCGCGCCTTCAAGATCCACGGCTGGCACGACGGCGACAAGCGCGAGGAAGCGGCCAATGTGCTGCATGTCCGCCGCCAGGTCGGCGATCGCATGGATCTCATGATCGACCCGGCGTGCGAGCTTCGCACCTTCGCCGATGCGCTTTATGTCGGCCGTGCCTGCGACGACGCGGGCTTCTTCTGGTTCGAAGACCCGTTTCGCGACGGCGGCGTATCGCAATACGCCCATCGCAAGCTGCGCCAATCCATTCGCACGCCGATCCTGCAAACCGAGCACGTGCGCGGCATCGAACCCAAGGCGGATTTCCTGATCGCGGAGGCCACCGATTTCCTGCGGGTGGATCCGGAGTACGACATGGGCATCACCGGCGCGATGAAGATCGCCCATATCGCCGAGGGCTTCGGGGTCGACTGCGAGATCCACGCCTGCGGGCCGGCGCATCGCCACTGCATGTCGGCAATGCGCAACAGCAATTTCTACGAGGTCGCGCTGGTCGGCCCGGACATGCCCAATGCCGTTCCGCCGGTCTATGCGTGCGGCTACAGCGACCAGCTGGAGGCTGTCGGCGCCGACGGTTGTTTCGCCGTTCCGCTCGGACCGGGGCTCGGCGTCACCTACGACTGGGGCTTCATCGCTGCCAATCGGGTGGCCCTGCACACCTTCGAGTAGTCGCCCGTCCCCCCGGGGATCGGCGAGCGCGGGATTCGAAGCGGAGTACCGCTTCGGCGTCCGCTTCACGGTGGTGTAACAAAGCGTTGATATGGTTCGGCGCTCATGAACCATGCTCAGTGGGTGGTGCGGTTTGCTGACCCGCTTGCCGGTGCCGCGTGGCGATTCATGTTGTTTCTTTCCGCCTCGGGCACCCCCCGGTAGCGCGGCCGCCGATGTCGCACGTGCGCTCCATCTTCCTGTCCGACATACATCTGGGCACCCGTGCCTGCCAGGCGGACCGGTTGCTGTCGTTCCTGCGTCATCACGAATCCGACTATCTGTTTCTGGTTGGCGACATCATCGATTTCTGGTCGATGAGCCGGGGAATCCATTGGACCCGGCAGCAGAACACCGTGGTCCAGAAGATTCTCAAGCGTGCCCGGCGCGGCACCCGGGTGATCTTCATCCCCGGCAATCACGATGAAGCGCTGCGCGAGTATGTCGGCACCTCGTTCGGCGACATCGAGCTGGTGCCGGAATATGTGCACGAGCTGGCGGATGGCAGGCGCTTCGTGCTGTTGCACGGCGACGAGTTCGATCAGGTGACGCGATATCACCGCTGGGTGGCGGTGCTGGGCGATGTCTCGTACAACGTGCTGGTCCGGATCAACGTGCATCTGTCGTGGATCCGCCGCACCCTCAGAATCGCCGGCTACTGGTCTCTGGCCGGCTTTGCCAAGCGCAAGGTCAAGGGCGCCCTCGAATTCATCTACGGATTCGAGGAAGCCGTGGTGCGTGCGGTGGCCGAACGAGGGCTCGACGGCGTCGTCTGCGGCCACATCCATGCCGCCGCCATGAAGGACATCGGCGGCATCGTCTACATCAACTGTGGCGACTGGGTCGACAGTTGCACGGCCGTCGTCGAGCACCACGACGGCCGGCTGGAGTTGGTCCACTGGATGGAGGCCGCCACGGGCGCCGAGTTTCAGGCTGACCTGGAACTGGAGGAGGCGCGGTAGCCGCACGGGAGTGCCAAATGCCAGGAGCCGGTCTTTCAGCAGGCCCCTGGCATCACGACGACATCAAGTTTGATGCCGGTCAGCTCCCAGGCATCGGTGCCAATTGATCCGGACGGACCAGCCCCAGCTCGTCCGTGATGATCGCGTCGATGCCCATACCAAACAGAGCGAAGGCCCGTTGCGGGTCATTCACCGTGTAGGCGAGGATGCCGAGCCCGGCTTCGTGTGCGGCGGTAACCATCTGTTCCGTGACGTATTCCTGGCGGCAGTGCAGCGCCCGGCAACCCAACCGCCGGGTGCCTTCGATCCAGTCGGAAGGTGGTTCCGCGACCAGCAGCGCGAGGGGTAGTGCCGGTTCGGCACTGCGGGCTGCCGCCAGCGCCGCCTCCGAAAAAGATGACAACAATGGCGCCGGATTGTCGTCGTGCCAAAGGCGTGCGGCAATCCCGGCGACAATCCGCCCGGTTTCGACCGCATTGTCGCGATCCGGCTTGATCTCGATGTTGGCCCACAGCCCCAGGTTGTGGCATAGCGCCGTCGCGGCATCGAAGGTTGGTATGCGCTCACCGGCAAACTCGTTGCCGAACCAGAGCCCGGCGTCGAGCGCGCGCAGTTCGGCGGCATCGTAGGCGGCAACCGGACCGGCGCCGTCGGTGGTTCGGTCGACGGTATCGTCGTGGATGAGCATGGGTACACCGAACTTCGCCAACTTGACGTCGAACTCGACCCCGCCGAACCCCATGGTTGCCGCCAGTCTGAGGGCGACCAGGGTGTTTTCGGGGGCGGTGGTGCCACCGCAACGGTGGGCGATGACGCGGGGGAAAGGCCAGCGGGTGGTGTTGAGCATTCTGTGTCCAGGATTGACTCGAACGATTGAACCCCCAGTTCCGGAGTGCCCGGGGGGAGGGCTTCGCGTACAATTTTGGTTTATTTCCCAGGGGATAACATGCCCATCTACGAGTATCGCTGCGACCAGTGCGGGTTGGAGAAGGAGTATCTTCAGAAGATCAGCGACGCCCCGATATCGGTTTGTCCGAGCTGCGGCTCGAGCATGACCAAGCTGATTTCGGCCGCGGGATTCCAGCTCAAAGGGAGCGGATGGTACGTCACCGATTTTCGCAACAGCGGTGCCAAGCCGGCCGCCAAGGAGGCCGCGAAAGGTGATGCCGCGTCCGCACCGGCCGAGGGCAAGGCCGAGTCGGGGGACAAATCCGAAGCCGCCGCGCCGGCCGTTGCCGACAAGTCGGCCGACAAGGCTGCATCGACCGAACGCAAGGACGGGCCGGGGGCTGCATCGGCCAGCAGCGCGCCAGCGGGTAACTGAAGAGGTGACGCCCACCCCCAGCCTGCGCTGCGCTGCGGCTTCCCCCTCAGGAGGGGGCGCCCCGTTCCTCGGGGGACCCTGTGGGCGGGACCTCTTCGCTCGTGAAACCTCGTTGTTCGCCATCTCTGCGCAGCGAGCGTAACGCTCTGACCGGGTGGAACACGCCCGTCCGCGAAATCGCCACATCATGCCCATGCGACGATATCTCATCACCGGCCTGCTGATCTGGGTGCCACTCGGCATCACCTTCTGGGTGATGCACGCGCTGGTCAGCACCATGGACCAGAGCCTGCTTCTGCTGCCCGAAGCATGGCGCCCGCGCACCTGGCTCGGCTTCGACGTACCCGGCCTCGGTGTCGTGCTCACGATCCTGGTGGTGCTGGTGACCGGGGTGTTCGCCGCCAACGTCCTCGGGCAGAAACTGGTGCTCGCCTGGGAGTCGATACTCGGGCGCATTCCGGTGGTGAAGTCGATCTACGCGAGCGTCAAGCAGGTGTCCGACACCGTGTTCTCGTCGAGCGGTGAGGCGTTCCGCAAGGCGCTGCTGATCCAGTGGCCCCGCGACGGCACCTGGACCATCGCCTTCCTGACCGGTGCGCCGGGTGGCGATGTCGTCAACCACCTCGAAGGCGATTACGTCAGCGTCTACGTGCCCACCACGCCCAACCCGACCGGCGGCTACTTCGTGATGTTGCCGCGCAGTGAAGTCATCGAACTCGACATGAGCGTCGACGACGCCCTCAAGTACATCATCTCGATGGGAGTCGCGCCGCCGGTCCCCCATTCGAGGCACCCGTGAATCCCCGCCCCGAGGCGACACCTCCTCAATCCGGTACCACATCTTTCATGCGCACCAATTATTGCGGCTTCATCGACCAGCAGTATCTCGGCCAAACCGTCACTCTCCAGGGCTGGGTGCATCGGCGCCGCGATCATGGCGGCGTGATCTTCATCGACCTGCGGGATCGTGAAGGCATCGTCCAGATGGTGGTCGATCCCGACACGCCCGACACCTTCAGCCTCGCCGACAGCGTTCGCAACGAGTTCGTGATCGAGGTCGAAGGCGTGGTGCGGGAACGGCCCGCGGGCACCACCAATGCCGGTCTGCGCAGCGGCGCAATCGAAGTGCTGGCCGGTCGAATCGAGGTTCTCAATCCTTCGCTCACGCCGCCGTTCCAGATCGACGACGACAATCTGTCCGAGATGGTACGGCTCGAATACCGGTTTCTCGACCTGCGACGGCCCGCCATGCAGCGCAACCTGCGCCTGCGGTACCGGGTCGCCATGGCGGTCAGGCGATATCTCGATGCCGAAGGTTTCATCGATATCGAGACCCCGATGCTGACCAAATCGACCCCCGAGGGCGCGCGGGACTACCTGGTTCCCTCGCGTGTGCATCCGGGCGAGTTCTTCGCGCTGCCGCAGTCGCCACAGCTGTTCAAGCAGTTGCTCATGATGGCGGGCTTCGATCGCTACTATCAGATCACGCGCTGCTTCCGCGACGAGGATCTGCGCGCTGATCGCCAGCCCGAGTTCACCCAGATCGACATCGAGACGTCCTTCCTCGGCGTGGCCGAGATCACCGGGCTGATGGAGACCATGATCCGCTCGATCTTCCGCGAGACCATGGGCATCGAACTCCAGGATCCGTTTCCGCGCATCAGCTACGCCGAAGCGATGTCGAAGTACGGATCCGACAAGCCCGATCTGCGCGTGCCGTTGGTGCTGACCGAACTCACCGACGTACTCGGGCAAGTCGAGTTCAAGGTGTTCCGTGAGGTCGCGGCAATGCCCGGCGGCCGCATTGCCGCGCTCCGGATTCCCGCCGGCGGGCAGCTCTCGCGCAAGGAGATCGACGACTACACCCAGTTCGTCGCGATCTACGGCGCCAGAGGATTGGCCTACATCAAGGTCAACGAAAAAGCGCGCGGACGCGAGGGCTTGCAGTCACCCATCGTCAAGAATCTCGATGACGCCGCGCTGGCCGCGATCCTGGCCGGTACCGATGCGGGCGATGGCGACCTGATCTTCTTCGGCGCGGACAAGGCCAAGGTGGTCAACGACTCGCTCGGCGCCTTGCGCCAGAAGATCGGCCACGATCGCGGCCTGGCCGAGAAGGGCTGGAAGCCGCTGTGGGTCATGGACTTTCCGATGTTCGATTACAACGAGGACGAGCAGCGGTGGGATGCCCTGCATCACCCTTTCACCAGCCCCCAGGACGGTCACGAGGCCTACCTCGACACCGATCCCGGCAAGGCCATCGCCAAGGCCTACGACATGGTGCTCAACGGTTGGGAGATCGGTGGCGGGTCGGTGCGTATTCATCGCGAGGAAGTGCAGTCCAAGGTATTCACCGCGCTCGGCATCGGTGTCGATGAAGCGCGTCTCAAGTTCGGGTTCCTGCTCGATGCGCTGAAGTACGGGGCACCGCCGCACGGCGGTATCGCCTTCGGCCTCGACCGCATCGTCACCATGATGGCGGGCGCCGAATCGATCCGCGATGTGATCGCCTTCCCCAAGACGCAACGCGCACAGTGCCTGCTGACCAAGGCGCCCAGCCCGGTCGACGAGAAGCAACTGCGCGAACTCCACATCAAAGTAAGGTGAGATGACAACCCCCACCCGTGTTCAAGATTCCATGTTCGGTGCTGGTGGTGATTCATACGCATGACCTCGGCGTCCTGCTGCTGGAACGCGCGGATCAGCCCGGTTTCTGGCAATCCGTGACCGGCAGCCTCGACCACGCCGACGAGGCGCTCGCCGACACGGCAAGCCGGGAGGTGATGGAAGAGACCGGCATCGACGCGCGCGCTCACCGCCTCGCCGACTGGCGCAGCCAGAACGCCTACGACATCTATCCCCAGTGGCTGTGGCGTTATGCGCCCGGCGTCACGCGCAACGTGGAGCACGTGTTCGGGCTCGAGCTGACCGGGCCAGTGGTGGTGCGCCTGGCCCCCCGGGAGCACGTCTCGCATTGCTGGCTGCCCTTCGAACAGGCGGCGGACAAGTGCTTCTCGCCGAGCAATGCGGCGGCGATTCGTTCTCTTCCCCGCCGTCTGTAGGCCGGCACCGATGGTCAGTTGCGCGCCGCTGCCGCATCATTGCGCCATGCACGACAAAAGCGATCGGTCGGCGGCCCACCGGGTGAAGTCATTCCTGGCCCTGGTGTTTGCGCTTGCACTCGGCGCCTGCTCGGGCCTGCCGGCCCATCGGCAGGAGCCATTCCGATCTCACCTGCTCGACCCGGATCCGGTCATTGGTTCTTGCGCACGTCTGCTCGCCGCCGTCGACGACGTTGTCGATGAGGCCGGCGTCAGGGATGGTGCCGCGTGGCGGGTCCCGGGTCATCCCTATCTTCGTGCCGACCGTCTCGCGGCGGCCGGCCGGCTGTACCTGCACGACGACGAATGGTTCGTGCGCCTGCGCGAACTCGACCGAGAGGGGCGGCACTTCGAACTGGCCAACCTGCCCGATGCCGCGCGGCCGGCCTTGAACGCGCGCGCCGAACGCATCGTCGCCGCCAAGCCGCTCGAGGAGACGCTCGACGTATGCGCCAACCAACTGCTGGATGCCGCCCGTCGAGACCAGCGTGCACCGGCCGCAGTTGTCGTTCCCGGCGAGTATTCGACCCTCAAGCGGGTCGTGGGTCTGTACTGGGTCTCGCGCATCGCGGTGGACCGCGGCATCCGTCACTACCAGCAGGACACCGCGCGCACGTTCGCGCAACCGCTCGACGATCTGCCCGTGCTTGGACGCCTGATGCGGCATGTGCCCGCCACCGGCGAGATGGCCATGGCCGCGACCGGCCTCGCGCCGGACCTGGCACGGCTCGTGGCGCGCCATGCGCCGATACTCGATATCGACACCCATACCGATCACGACCGTTTCGGGACCCCTGAATTCGACGACGATAGATCCCCCGAGGTCGATATTGCCCATCCGATGATGTTCGTACGCGTCGCCTACACCGTCGCCGATGGGCGGGCGCTCACGCAACTGGTCTACAGCATCTGGTTTCCGTCACGCCCGAAGACCAGCGCGGACGATCTCTACGGCGGCGCACTCGATGGTCTCACGTGGCGGGTCACGCTCGGTCCGGATGGCCGACCCTGGGTCTTCGACACGATTCACAACTGCGGCTGTTATCACCAGTTCTTTCCGACGCCGCGGGCGGTCGCCAGGCCGCGGCTCAATGCGATCGACGAATGGGCGTTCGTGCCGCAGTCGTTGCCCGACGTCAGACCCGAAAGCCGGGTCGTGCTTCGCATCGCCGCCGGCACCCACTATCTGCAGCGCGTGAGCGTCATCGACGAGCCGGTCAATGGCAGTGTCTACGCCTTCGGCGCGGACGACAGCCTGCGCTCGCTGCTGCAGCGCGACGGCAGCCGCCACAGCCTGTTCGGTGCCGACGGCATCGTTCCCGGTACCCGGCGCCTGGAACGCCTGGTGTTGTGGCCCATGGGCGTGAGCGAACCCGGCTCGATGCGCCAGTGGGGTCGCCATCCCACGGCATTCGTCGGTCGCCGCCACATGGACGACGCCGATCTCATCAGCCGTTACTTCGAATTCCGGCCTTGAGTGCCGACACGCTTCACGTGGTCACCTTCAACATCCACAAGGGGTTCTCCGCGTTTGCCAGGCGTCTCACGGTGCATGACCTGCGTGACAAGCTCCGCGCCGTCGGCGCCGACGTGGTCATGCTCCAGGAAGTGCAGGGGCTGCACGAGCAACACGCGGTCAAGCACGCCGACTGGCCGGCAATGCCGCAGTACGAGTTCCTGGCGGATTCGTTGTGGTCCGATTTCGCCTATGGGCGCAACGCCGTGTATGACGATGGCCACCACGGCAACGCCATCCTGTCACGCTATCCGATCCGGCGCTGGACCAACGAGGATGTGTCGATGTCGCCGTTCGAGCGCCGCGGCCTGCTTCACTGCGAAATCGACGTGCCCGGCTGGCCGCTGCCGCTGCACTGCATCGACGTGCACCTCGGGCTGCTCGCCATCTGGCGACGCAAGCAGATGGATCGCTTGCGCACGCGCATCGAGCTTCAGGTGCCCGCCGCTGCGCCGCTGATCGTGGCGGGCGACTTCAACGACTGGACCCGGCGCAGCGGGTGGCGCCTTTCCCGCGACCTGGGCTTCACCGAAGTGTTCGAACACACCAGCGGGCGCGCAGCCCGCAGCTTCCCGGCGTCGCTGCCGGTGCTGCAGCTCGATCGCATCTATGTGCGTGGCTTCACGGTCAAGCTGGCGCACGTGCACAGGGGCCGCTTGTTCGCGAAGCTCTCCGACCACGCGGCCCTGTCGGCGATCCTGACGCGACAGTGACCGAACTGCTCCCCGGCAACCGGGTCGAGCTGCTCGAGACCGGCGACGAGTTCTTTCCGGCACTCGCTACGGCGCTCGACGCCGCGCGCCGTAGCGCGCATCTGGAGACCTACATCTACCGGAACGATCGCGCCGGCATCGGTATCGCCGAGGCGTTGATTCGGGCCGCTTCGCGCGGGGTCCGCGTGCGGCTCCTCGTGGACGGATTCGGATCGGCGAATCTGGCCGCGCCACTGCGCCAACGGCTCGAATCGGCCGGGGTCGAGGTGCGCGTATTCCGGCCGGAGAGAGCCGGATTCCGGCTGCGCCGGGATCGCCTGCGACGCCTGCACCGCAAACTGTGCGTGGTCGACGACTGCGTCGGGTTCTGCGGTGGCATCAATATTCAGGACGATCGCGATGGTGACGACGGCGCGGCCCCGCGGTTCGACTTTGCCGTGCGGGTCGAAGGCCCGGCGGTCGCCGACATGGTGAAAGCCCAGTGGCGCCTGTGGCGACTGGTAGGGTGGGCGACCGGGCGACTGCCTGCGGACCCGGCATCCCCGGACCTGGTGCGGCGCCCGATGGCCGATGGGGTTCGAGCGGCCTTCCTGGTTCGAGACAATCTGCGATACCGCCGCAACATCGAGGACGCCTACCTCGCCGCGATCGACGGCGCGCGTAGCGAGATCATCCTTTGCCATGCCTACTTTCTGCCTGGCCTGCGGTTCCGCCGCGCGCTGCGCGATGCCGCTGATCGCGGCGTCAGGGTGAGGTTGCTGCTCCAGGGCAAGAGCGAGCACCGCTGGATGCACCATGCCATGCGCGCCCTGTATGGAAGCATGGTCGGGGCGGGGATCGAGATCCACGACTACCAGGCCGCATGGCTGCACGCCAAGGTGGGTGTCGTCGATCGCACCTGGGCGACGGTCGGATCGTCGAACCTGGATCCGTTCAGCCTGTTGCTCGCCCGGGAGGGCAACGTGGTCATCGTCGACGAAGGCTTTGCCGCCCGGCTCCATCGCAGCCTCGAACAAGCCATCGGCCAGCGGGCCACGCCGGTGTTGCCCGAAGCCTGGGCGCGGCGGCCATTGGTCGAGCGTCTCCTGTCGTGGATGGCGTACGGTACCGCCCGGTTCGCGCTCGGCGTCGCGCGGGCACGCTGGGGACAGTTTCTGTGAGGGTGCAGGCCGGGGTGGTCGATCGCGGCGTCCGCGAATCGGTGGAAGCGATCAAACACGGGGGGGTGGCATGCCGCGCATGCGGGCAGACAAGTGTCTGCGGCTCAAGACGTTTCCTGAATGACGCCACGGGCGTGCGCACGGGCGACGATGTCGGAAAAATCGACCGGCGGCTCATGCCGCTTCAGCCGTGTGCCGGCGCGCGAGACCTGCGCCGGCAGTTCGTGCTGCACCAGCTTCTGCAGCACCGCTGCCACGTCGATCAGCGCCTCGGTATCGATGCCGGTGTCGTAGCCCATGCAGTTGAGCATGTGGACGACGTCCTCGGTGGCGACGTTGCCGGTCGCGCCTGGCGCATACGGACAGCCGCCGATGCCGCCGAGCGCCAGGTCGAGGCGGCGGATGCCTGCGTCGATCGCGGCGATGGTGTTCACGAGCCCCATCGCGCGGGTGTTGTGGAAGTGGGCCGTGAATTCGAGTTCCGGACAGCGTTCCTGCGCCGCCGCGCAAACCTGCTGCACCTGCGTCGGAAAGGCCATGCCGGTGGTGTCGCACAGCGTGATGCCCTGCACCCGCAGTGCCGCGAAGCGGTCGACCCAGTCGAGCACCGTCGACAACGACACCTCGCCCTCCATCGGGCAACCGAATGTGCACGACAGCGACACGTTGACCGGCACCCTGGCCGCCTGCGCGATCGAGACCACCCGCACCAGCTGCGCGAACGACTGCTCGCGCGTCATGCGCAGGTTCGCGAGGTTGTGCGATTCGCTGCACGACATCACCACGTTGAACTCGTCGACGCGACTGTCGAGCGCCCGCTCGGCGCCGCGCACGTTCGGCACCAGGGCCGTGTAGACCAGGGCCGGTCGGCGGGCGATGCGCCGCATCACCTGTTCGCCGTCGGCAAGTGCCGGCATCGCCTTCGGTGACGTGAACGACGTGACCTCGATCTTCGCGTAGCCGAGCGCGCTCAGCCGGTCGACCAGGGCGACCTTGTCGTCGGTCGGGATGAAATGGTCTTCCATCTGAAAACCGTCGCGGGTCGCAACCTCGTTGACCAGGATGCGGATGCCCTTGCCTTCGATCATCGAATGTCTCCTGGCGCGGATCAGCGCCGTTCGGGCCAGCCGTCGCCGAGGTCGCCGGTGTGCTCGCCCAGGCGCGGCGCGGGCTGGACGATGCGTCCCGGGGTGGCGCTCAGCTTGGGCACGATGCCCGGCACGGTGAGGCGGGTGCCGTCGGCGGTCGTCGCCGCGAGCAGCATCTCGCGGGCGCGGTACTGCGGGTCTCCGACGATGTCGGACACCGAATAGATGCGCCCGGCCGGCACACCAACCGCATCGAGCATACGCAGCACCTGGTCATGGCTGTGCTCACGCGTCCATTGCTCGATCGAGGCATCGATTTCGGCGCAGCGCTGCACCCGGCCGTCGTTGTGCTTCAACGCTTCGTCGTTTCCCAGGTCGTCGCGGCCGATCGCGTGCATCAGGCGGCGGAAGATGCTGTCGCCGTTGCCGGCGATGAGCACATAGCGGCCATCGGAACAGAGATACGCATTGGTCGGCGCGATGCCGGGCAGCGCGCTGCCGGCGCGCTCGCGCACGACGCCGAAGGCATCGTATTCGGGCAGCAGACTTTCCATCACGTTGAACACCGCTTCGTACAGTGCCACGTCGATGAACTGCCCTTCGCCGCCGTGCGCGGTGCGATGGTGCAGCGCGCACAGCACGCCGATGACGCCGTGCAGCGCGGCCAGCGAGTCGCCGAGCGACACGCCGACGCGCACCGGCACGCGGCCCGGTTCACCGGTGAGATAGCGCAACCCGCCCATTGCTTCGCCGAGCACACCGAAACCCGGCTTGTCCCGGTATGGGCCGGTCTGCCCGTAGCCCGAGATGCGCAGCATGATCAACTTCGGATTGAGCGCATGCAATCGCTCCCACCCGAGCCCCCAGCCTTCGAGCGTGCCGGGCTTGAAGTTCTCGATCAGCACGTCGGCCTCGGCGGCCAGCTCGCGAACCGCCTGCTGGCCTTCGGGCGTGCGCAGGTCCAGACACACCGAGCGCTTGTTGCGCGACTGCACCTCCCACCAGACCGAGGTGCCGTCGCGCAGCAGGCGCCATTTGCGCAACGGGTCACCCACGCCGGGCGGCTCGATCTTGATCACGTCGGCGCCGAACTCGGCCAGCGTCTTGCCGGCGAACGGGCCGGCGATCAACTGGCCCAATTCGATGACCTTCAGTCCCTGAAGCGCTTGCATGGCACGGCTGCCCTCATGAATCGCAACGACCGGACTCTAGGCGAAGCGGCCGCCGCCGCGGAATTGCCATGTCGCGGGACGGGCTTCGCGAAATGCGAAGCATCGGCGAGAATGCGCCGATGGACCGCTCATCTCCCATCAATCCCGCGCGCGTGGATTTCCTGACGCTGCGGCTTTTCTGTGCGGTCGCCAAGGCCGGCAGCATCACCAAGGGTGCCGCGGTCTGCGGCCTCGCGCTCTCGGCGGCGAGCCGGCGCCTGTCCGAGTTCGAGTCCGCTGCCGGCTCGACGCTGCTGCATCGCACGCCGCAGGGCATCGTGCTGACATCCCCCGGCCACGTCGCGCTGCAGCATGCGGTACGCCTGTTTCAGGGGTTCGAGCAGCTCGGCAGCGAACTGAAGGAGCACGCACGCGGCGCGCGCGGCCACGTAAGGCTGTGGGCCAACATGTCGGCGCTGACCGAGTTTCTGCCGGCGGCGCTGGCGAGCTTCCTGGAGGGGCACCCCGATATCCGCGTGGACGTCGAAGAGCAGCTCAGTGGCGACATCGTGCGCGCGGTGTTCGACGGGCTGGCGGACATCGGCGTTTTCGCCGATGGCACCCCCGCGCACGGGCTCAACGTCGAACCGTTCCAGCTGGACGAGCTGGTTGTGGTCTGTTCGCGTGAACACGAACTCGCACGGCGCCGTCGCGTCAGCTTCGACGAATGCCTGAACCACGACTTCGTCGGCCTGAACCGCGGCAGTTCGCTGCTGGAGCTGATCTCGCGCGAGGCGCAGCAGCGCAACCGCCCGCTGCGACTGCGAGTACAGGTGCGCAGCTTCGACGCGATGACGCAGATGATCAGCGCGGGCCTAGGCATCGGCGTGCTGCCGCTAGCCGCCTGCGAATCGGCGCTCGCCGCTCGCCGCCTGAAGGCCTTGCGGCTCGACGAGCCGTGGGCGCAGCGACGCCTGCTCATCGCAACCCGGGCTAAGACGACGCTGACACCGGCGGCCGCACTCTTCCTGCTGCATTTGCAGCGCGTCGGCGCGCCTGCGCCGACCTGAGCGGCTGAGCGGTGCATTCACCGCCTGCGAACTGTACAGCATTCGCAAAACGCGAAGACCCGCTGCGAACACGGCAATTCCCGGATTGCCACGACCCGAATAGAGTCGGAATCAGGGCTCGCCGTGGCAGGCGCCCGGGCTCGACCCGCTCACATGGCTGCCCAATCACCTATCCGCCAAAACCAGATTTCGCGAGGCGTAGCGCTTTCGAGGTTCGCTGCGCTTGGCCAATGTTCACAGGAGACACAATGTCCGCGTTCTCGAATCCGAAATCCGTGGCTGTGGCGCTTGCCGTCTCGCTGTGCGGGTTGGTGTCTGCTGTGCACGCTCAGGACATCAAGATCGGCTATAACGCCGACCAGTCCGCAAGCGGCACGGCCGAGCTCGGTACCGCGGGTCGCTGGGCCTTCGAGGCCGCGATCGAAGACCTCAACAAGGCCGGCGGTATCCTCGGCCGCAAGGTGGTCGGCATTATTCGCGACGATCTCGGCGCGCCGCCGAAGTCGATCCAGATCATGAACGAATTGATCGACAACGAGAAGGTCGACGCCGTGGTCGGGTCGGCCAACTCCGGCAATGCGCTCGCGTGGCTGCACATTCCCCAACAGAAGAAGGTGCCGGTGATGGTGTCGATCGCCACCGCTACCGAGATCACCAGGCGTTATGCAAAGGAGCCGCAGAACTACCTGTTCCGCGTGTCCATGGTCGACCGCGAACAGGTTGCCCTGCTCGTGGCCTACGCGGTGAAGGCCTCCAAGGGCCAGAAGATCGCGATCCTCGCCGACTCCACCGGCTACGGGCAGGGCGGCGCCAGGGACGCCACCGAGGTGCTGGCGCTGCACAACGTCAAGCCGGTCCTGGTCGAAAAATACGGGCCGAAGGACACCGACATGACGTCGCAGTTGACCAAGATCCGTGAGGCCGGCGCCGACACGGTCATCATCTACGGCATCGCCGATGGTTCCGGCCATGTGCTGCGCAGCATGGAGAAGATCGACTACCTGCCGACGACACTCGGCACCTGGGGCAACCTGAGCTCGCTGCTGCCGCGCATCGCCGGCAGCAAGCTGGCCGAACACCTGATCCTTGCCGCCTCCACCACCGAGGACAGCAACGCCAAGGCCAAGGCGCTCGGCGAGCGGGTGCGCAAGAACTTCCCGACACTGACCACGTTCGCGTGCTCGGCGCAGACCTACGATTCGGTGATGCTGCTCGCCGCGGCGATGAAGCTGGCCAACAGTACCGATGGCGAGAAGGTCGCCGCTGCGCTCGAACAGGTGAGCGGCGTGCAAGGCGTGATCAAGACCTACGACAAGCCGTTTTCGAAGACCGATCACGAAGGCCTGGGCGTGGCCGACTTCTACCTCGCCAGGTGGAAGGGTTCCAGTGTCGTGCGCTACCAGGATGCGATCACCCGGTCGATCACACCGGCCGACCTGAAGCGGTAGTCGCGCGCCCGACACCGCCCGCCGTCGGTTGCCGCGGGGCCTGGTCATCGCGGGAGCTTGGCGCCCGCGCATCCGAAAGAAGCCGTCATGGTCGCCATCCTGCAGGCAGTGTTCAGCGGTCTCGCGTTGGGTGGAATCTACGCGCTGGTCGCGCTCGGATTCAACATCACGCACAGCACCACCAAGACCCTCAACTTCGGCCAGGGCGAGTTGCTCGCCGCCGGCACCGTCATCGCGGTGTCCGGTGTGATGCTGCTGGCCGGCAAGGGCATGCACGGCACGCTCGATCCACAGGACGTGACCTTGTGGCGCTACGCAGTGAGCCTGCTGATCAGCGTTGTCGTCCTCGGGTTGCTCGGCGTGTTGCTCTACTACACCGCGGTGCGGCCCTTCATCGGCCTGGGCGGCCTGTCCTGGGTGATGAGCACGCTCGGTTTCGGCATCATCATCCAGAACACGGCGCTGGCGATCTGGGGTCCGTCGGCGATGGTGATCCCGTCGCCGCTCGGTGACAACGTCATCCGCATCGGCGGCGCCGGCGTGCTGCCGCAGGAAATCCTGGTGGTCGCGGCCAGCGTCGTCGTGATGCTTTGCCTCGACACGGTAATGCGCAAGACCAAAATCGGCAAGGCGGTGCGCGCAGTGGCCCACAACAAGAACGCCGCGACGCTGATGGGCATCAACGTTCCGGCCGTGGTCGTGCTGGCCTTCGCCATCAGTTCCAGCCTCGCCGGCCTGGCCGGGCTGCTGATCGCGCCGATCACCACGGCGTCGGTCTTCATGGGCCTGTCGATCGCGTTGAAGGCCTTTTCGGCGGCGATCGTCGGTGGCTTGAACAATGCGCGCGGCTGCATGCTGGGTGGCTTCCTGCTCGGCCTGGTCGAATCGATGGTCGGCCTGTGGCACGCAGAACTGCGCGAGATAAGCATCTTCATGCTGATCATCCTGGTGCTGGTGCTCAAACCCGAAGGACTGCTGGGAACCCGGGTGGCCGAGAAAGTGTGATGAAGGGGCGCGCACACCTTCTCGGTGTCGCCGTGGTCGCGCTGGCGATCGCTGCCGCGCCGTTCGTCACCGGCAACGGCTTCTACCTGAAGGTGCTGTTCCTGATCGGTGTCAACTACCTGGCCGCCGCCGGACTCAACGTGCTCGTCGGGCACACCGGCCAGAAGTCGCTGGGTCATGCCGGGCTGTTCGCGGTAGGTGCCTACACCACCGCGCTGCTCACGACGCGGCTCGGCTGGAACCCGTGGCTGGCCTTCGTGGCCGCGGGTGTCATGGCGGGCCTCTTCGGCGTTCTCATCGCTTTGCCGGCCCTGCGCGTCAAAGGACCGGCGCTCGCGATGGTGACGATCGGGTTCGGCATCGTCGTCGAGAAGGTGGTGTCGGAATGGCAGGACGTGTTCGCCGGACAGCAAGGCATCTACGGCGTCCTGTCGCCGTCGTGGGGCGGCAGGGCCTTCGGTGATCGGGAATGGGTCTGGTTCGTGGGCGTGCTCGGGCTGGCGACCCACCTGATGATCCGTTCACTGCTCAGGGGCAAGTACGGGCGCGCCTTCATGGCGGTCAACACGGCCGAGGTGGCGGCCGAAAGTGTCGGCATCGGCGTCTACCGGTCGAAGGTGCTGGCCTTCGTCATCAGTGCCGTGACCTGCGGGTTGGCGGGCGCGCTGATCGCCCAGCAGAACCAGTACATCAGTTCCGACTTCATCACCTTCAACCTGTCGATCTTCTTCCTGCTGATCGTGCTGTTCGGCGGCAGCTCGGTGTACGGGCCCTTGCTCGGCGCCATCGTCCTGACCCTGCTCGATGCCTTCCTCGCGCGCTGGCCGCACGTGCAGCACTTCACTTACGGTGCGTTGCTGCTGTTCGCTCTCTACGCCATGCCGAACGGACTGGCCGGCTGGATCGCGGGCCTGTCCCGGCGACTCTTCCCGGCACTGGCCAAGCCCGCCGCGGTACCTCCGCCCGATGGGGCATGGCGGCTGCGCGGCGCCGAAATCCTCGCAGCCGAGCGGCCGCTGCTGGCGGCCCGTGGCCTGTTCAAGGCCTACGGTGGTGTGGTGCCGACCAACAACGTCGACATGGAATTGAAGACCGGCCACATCCACTCGCTGATCGGCCCCAATGGCGCCGGCAAGACGACGCTGCTGAACATCCTGTCGGGCATCGTGCCGCCCGATCGCGGCAGCATCGAGTTCAACGGCACCGACATCGTCGGCCTGGCGCCGAATCGGATTGCGCGACTGGGCCTCGGGCGCACCTTCCAGAACCTGAAGCTGTTCGCCGACATGACGGTGCTCGACAACGTTCAGGTCGGCCTGCATCGGCAAATGGCGACAGGATTCCTCAGCGCCCTGCTGGGCCTGCCGGCGGCGGCGCGCGCCGAGCGGCATGCCGCCGCCGAGGCGGCGCAGATCCTCGATTTTCTCGGGCTGGGTGACAAAGCCCATGAGCGCGCCGGCAGTCTTCCCTACGGTCTGCAGCGCCGGGTCGAACTGGCGCGCGCGCTGGCGACGCACCCGCGCCTGCTGCTGCTCGACGAACCGGCGGCCGGCCTGAACCCGCAGGAGACGCGCGAGCTGGTCGACGTGATCGCGAAGATCCGCGATCTCGGCATCACCGTCCTCCTGATCGAGCACCACATGGACCTGGTGATGGCGATCTCCGACCACGTCATCGTGCTCGACTACGGCGAAAAGATCGCCGAAGGGCGGCCCGCGGAGATTCAACGTGATCCGCGCGTCATCGCCGCCTACCTCGGCGCCGACGACCCTGACCCAGACGCCGGGGACACCCGTGCACCCGATGCGCACATTGCCTCCGCAACCACCCATGGCTGACATCCCGACCCTGCGGATCGAGGCCCTGCAGGTGCGCTACGGTGCGGTGGAGGCGCTGAAGGGCGTATCGATCGAAGTGCATGCCGGCGAGGTGGTCACGATGATCGGCGGCAACGGTGCCGGCAAGAGCACCCTGATGAAGGCGATCTCCGGTCTCGAAGGCGCCGCTGCCGGGCGCGTGATGTTCGAGGGGCGGGACATCACCCGCATGCCCGGCCACCAGCGCGTGGCGCTCGGCATCGCCCAGTGTCCCGAGGGGCGACAGATATTTCCCGATCAGACGGTACGCGACAACCTGATGCTGGGGGCCTATCACCGCGCCGCGTCCGCCGCGCAGATTGCCGCCGACCTCGAAGCGCAGTTTGCGGTGTTTCCCCTCCTGCGGGAGCGCCTGCACCAGAGCGCCGGCACGATGTCGGGTGGGGAGCAGCAGATGCTGGCGATCGCCCGCGCGCTGATGTCGCGTCCGAAGCTGCTGCTGCTCGACGAACCCTCGCTCGGACTGGCGCCGCTGATGGTCAAGGATATTTTCGGCGTGATCCGCCAACTGAAGCAGCGCGGCATCACGCTCCTGCTCGTGGAGCAGATGGCCAACCAGGCACTGGCCGTGGCCGACCGCGGCTATGTGCTCGAAACCGGCAACATCATCATGCAGGGCGGCGCCAGAGAGCTGCGCCGGGACCCCAGGATCCGCGCCGCCTACCTCGGCGAGCACTGAACCTGATTTCCTCAGTTACCGCGTCGCCAAGGCGGTCAGTCTTCTGCTGGCCGGCATGCCTGGTCATGCGCCCCACCGCACTCGAGCAGATTGGGGCGACTGGTGATGGCCTCCAGCGCGCTCATCTCACCCTCGCTGCCGAGGCACAGTCGCCGCGCCAGCTTCGGGCGCTGCTCCTGCGGCATGCCCTCCACAGCGCCAACAACCCGGGCCGCGCGTGCGCGATGCCGTGCCCGAGCTGGTCCTGCCTCCACTACGCCGAGCGCGCAAGCTGCGTTTGTTGCGCCGAGCGGGGCGGATGCTGTAGTGTTTTATTCGCAGCTTGTCGCGCACCCGGTTGAGCAGGCGCCGCGGCGGGCGGGTACGGCGCAACGGGGTCCGGCTCGGCGGCGACGAGAGCGTGGGGGAGTTCTTTGAACTGTTCACATGTACAGTCAATCCCTCCGGAGTTCGGCGTCAAGTGGCGCAAAACCCCGACCCGTTCTGGAGTTAGGCCCCAGATGGCGCAGAACTTCGCCCCATTTGGCTCCGCCACGACAAAGATGCAGGCCGTAACGCAAGTGAACCTAGATGTAGCCTCGTAAACTAAATGCGGTTGCCGACCTCATGTATAGGGAGGCCCGTAGTGTGGGTGTGTTTGCAATGGAAGTCACATTAGCAAACCGTCAGGGTAACAATACCGACATGTATTGGAAGATAAATTACCCAGTGCTGGAGATTCATAACGGTGGCGGGGAGACGGCGAACTACTGCGAATAAGGAAATGAAATCGCAGAGGATCGTTATCGATTTTCATGGCCGTACTCAAGTCAACAATCTGCCGCGCCTATACATCGGAGCGCCGTTCAGCCAGATTCAAAG
>JANXYG010000124.1 GCA_025350245.1 Betaproteobacteria bacterium
TTAGTGGTCTTTAGTCTCGCCCCGCCAACGCGGCGATCGGAAAAGTCACCCGCACCCGAGTGCCGGTAGCGTCGGCGGCGTTGTCGAGCCTCGCCTCACCGCCATGCGCACGCGCGATCTCGCGCACGATGGATAACCCGAGACCGCTGCCCGGTTGTCCGCTCCCGAGCACGCGATGAAAACGCTCGAATACCCGCGCCCGATCGGCTTCGGGAACGCCGGGTCCGTTGTCCTCGACCACGAGGTCGACGTCGTTCCCGTGCGCCAGGACCGACACGGTCACCTCGGACCCGCGTGGGCAATACGTCAGGGCGTTGTCGATCAGGTTGCTGGTCAGCTCGCGCAACAGCGTGGGTTCGCCGTTGATTGGCGCCGGTGTCGCGATCGACGCGAAGCCGAGGTCGATGCCTTTCTCCAGCGCGCGGGGAATCCAGTCGGCCGTGACCTCGCGCAGCAGGTGTTCGAGGTCGAGCGGAACCAGATCGAGCCGGCCGCCGGTCTCGGGTTCGGCCCGCGCCAGCGACAACAATTGATTCACCAGATGGGCGGCGCGATCGGTCGCCTCGACGATGTGCACCAGCGACGCCCTCGCGGCCTGCGGATCGGTGGCGCGCAATGCCAGCTCGGCCTGCGTCTTCAGGCCGGTTACCGGTGTGCGCAACTGATGCGCGGCGTCGGCGACGAACCGCCGTTGCGCCGCCAAGACGTGGTCGAGTCGTGCCAGCAATCCGTTGAGCGCATGCGCGATCGGGCGCATTTCGAGCGGCGACGCGGCCTCGTCGATCGGACGCATGTCGGCGGCCGACCGGTTGCGGATTTCGGCGGCGACCTCGGTGAGAGGTCGCAATCCGCGGGTCACGCCGACCCACAGGCCCCAGGCGGCGAGCACGATCGCGGCCGCGAGCGGCGCCAGCATGCCGGCAACGATCTCCAGCGCCAGCGTGTCGCGCTTGCGGGTGGTTTCCGCAACCTGGACCTGGGTCCCGGATGCCGTCCGGTAACTTGCGACGCGCACGGGTTCGCTGTTGAAGACGCCGTCGTAGCAGAACGGTTCGGCGTCTTTCGCCAGCTTGCTGGGCGGCGATGGCAGGCCGCGGTGACCGGCGATGAACGCGCCGCTGTTGGTGCTGACCTTGTAGTAGAGGCGATCGCGCTGGTCGGCTGCGAGCATGGTGAGCGCCGCCGGCGGCAGATCCATGCGATATTGCTCGCCATCGCTTCGCACCAGGCGCGACAGCGCCATGGCGGTGTCGGAGATCCAGCGGTCGTACACCTGGTTGGCGAAGCGGAACGCCGTGCCGTAGGCGGCGAGCGTGCTGATCACCGCCAGCGCGATCATCGGCCCGATGAGCCACGCGAACAGGCGTCGTCGGAGCGACCCGGCTTCAGGCACCGGGGTTCTTCTCCAGCAGGTAGCCGAGGCCGCGCACGGTGCGAATGCCGACCCCGGCGGGCTCGAGCTTGCGGCGCAGGCGATGCACATAGACTTCGATCGCATTGATGCCGACCTCGTCCTCCCAACTGGTCATCGATTCGAGCAACTGCTCCTTGCTGACGACGCGACCCGCACGCCTGGCCAGCAGTTCGAGCACGCCGAACTCACGGGCCGACAGATCGAGCCGCTGTCCGGCGTGCCACGCGCTGCGGCCGGTGATGTCGACCATCAGCGGGCCGATCTCGATGCGCCCCGACACGCTGGTTTCGCGCCGCCGCAACAGCGCGCGCACGCGCGCCTCGAACTCGGGCAGGTCGAAGGGCTTGGCGAGGTAATCGTCGGCGCCGGCATCCAGGCCGACCACCCGATCCGACAGCGAGTCGCGTGCAGTCAGGATGAGCATCGGCGCGTTGCTGCCACGGGCCCGGGCGCGGCGCAACACGTCCATGCCGTCGAGGCGTGGCAGGCCAAGATCGAGCACCACCAGATCGTAGGGGTACTGCGTCAGGGCTTCGTCGGCGGCGCCGCCATCGGTCGCGTGGTCCACCGCGTGGCCCGCAGCGCGCAGCGAGCGGATCAGCCCGTCGGCGATCACGGGGTCGTCTTCCACCAGCAACAGGCGCATGGTCCGGTTTCCCCAGTCAGCGTGGCGCGTAAGGTCTCAGTAAGACTAGCAAGGCAATCTGCATCGCGTCGAGCATCGCACGGTATCGGATGCGACGAACAACAACATCACGTTGAACCGGGAGACCCGAAAGGCAATGATCCAGGCAAGGCTGTTCGCGCTCGCCACTGCGGGTCTGTGGTTGTTTGCCGCGCTCGCCTCGGCCGCGGAAACGGCGCCGGGAGAGCGCGCCCTGGGCTTTACCGAGGCGCTCGGGCTGCTGCGGGCGCGTAATCGTGATCTGCTCCAGGCACAGCGGTCGATCGACTTCGCCCAGGCCGACAACCTGTCGGCCCGGGCGCGACCCAATCCGAACCTCACGGTGACCACGGCTGCGATCAATCCGCGCGTTGTCACCAATGCCGATCCGCAATATCGCAAGATCGACGCGATCGCCCAGCTGTCCCAACTGATCGAACGCGGCGACAAGCGCGAACTGCGCATCGAAGCCACCCGCCTGGCGATCGATGCTTCACGCGGCGACTACGCCGATGCCTTGCGCCAGCTCACGATCGCGCTCGCGGCGTCGTACTACGATCTCCTGCTGACCCAAGACCGGGTGCGCATCGCCGACGAAACCAGTGCGCTGTTCAGGCGCACCGTTGCCGCGGCTGAATTGCGGCTCAAGGCGGGCGACATCGCACCTTCCGACCTCTCGCGCATCAAGGTCGACCAGCTGCGCGCCGACAACGATCGTCGCCAGACGATGGCCGATCGCGAGCGGGCGCGCGTGGCGCTGGCCTACCTGGTGGGTCTCGATGCCGAGGCCGCGGGGCTGAGCGCGACCGATCCCTGGCCGGCGGCGGAGGCGCCCGATCGGGGCGCGGCTGCCGCCGTGATCGAAGCGCGGGCCGACGTGCGCGCCGCGGCGCTGCGCGTTCAGGTCGCTGCAAAGGCGCGCGATCTCGCCCGCGCACTGCGCTCGCGCGACGTGACACTCTCGGTGCAATACGAGCACTTTCCCTCGCAGGTGCAGAACAACACCGTCGGTATCGGCATCAGCGTGCCGCTGTTTCTCGGTTACAACTTCGAGGGCGAGATCCGGCGCACCGAGGTCGGATTGCAGGCCGCGACCGAAGCGCTGGGACGCACGAGAGCGTTGGCGCTGGCCGAAATCAACCGTGCCTGGAGTGATCTTGCCTCGGCGAGCGAGCGGGTGCAGCGCTACGACAGCGGCCTGCTTGGAGAGGCGCAGCGGGCCGCGGAGGCGGCGGAGTTCGCCTATCGCAACGGCGCGCTCGGCGTGATCGATCTGCTCGATGCACGCCGGGTCTTCACAGCCACTCGCAACGATGCTGCGAGTGCCCGGTCGGATCTCGCGCGCGCTCTGGTGGCGTGGCGCGGCGCCAACAGCGCCTACACCCCGGCCTCTCCGCCATGAAGCGTCGCAGTCTTGTCGTCCTTGCCGTTGTCGCCATTGTCCTGATCGCGGCTGCGGGCTGGTTCTATCCCCGTCTGGACCTCGGCAAGAGCCGGCAGCAGCCGCGGCCCGCGCCGTCGGCACCGGCCGCCATGGGCGGCAGCGTGCTGCGCTTCGAGAGCAGTGCGCCGCAACTCGCCTATCTCAAGGTCCTGCCGGCCGAAGCATCGCCCGAGCCGCTGATCGAAGCCCTGTCCGGCCGCGTGGCCTACGACGAGAATCGCACCTCGCGCGTGAGCGCGCCGATCGCCGGGCGTGTCACCCGCATCGTGGCGCAACTGGGCGAGCGGGTCGCCAGCGGGGCGCCACTGGCCTTTGTCGATGCGCCCGATTATGCGCAGGCAACCGCCGACCTCAAGCGCGACGAGATCGACGTCAAGCAGCAGCGTGCGGTCTACGAGCGCGCGAAGCTGTTGTTCGAGGGCGAGGTGATGTCGCGCAAGGAGTTCGAGGTGGCCGAGACCGGTCTGCGCGAATCCGAGGTCGAACTCGGGCGCGCCAAGCGGCGCCTGGAGGCCCTTGGCCAGAGTGGCGGCGCGACCCCGACCGGCGATCTGGTGCTGCGCGCGTCGGTTGCCGGCGTGATCACCGAACGCAATATCAACCCAGGCACACAGGTGGGCCCCGATGCGACCAAGCCGCTCTTCGTGATCTCCGATCCGGAAAAGCTCTGGATCGTCGTCGACCTGCCGGAACAGCATCTGGGTGTGCTCGAGGCCGGACAGGTTGCCACGGTCGAGGTCGATGCCTATCCGGGCAAGTCGTTTCGCGCCACGGTGGTGAATGTCGGTGACGTGCTCGATCCGGCCACGCGCCGGGTGCAGGTGCGCTGCGCCGTCGATAACAGCGAGCGCCTGCTCAAGCCCGAGATGTATGCGCGGGTGACGCCGCTCGCCTCCAAGAGCGTGCCCAGGGCCCGCATCCCCAATACCGCGCTGGTTTCGGTCGGGATCAGCAACTATGTGTTCGTGGAACGCGAACCGGGCGTGCTCGAACGGCGCAAGGTGGTGCTATCGGTGCAGGGGCGCGATCAGTCCTGGGTCCGCGACGGCATCGCGCCGGGCGATCGGGTGGTCGTCAGCGGCGCGCTGCTCCTGAACGCCGAGCTGCAGGGCAACTAGGATGAAACACCCACCCCCAGGCTGCGCTGCTCTGCGCCTTCCCCCTCAAGGGGGCGCCCCGTTCCTCGGGGGACCCTGCGGAGATGGACGCCCACCCCCAGGCTGCGCTGCGCTACGCCTTCCCCCTCGAGGGGGCGCCCCGTTCCTCGGGGGACCCTGCGGAGATGGACGCCCACCCCCAGGCTGCGCTGCGCTACGCCTTCCCCCTCGAGGGGGCGCCCCGTTCCTCGGGGGACCCTGCGGACGGGGCCTCTTCGCTGGTGGGCCCTCCTTTCTGCACCCCCAGGCTGCGCTGCGCTTCGCCTGTCTCGGCCGCCGTCGGCTGCGATGATCGAGAAGCTGGTCACCTTCGCGCTGCAACAGCGCGTGTTCGTGGTTGCGGCCGCCGTGATCCTCGCCATCTCGGGGTGGTTCGCCTGGACCAATCTGCCGATCGAGGCTTTTCCCGACGTGCAGGACGTGCAGGTGCTGGTCGTGACCCAGTATGTGGGCCAGGCCCCCGAGGAGGTCGAGCGGGCGATATCGCTGCCGATCGAGCGCGAGATGAATGGGGTCGCGCGGCTCACCGCAATCCGCTCGGTGTCGATCTTCGGTCTGTCCATCGTCACCATCACCTTCGCCGACAAGACCGACGACTACTTCGCTCGTCAGCAGGTGCTGGAGAAGCTGCAGAGCGTGACGCTGCCCGCGGGCGTGACGCCGACCATCGCCCCGCTCACCAATTCCGTGGGCGAGATCTACCGCTATGTTGTTCAGGCGCCGCCCGACATGCCGATCACCGAGGTGCGGGCGTTGCAGGACTTCGTGATTCGGCCGGCGTTGCGGCGCGTGGTCGGCGTGGTCGACGTGGTGAGTTTCGGGGGTGTGGTCAAGGAGTATCAGGTCCGCGCCAATCCACAGCTGCTGCGCAAGTTCGACGTGACCCTCGACCAGGTGTCCGCGGCGCTCGGCGCGGGCAACGGCAACGCCGGCGGCGGCGTGATCCGGCGCGGCGACGAAGGGCTGGTGGTGCGCACGCTCGGCCTGTTCCGGAGCGTCGGCGATATCGGCCGGGTCGTGGTCGCGGCCCGCAACGGCAGCCCGATCTTCGTGTCCGATGTCGCCACCGTGGCCATCGGCGCCCGCAACCGCTCGGGTATCGTCGGCTTCAACGACCAGGACTCGGTGGTGCAGGGCATCGTCCAGATGACCAAGGGGTACAACGCGACCAAGGCGGTCGAGGCGCTCAAGCGCGAGCTGGCCGTGCTGGCCGTCAAGCTGCCACCGGGCGTGAAACTGGTGCCCTACTACGACCGCACCGAACTGGTGAAGCACACGGTTCACACCGTGACCGAGAATCTCGCGGTCGGCGCGGTGCTGGTGGTGAGCATCCTGCTCATCTTCCTGCGTGACTGGCGCGCCACCGTCATCGTGGCGTCGATCATCCCGCTCGCGCTGTTCTTCGCCTTCCTGATGATGGACTTGCGCGGCATCTCGGCCAACCTCATCTCGCTCGGTTCGGTCGACTTCGGCATCATCATCGACAGCGCGGTGGTGATGGTGGAGGCGCTGATGGTCAAGCTGGCGCTGGCCAAGGAAGACCCGTCGGTGCAGTTCACGGCCGTTGGCTGGCGCATCCGGGCGCTGCGCGAAACGGCGCTCAGCATGGGCCCACCGATCCTGTTCTCGAAGGCCATCATCATTCTCGCCTTCCTGCCGATCTTCACTTTCGAGCGCGTCGAGGGAAAGATCTTCTCGCCCATGGCGTGGACCCTGTCGTTCGCACTCGGCGGCGCGATCCTGCTCACGCTCACGCTGGTGCCGTCGCTGCTGTCATTTGCGGTACGTGCGGCCGACCTGTCGGAGCGCCACAGCAACTGGATGGAGGCTTTGCGCAACGGTTACCGGCGTTCACTGCTGTGGGCGCGCGGACGCCGCTGGGCCATCACCGGACTGTCGCTGCTCGCGCTGGTGCTCACCGGCGCCGCGGCAACGCGGCTCGGCAGCGAGTTCCTGCCCAAGCTGAACGAAGGCAACATCTGGCTCACCGTCACGTTGCCGCCGTCCACCGCTATCGACAAGAGCAAGGAGGTCGAGCGCAACATCCGCACCATCCTGCGCAGCTATCCCGAGGTGCACAACGTGATCGGCCAGGTCGGTCGCCCGGATGACGGCACCGATCCCAAGGGATCGAACAACATCGAGATCATGGCCGACCTGAACCCGAAGGACGTCTGGCGATTTCCCGACAAGGAGGCCCTGATCGCCGACATGGGGCGGCGCATCCGCGCGATGCCGGGCGTGCCGACCAACTTCTCGCAGGTGATCGAAGACAACGTCGAGGAGGCGCTGTCGGGCGTCAAGGGCGAGATCGCGGTCAAGATCTTCGGCGCCGATCTCGACATCCTCGAAGACAAGGGCGAGCAGGTGGCGACCATTCTCTCGGGAATTCGCGGCAGTACCGACGTCGCGGCGATCAAGGTCGGCGGACAGACCGAACTCGACGTCGTGCTCGACCGTGAGCGTATCGCGCGCTATGGCCTCAACGTCGCCGATATCAACACGACCGTGCAGACCGCCATGTCGGGCACGGCGGTGAGCACGTTCTATGAACCGGGTCGCAACTTCGACGTGACGCTGCGCTTCGACGCGCCGTTCCGCCAAG
This sequence comes from Betaproteobacteria bacterium, assembly GCA_025350245.1. Classification (GTDB taxonomy): domain Bacteria; phylum Pseudomonadota; class Gammaproteobacteria; order Burkholderiales. Next base: position 7,285 of record JANXYG010000124.1, read on the forward strand.
CCGCCGACGATGTCGCCGAGTTGCCGATCACGTTGCCCGGCGGCAGCGCCACCATTCCTCTGGGCGAGGTCGCGCGCATCGAGGTGCGCCAGGGCGCCGCGCGCATCTCGCGCGAGGCGGGCGGACGCAACGTGTCGGTCAAGGCCAACCTGCTCGGCCGCGACCAGGGCAGTTTCGTCGCCGAAGCGCAGAGCAGGGTTGCCGAGCAGGTGCACCTGCCGCCCGGCTACACCATGACCTGGGGGGGGCAGTTCGAGAACCAGCAGCGCGCCATCGAGCGCCTCAAGGTAATCATCCCGTTGTCGCTGCTGATGATCTTCGTGCTGCTGTTCTGGGCGTTCAAGTCGATGGGCAAGGCGCTGCTGGTGCTGGGCATGATTCCGTTCACGCTCATCGGCGGCATCGCCGGCCTCGCGTTCGCCGGCCTGCACCTGTCGATCTCGGCGGCGGTGGGCTTCATCGCCGTGGCCGGCATCTCGGTGCAGAACGGCGTGATCATGGTCGAGCGCTTCATGGAATCGATCCGCAACGGCGCGAGCGTGGACGACGCCGTACTCGAAGGCGCGGTCGAGCGTCTGCGCCCGATCGTGATGACGGCGTTGATGGCCGGGCTCGGCTTGTTGCCCGCCGCGCTGTCGCACGGCATCGGCTCCGAGACCCAGCGCCCGTTCGCGGTGGTGATCGTTGGCGGTATCGTGTCGGCCACCTTGTTCACCCTGCTGCTGCTGCCGCTGCTGTTCCCGTGTGTGACCGCCGATCGGGCGTCGGGGCAGCCGGTGAGTTGAGGCCTGACCCCAAACAAATGGCCTGAAAAGGCTTGATGGTTGCAGTGCGCCGGCAAGGTCCGCCGTACCGGTTCCCCCCGCACCTGCGTTTGCTGGCGTCAGGCTCTGATTGTTGCTATGTTTCGGCTACTCAAGGTGAGCCGAAAAGTGCCGTTAGCCTCATGAATTGGGTACCGATCGTCTCGCTGTTTCGATGGTCAGCGCCTGCGCAGGTACCGATAATCGGCCTCATCGCAGCTCCGCCCGAACAAGGACACCATGAAAAGCAGGCTTCCGATTGCGTTGTTGACGGTTGCGCTCTGCGCGGCTCCCGCTTTTGCGGCAGGGCAGCGCGGCACCAATGGCGGCCCGCCTCGTCTCGAATCGAGTTCGGTCATCGTGGTCGACCAGCAGGAAGGCACCGCCCTCTACGGCAAGAACACCGGCGCGGTCACCCCGATCGCCTCGATCACCAAGCTGATGACGGCGGTCGTCGTTCTCGATGCGCAGCTCCCGCTCGACGAGCCGCTCGCTGTGAGCAACGACGATCTCGATTTCGTCAAGGGCACCCACTCGCGCCTCAGTGTCGGCACCGTGCTCACCCGAGGCGAAATGCTGAAGCTGGCCCTGATGGCCTCCGAAAACCGCGCCGCGTCCACGCTCGGCCGGCACTATCCGGGCGGTATCGGCGCGTTTGTCGAGGCGATGAATCGCAAGGCTCGCGATCTCGGCATGCGCGACACCCACTTCGTCGATTCCACCGGCCTGAACCCGCTCAACGTATCCACCGCGCAAGATCTCGTGAAACTGGTCCAGGCCGGCTACACGCATGACCTGATCCGCGCCTTCACCACCTCCGAATCGCACATGGTCGAAGTCGAAGGCCGGATCCGACCGCGTCTGGTGGCGTTCAACAACTCGAATCGCCTGGTACGCAGCAGCGACTGGGACATCGGCCTGTCGAAGACGGGCTACATCTCCGAAGCCGGGCGTTGCCTGGTCATGCAGGCACGCATTGCCACCAAGCCGGTGATCATCGTGCTGCTCGACTCGTGGGGCAAGGTCGCGCGCATCGCCGACGCCAACCGCATCAAGCACTGGATCGAGGGCGAAGTGCGGCGGGCTGACGCCAAAGCCCTTTCCGGCGCCCGCCCCAAGACGCTGTCGGCGCTATAGACGTCCACCCCCAGGCTGCGCTGCGCTTCGCCTTCCCCCTCGAGGGGGCGCGGCGTCCTCGAGGGACCCTGTGGGCGCCGCCCCTTCGTTGCCGATGTGCCCTTCGCCTTTCCCCTCGAGGGGGCGCAGCATGCCTCGGGCGATCCTGCGGATGCTGCCCCTCCGCTCCGGACCTGATCCGGTCGCCCGCCTACAGTGGCGCGCCCGCGCCGCCCCAGCCGATGGCGCGCGAGATGTTGTCGGCCATGAGTCTCACCCGCTGGCCCCAGGTCTTGTCGAGCCGGTTCGACGGCGCCGACACCGACAACCCCGCCACCAGCCGCCCCTCGTCGTCGCGAATGCCGGCACCAACGCACGAGATGCCGTTCTCCGCTTCTTCGTGGTCGAACGCATAGCCGGCCTTGCGCACCTTCTCCAGCTCCTTCGACAGCGAACCCAGGTCACGGATGGTGTTGCGGGCCAGGCCTTCGAGGCGGGTGCGCAGGGCGTATCCCTTGCAGGGTTCCGGCCCGTCTTCCAGCAGGAACAGCTTGCCCACCGCGGTCACGTGCAGCGGCGCGCGGGCGCCGATCAGGTGGGCGACGCGCATGGTCTGCCGGTCCGACACCATGCGCTCCACATAGACCATTTCATCGCCCTGCCGCACCGACAGGTTGACGGTCTCGTGCAGTTCCTCGTGCAATACCTGCATCCACGGCAAGGCTTCCACCCTGAGGTCGATGCGCGTCTTGACGATGTGACCCAACTCGAGCAGCCGGATGCCCAGCCGATAGGTGCCCGGTTCGATGCGGTCGGCGAGGCGGTGTTCCACCATCATGCCCAGGATGCGATGCGCGGTGGACGGGTGCAGGCCGGTGTCTGCGGCGAGGCGCTTGAGATTGATCGGTTCGGGGCTCGCCGCGAGCGCGTCGAGCAGGCCCATCATGCGTTCGATCACCTGGATCGTGGTCTTGCCGTTGGCCTGGGACACGGAGCGGAGGGGGCGGAACGGGAGCCGATGCGAAGAGACGCGGCCGATTCTAGCAGCCCACCCGATCTTTCCGAGGCTGGCTGGCCGCAGGGTGCCGGCGGCGGGCCGGGCGGGCGTTGTGATACTCTAAAAAGTCGTTCGCAGTAGCGCCCGCTAGTGCTATTGCCTGCCACGGCGGTCCCGACCCCCCGGGCGCAGCGGATCAACTTTTTGCTCTCCATGTCCATGTCTCGTCCCCCCTTGCGCGTCGGCCTGTTTGTCACCTGCCTGGTCGATCTGATGCGCCCTGGCATCGGCTTCGCGGCCATCCGCCTGCTCGAAGCGGCCGGCTGCGAAGTGGTGGTGCCCGCCACCCAGACCTGTTGCGGACAGCCGGCCTACAATTCCGGTGATCGCAAGGCCGCGCAGGAACTGGCACTCAAGGTCGTGCGCGAATTCGCCGGCTTCGAACATGTGGTGGCGCCCTCGGGGTCGTGCGCCGGCATGATCCGCGCGCATTTCGCCGAGTTGCTCGCCGATTTTCCTGTGGAGCTTGCGCAGGCCGAGAAGCTGATCGCCAGCACCCGCGAACTCACCGATTTCCTGGTCAATGTCGCCGGCCTCACGTCGGTTCCGGGTCGGCTGGAAGGCGCGGTCACCTATCACGATTGCTGTTCCGGCCTGCGCGAGATGGGCGTCAAGACGCAACCCCGCGCATTGCTCGCCCAGGTACCGGGCCTCGAGTTGCGCGAGATGACCACGCCCGAATACTGCTGCGGCTTCGGTGGCATGTTCTCGGTGAAGTACGGCGAGATCTCGGCCCGCATCGCCGACCGCAAGTGCGACGACATCGCCGCCACCGGCGCCAACGCGGTGGTGCTCGGCGATCTCGGCTGCATGCTCAACATCGAAGGGCGGTTGCGCCGTCGCGGCGACACCACCACCCGGGTGCTGCACGTGGCCGAAGTGCTGGCCGGCACCGAAGGAACCTGATCCGCATGCAGAACCTCACCGAATCCACGGGGCAGAGCGCCACAGCCGCCGGCAGCACCTTCAAGCAGCGTGCGCACATCAAGCTGCACGATGTGAAGGTGCAGCGCGCGATGAAGAATTTCAACCTCGCCGGGGCCCGCGCCCGCGCCATGGTCGAACTCGACAACCTCGAGGACATCCGCACCGACGCCGCCGGCATTCGCGACCGTGCGCTCGCCGACCTGGACGTCTGGCTCGAGCGTTTCGAGACCGAGGCCCGTCGCCGCGGCACCCACGTGCACTGGGCCGAGACCCACGCCGACATCAACCGCATCGTGCTCGAGATCGCCGCCAAAGCATCGGTGCGCAAGGTCATCAAGTCGAAGTCGATGGTGAGCGAGGAAAGCCATCTCAACGCCGCGCTCGAGGCCAACGGCCTCAAGGTGGTCGAGACCGACCTGGGCGAATACATCATCCAGCTCAGGGGCGAGACGCCGTCGCACATCATCGCGCCCGCCATCCACCTCAACCGCGACGACGTCGCCGATCTGTTCGCGGAGCATCACAAGACCCCGCGCAACAACGACCCGGCGGTGCTCACCATGGAGGCGCGCAAGTTCCTGCGCGAGCACTTCCTGAGCGGCGACATGGGCATCAGCGGCGGCAACTTCCTGATCGCCGAGACCGGCTCGGTATACCTGGTCACTAACGAGGGCAACGGGCGGCTCACCACTACCATGCCGCGCGTGCATGTGGCCATCACCGGCATCGAGAAGGTCGTACCGACCCTGGAGGACGTCTCGTCGGTGCTGCGGGTGCTCACCCGCTCCGCCACCGGCCAGTCGATCAGCAACTACGTCACGATCCTGACCGGACCGAAGCGCGCCGGCGACACCGACGGCCCCGACGAGATGCATGTGATCATCGTCGATGCCGGCCGCAGCAAGCTGCTCGGCACCGACATGCAGGAAGCGTTGCGTTGCATCCGTTGCGGCGCGTGCATGAACCACTGCCCGGTCTACCAGAACATCGGTGGCCACGCCTATGGCTGGGTCTACCCCGGCCCCATCGGCTCGGTGCTGACGCCGAACTACATCGGCCTCGAAAACGCCATCGATCTGCCCCACGCCGCCACGCTTTGCAACCAATGCGGCGTGGTGTGCCCGGTCAAGATTCCGCTGCCCGACCTGATGCGCAAGCTGCGCGAGAAGCAGGTGGATCGTGGTTTGCGACCATGGCAGGAGCGCTTCGGATTGCGAATGTGGGCCTGGTTCGCGGCCCGTCCGGGCCTGTATGGACTGGCCGCGAAGATCGCTGCCCGGGTCGGACGCATGGCCGGCGGATCGAGCGGTCTCATCCACAAACTGCCGGGCAACGGCTGGACCGAGGAACGCGATTTCCCGGCGCCGAGCGGCAAGACCTTCCGCGAACTTTACGCGGCCCGAAAGGCCGGGCGATGAGTGCGCGCGACAACATCCTCGGTCGCATCCGCGCCGCGCGTGGTGCCGGTCCGACGGTCACCGCCGCCGAGCGAGCCGCGGTCGACGAGCGGATCGCGAAGCACCCGATCGGCGTGCGCCCGGCGATGCCCTGGGAAACGGTGCCGCGCTTCATCGAACAATGCGTGCGCATGTCGAGCACCGTCGATCGCGTCGCAGCCGTTGGCGATGTGCCCGCGGCCGTCGAACGCTATTTCGACGACGCGAACCTCGGCAAGCGCGCGGTCGTGTGGCCCGAGATCGCGCAACTCGACTGGAGCGCCACCGGTGTCGTGGTCGAGGCGCGCCCGGCGGCCGGACCCGACCTGGTCGGCATCACCGGGGTGCACCTCGGTGTCGCCGAGACCGGAACGCTCATGTTCCTGTCGGGCGCCCGAACGCCCGCTGCCACCAGCCTGTTGCCCGAGACCCACATCGCGGTGGTGCCCATCGGCCGCATCGTGCGGGCGATGGAAGAGGCATGGCAGCAAACCCGCGACGAAATCGGCGATCTGCCGCGTGCGGTCAACTTCGTATCCGGGCCTTCACGCACGGCCGACATCGAGGGGCTGCTGCAGATCGGCGCCCACGGCCCGTTCAGGGTGCATGTGATCTTGGTCGGCTGACCGGTATCCCGCCGCCGCGGCGGCGCGCCGTCACCGCGCCGATCCGGACCGGGTTACTTCGTCTTCTCTTTCTCGTAGAAGCGCGTGGCCTGCTTCAGCGACATCTCCGGATACTTGTCGAAGGTCGCCTTTGCGGCGGCGCTGCTGAAGCAGAGCGTCTTGCCACCGCTCACTTCGCTGATCGAGCAATCGGTTTTTACGTGCTTGCCCATCGACAGTGCGAACGCGCACTCGTCGCCGAATTCACCGGCGAACACCGATACCGACACTCCCGCCAACAGCGAGGCGAACAAAATTCTGTGCATGCTTTTCTCCCGGATGATCGGACTGGCCGAACGGCCTCGCCGCTGATATTGCGGCCGGATTAAATCACGGCTCGAACCGCGCCGCAGCGCGGCCAGGGTGCTCGCGTTGCAACGCCGGTGGCCATGCATCCCGGTCGGCAGAACCGGACGGCGCACAAATCACTGGCCGAGTAGAAATCGACTTTTCTACCTCGGCGGCGATATGAGCTGTCGCTCGGAGAAGAAGAGAAGATGTCATTGCCGACAATCATCGTCCCCTATCGCACCTTGTATTCGCGGATGCGGGTGTGCTCGACAAGCAGTGGCATCGTGGTTAGCGTGAACACCTTGCCGTCGGTGGCATGGAGAAGTCGCCGCATGTCTTCGCGGCGCACCTTGAAGCCGCGCCCGGCGATACAGGCGATGACATCGTAGGTTTGTTTGCTCTCGTCGCGAAGTGCGCGCAACCGTTGCACCCTCGTTACCTTGTCCCGGGCGGTACCGTCGTCTTCGGTCAGCTTGGCCTCGATCAGAGCTACGGGGTTGAATTCGCTCGGAATGATGAAGTCCGGCGCCTGATCGAACCCCTGGATGCGCTCCGCCCGATTGGTTTCCCGAAACTCCACCTTCGCTGCCGTCAGCACGTCTTTTACGGCACCCTCCACTACCGCTCCCACCAGTTCGCTAACGGAATCACGATGCGTGGCAAATGGTCTACCCAGAAACCGTTCGTACAACAGCGCTGCATACGGAACACCGAGATCGGCAAGTGGCTGAAGACTGCGCAAGCCATCTCTGGTATCCACCTTGTCGAGGCGGTGTATGACGGTGCTCAGGCGGGTTTGTGCACCCTGCAGGAGAGTCTGTACGCCGGCGTCGATCATGGCTCTGATGCGCTGATCGGTAAGCTTCGTCCCCAGTGAACGTTGCGCCAGTGGCTTAAGGCGGATACTGCGATCGATGGCACGGGCAGGACCCTGATCGATTTCGAGAAGACCTATCGTGGAAGTAACGTTGGCCCATTCCGGAGGTGTAAAGCCGAGAATGGTTCGGAACACGATGAATGCGATCGGGGCCGCCTCGACGGCTGCTTGAATGGCTTCAGGCGTGATTGTGGTGAAGGCATCGGTGGTCTTCTTGAGTGTCTGATAGCCATGTTCGAAGGTAGGGTAGTCTATAAATCCCTCCCCTTTTGGCATCTCGATGAACTTGGATTTCAGTTCACCGAAGACCTCATCGATAAAGTCGTCGTAGCGCAGCTTAGGATCGGAAAAATCGGCTTCAAAACGCGACGGCATCGAGCATCTCCGTGGGGTTTCCAGAGGCGAATAGGGAGCCCGGAGCAAATTCTGGCGCAATCGCCGGTGCACTAACGAGCGCGTTTCGAAGATGATCGATGGTGCCGATGGAATCCATGGCGTCGCGCACGCGTGAGAGCTTTTGCTCCATGCTGACCGCCGGCTCCCACACAGGGCGAAGTTTCCAGACAGCCATGCGGGTGAGATGCCCCCACGCGATGCAGCGAATGTCGCCCGCGGTAGGCTTCATCCCGGCAACACGCAGCTCTGCGAGATCCCGGGTGACTACACGCTCCAGACCGGACGCATCTTCGAACAGCCAGGTACGTGGGGTATTGCCGCTGTCGCGGCAGACGAACACCGTATCCACGATCGAGGATCCTGTTCCATGAATATGGATAGACCCGCCCATTTCTGCCGGGCATGGCAGGGAGGCCGAGCAGTTGAGACCCGCATCGAGAATTGCGGCGCCCACAGCGCAGTAGGCGCCTTGCCGGTTATGGTGGTAAGTGAACACAAGCGGTGCCCCGGGCTTCAAGGCCGCAGCCATTCGGCCATACACTTGCGCGAGGCCTTGTGCGAAATGGGCGAGATCGCGCTCGGCCGTGTTGTTACCGGTAAGTTCCTGCGTGTGACGGGTGGTTTCCTGTTCGAGACCAGGGAACGTGCTTCCCATGAGTTTGCGTAGCCACACATAGCAGAAGTGCATCAGTTCCCCGTATTGCACCATTCCGAAATAGGGCGGATCGGTGAACACTGCGTCAAGGCTGCCGGGCGGGAGCGAGAGGTCTGTTCCAGAGCCGCACCGAACATCGATTCGCCGCAGTGGGGCGTTGGGGTATTCCGTGGAGGCATCGCCGATCCACTCGCCGCGGATGGGCAGGTTGAGCTTTTTTTTGCCCTGAACAAATACTTCGAAAGGGGCGCCACAGTAACGCTTGGCTTTCGTGTACTTGTCGATGATGTTGATCCAACCACCGGAGCCTACAGGCGCGGCGCTACCGTTTCGAAGCCCGAGGATGTTCGACTCTACTTGCACGTAGCTCACCGGAAAGCCGTGGATCGAGAACACATCCAATGACTTGAGCGCCATGGTGTCGTAGCGGCAAAGCATGTTCTGGTAGCGCAGCAAGTCGGAGAAGTTGGTCGCGAGAGCCCGGCGCACCCGTTGATCCGCCACTTGGGCGATGAATCGCGCACTGATCTCCAGAGCGAGCAGTTGGCGGGGGTTGAAGAGTTCACGGAAGTGCTGGTAGCCCCAACGATGCAACCGGGACGACTCGTCGCCCGCCGGGATCGCGTCTTCCGGGACATACGTGGGCACGAGGGCATGCCATCGCGCCAGGGCGTCCGCCACGCGTTCGAGGTCGGCCGCGTCCGGTTTCTTGAAGAGGCGCCCTGGGCGACCCTTCAGTTCCGGATTGTAGTATTCCATGGCGAAGAGACGGTGTTCGGGCGGACCGTCGCCGTGGAAGGGCGAAGCGTTGACGTGGCCGCAATGCGGGCAAGCGCATTTGCTGCGCGCGACCGGGCCGTCCACGGCAAGCTCCTTGCCACAGTTGCAATGGCCCGGGGCGTTGGGGTCCCCAACCTCGTTCAGATCACCACAGACTGGGCATACCAACACGTAGGACGTGTGACGTACATCTTCTGCCAACACGTAACTGGGAAAAAGATCGAAGCGCTCGTGGCAGGCGCCGCAGGTACTTTGCTTGACCCAGAGGAAGTATTTCACGTCCGCGTCGGCGCGGCCCGTGATCGGGCAGCGCGTCTTGTAGAAAGCGCCAATCTCTTGTTGCAGATGGCCGAGAAGCGCCGTCGAGGCACTGGCGTAGGCCATGAGATCGATGGAATCGATCTCCTCGCGCACGATCCAGGTGGCCATCGGATTGATATCGGTGCCGATGACATGGCAGCCTAGCCGATTCGCCTCCAGAAGCGGAGTGCCGCCTCCCATGAAGGGGTCGGCGATGGTGACGCCATCGAAGCAATGGGTTTCGTAGTAGGAGGCTTCGATCGGTTTGCCGCCGAATTCGGAAAGGAGCAGCCCGCGGAACAGTGTGCCGGGCCGTCGTGCAAACCATTTGTGGACGGCGATAATCGGGCGGTAATTCTGTTGAATCTGTTTCTCGCGGAGCGCATGGGCTGCGATGAACGGGATGCTGAAATGTGTTTCGATGGACATTCAAGTGTTCCGTAAGGGGCATGCGGCGCACGCGCCCCCGTTCTGTGTGGACTACCAGTCCTAAACCACCGCGGCCAAATGGCTCTTGGGCGACCGATACGTGCGCCTCAACGGAACATACCTCGCAACGACCAAGCAGAGGGAAGTTCGGCCTGCATATAATAGGGTAGGTCTGTGGCTACGACGCGTTGTCCGCGTTTTCTGGATCCTCCGCACATGATTCCGAAGTCGAGCCGCGACGAAAATCGCTTCCGCGATTGTTTGCGATCGCACACGCTGCGGAGTCCAAAATGCGGCGCATCGCTGCCCGCAAGGCGAGCGTAAAGGCCTCACACCCAGGCTTCCTCCAGCAGCGCCCGATACTCCGCCACGCTTGCGGCGCGCGGGTTGGTCCCATGGCAATGGTCTTTCGGTGCCGCTGTCGCGATCCCGTCGAGCGCGTCGTGCGGAACACCCATGGAGCGCAGGCCCGGCGGCAGGCCGAGGCGCGCGTTCAAGCCGGCAATCGCCACCGCGATATCCGCTCCCGGCGCCAATCCCATCACCCGCGCCAGATGTGAGTACTTGTCGCCCACGTTCGGCGCGTTGAACCGCAGCACCGGCGGCAGCAGCACCGCGTTCAAGGTACCGTGGTGCAGCTTGAGATCGTGCAACGCGCCGAGTGGATGCGAGAGCGAATGCACCGCCCCGAGGCCTTTCTGGAACGCCATCGCGCCTTCCATCGCGGCCATCATCATGTTCCAGCGCGCGTCACGATCGCTGCCGGTGCTGGTGGCGCGTTCGATGTTGGCCCAGGCGCGCGTCAGCCCGTCGAGCGCGATCGCTTCCGCCGGCGGATTGATCAGGGGTGACAGATAGGTTTCGATGCAGTGCGCGATGGCGTCCATGCCGGTCGCGGCCGTGAGCATCGGCGGCAGGCCGAGAGTGAGATCCGGATCGCAGATCGCCACCTTGGGCAGCAGGAAGGGCGACAGGAAACCGAGCTTGCGTCCGTCGTCGAGGAGGATGACGCCGGCGCGCCCGACCTCGCTGCCGGTGCCTGCAGTGGTCGGGATCGCGATGACGGGCGCCACCGCCGCGGTGATCCGCGCGACGCCACCCTCGATCGCGGCGTACCGGACCAGGGGTTCCGGATGCGTGGCCATGAGCGCCACCGCCTTGGCCAGATCGAGCGATGAGCCGCCGCCGATGGCGATGATGCCGTCGGCATTCGCGGCGCGATAGGCGGTCACACCGAGCTTCACGGCGACTTCGGTCGGGTTGGCCGGGGTCTGGTCGAACACCGCGAAGCCGAGTTCCGCCGGCAGGTTGTCGCGCAGGCGGTCGAGCAGGCCGGACAAGCGGATGCCGGGATCGGTCACGATCAGTGGGCGCCGGATGCCCAGGCGCGCGCATTCGGCGCCGATCAGACGGATCGCACCGTGATCGAACTGGACCGTGGTGAGGTAGTTGATGACTGCCATGGTTGCTCTCCCGCGTTGTTCTGTGTGAATGCATCGGATTATCGCCCGCCTGTTCAGCAAGCGGGAGGACGGCTACCCTAAGAGGCTCTGAGCCCATGATGCGACCACCTGCCCGTTGGCTGACCTGCCTTGCCGGTGCCGCGCTCGCCGCGCCGGCGCTCGCCTGGGCCGCGGGCGATGCCGCGCATCACGCCGGATTGTTGCTATGGATCGGTGCCATCCTGATCGCGGCCCGCGTCGGTTCGCTGGTGCAACGTTTCGGCCAACCGGCGGTTCTCGGTGAACTCGCGGCTGGCATCGTCCTGGGAAATCTTGCGCTGGTCGGCTGGACCGGCGCCGCGGTCGTCGCAACCGATCCGGTGCTCGTGTTTCTCGCCGAACTGGGCGTGGTGGTGCTGCTGTTCCAGATCGGGCTCGAGTCGAATGTGCAGCAGATGCTGGCGGTCGGCGCGCGGGCGATGGCGGTTGCCGTGGTCGGTGTCGTCGTGCCGTTCGTGCTCGGCACGCTGGTGGTCGGTCCGTGGCTGCTGCCGGGGTTGGGCGCCAACGCCTACCTGTTCATCGGCGCCACGCTGACGGCGACCTCGGTCGGGATCACCGGCCGGGTGTTCCGCGATCTCGGTCAGTTGCAGCGACCGGAGGCGCGCATCGTGCTCGGTGCCGCGGTGATCGACGACGTGCTCGGGCTGGTGATTCTCGCGGTCGTTTCCGCGATCGCCACCACCGGCTCCGTGGCAACCGGCGCGGTGGCCATTATCGTATTCGAGGCGCTGTTGTTCCTGGTCGGTGCCATCGTCATCGGCCGCACCGTCGCGCCGCCGCTGTCACGGCTGTTCGCGCGCATCCATGCCGGCGCCGGCATGAAGCTCGCGCTGGCGCTGAGCACCTGCATGCTGTTCGCGTGGGTCGCCGCGCAGATCGGCCTGGCGCCGATCGTCGGCGCGTTTGCCGCTGGTCTCGTGCTCGACGATGTCGTCTTCAGCGACTACGACCCGCCGTCGTTCGAGCGCGATGTACGCGCGGCATTGGCCGGCGCCGACCGCGATACCCACGGCCGGGTGGAGGCCGTGCTCGATATCCATCGCAACCGGCATCTCGAGGATCTGGTCGCGCCGGTCGGCCACTTCCTGGTGCCGTTCTTTTTCGTGGTCACCGGCATGCAGGTCAAGCTCGATCTGCTGGCCGATCCGCGTGCGTTGATGGTGGCGCTCGCGCTCACCGTCGCCGCGGTGGCGGGCAAGATCGTCGCCGGCGTCGTGGCCGGCCCGGTGGATCGCTGGCTGGTTGGCTGGGGCATGGTGCCGCGCGGCGAGGTCGGGCTGATCTTCGCCGCGACCGGGATGGCGCTCGGGGTCGTGTCGGCCGCCGTATTCGCGGTGATCGTGATCACCGTGCTGGCGACGACGCTCATCACGCCACCGGTCCTGGCGAGGCTGCTGCGCCGGCGCTGAGAGAAAGCCCACCCCCAGGCTGCGCTGCGCTCCGCCTTCCCCCTCAAGGGGGCGCAGCGTCCTCGGGGGACCCTGTGGGCGCTGCCCCTTCGCTTCGGAGGGCGCTTCGTGCCGCGCCTGCCTTACAGTTGTCACGATCCGCGACGGTGCCGGTAGAATCGGCCCCGGGGAGTCGCGGGCGTCATGGCGGGCGTCATGGTCTGCGAAGCCGGAAAATGAACAAGACCACAGGAAATTCATGAAGCCGCAAGTTCTGGTGAGCCGAGAGGTGTTCGACGAAACGCTCGCGTTGCTGAACGCGGTGTGCGAGGTCGACTCCAATCAGGCCGACACACGCTATTCCACCGATGAGCTGGTGGCCCGCCTGCAGGGCAAGCAGGGTGCCGTGATCTCCACCGCCGACCGCATCGACGCTGGGGTGCTCGATCGCTGTCCCGGATTGCGCATCGTCAGCAACGTGGGCGTCGGTTATAACAACATCGACGTACCGGCCTGTACCGCGCGCGGGGTCATGGCCACCAACACGCCCGGCGTGCTCACCGACAGCGTCGCCGACTACACGTTCGGCCTGGTCATCGCCACCTGCCGGCGCATGACCGAGGGCGAGCAGCACCTGCGCAGCGGCGACTGGAAGGGCTCGTTCCTCAAGCAGATGCTAGGTCACGACGTGCATGGCGCGACTCTCGGCATCGTCGGCATGGGGCGCATCGGCCAGACGGTGGCGCGGCGCGCGTCCGGCTTCGACATGAAGATCATCTACCACAACCGCAATCGCATCGATGCCGCCATCGAAGCCTCTCTGAAGGCCGAGTACCGCAGCCTCGAGGCGCTGCTCGGCGAGGCCGACATCGTTGTGCTGCTCACGCCGTATTCGCCGGCCAGTCATCACATGATCGGTGCCGCGCAACTCGCGCTGATGCGCCCGAGCGCGGTGCTCATCAATGTCGCGCGCGGTGGCATCGTCGATGACGCCGCGCTGATCGGCGCCTTGAAGGCGCGCCGCATCTGGGCGGCCGGGCTCGACGTCTACGAGAACGAGCCCGCGTTCAATCCGGGTTTTCTCGATCTCGGCAACGTCGTGCTGTCGCCGCACCTCGCCTCGGCGTCGGAACCAACGCGCAAGGCCATGGCCCACACCGCCGCCCGCAATTGCATCGCCGCCCTGACCGGGGGCGTGCCACCGAACCTGCTCAATCCCGAAACGGCGACGGCGCGATGAAGCCCGCACGGCAGTGTCCCGGCACCTCGACGTAACGGTGGGTTCCCATGCCGCAGTCCAGCTCGATACGGTTCCGATGATCCCACTTTGCCACCTCGGCTTGCGGGAAGCCGCTGTGCGCATCTTTCGTGGCGAGATCTCCAGCGAGGCGCTCACCCGCAGTTGTCTCGATCGCATCGCCGAGCGCGAAACCGACATCCTTGCCTGGGCCTGGATCGATCCGGAGCGGGCACTGAACCGGGCGCGCGCCGCCGATCGTGCTCATGCGCTGCGGCTGCAGGCCGGCAGCGACGATCCGGTCGATGCACTGCCGGTGGCGGAACGCGGGGTTCTCGCCGGCGTGCCCATCGGCGTCAAGGATGTCATCGACACCGTCGGCATCCCGACGCGCATGGGCTCCCCGGTCTACCAGAACTGGGTGCCCGAACGCTCGGCGGAGCTGGTGGATTCGCTTGCCGCCTCGGGCGCGTTCGTGATGGGCAAGACGGTGACCACCGAATTCGCGTTCATGGTGCCCAACAAGACCCGCAACCCCTGGAATCCGTCGCGCACGCCGGGCGGTTCGTCCAGCGGCTCGGCGGCGGCGGTGGCCGCAGGCATGGTGCCGGCCGCGATCGGCACCCAGACCAATGGCTCGGTGATCCGGCCGGCAGCCTTCTGCGGCGTGGTCGGTTTCAAGCCCGGCATGGGCACCATCTCGACCGTCGGCATGCTGCCGTTCAGCCCCACTTTCGATCAGCCCGGCGTGTTCGCGCGCGACGTGAGCGATGCCGCGCTGCTCGCCTCGTGGCTCACCCGCAGCGACGGGGTGATCGCTCATCTGCCGGTGCCGCTGCGCGCCGCGCCGACGCTCGCGGCGGTACGTTCGCCGGTGTGGGACAAGGCGCAGCCCGAGCAGCGCGAACGCTTCGCCACCGACATCGCGATCCTGCGGCGCGCCGGTGCCACCATTCAGGAGCGCGAGCTGCCCCCTGACTTCGCCGATGCGCACCGCATCCACCGCGCGATCATGTTGTACGAGGCCGCGCGCATCTCCGCCAGGGCGCGCGAAAAAAATCGCGACAGCATCAGCGACTTCCTCAACCGGGCGCTCGACGAAGGCGCGGCGACGTCCGATGCCGACTACGCTGCCGCGATGCGCGCCCGCGCCGGCCTGATCGGGCAGCTCGCGGCGTTCATCGGCGACGGCTGCGCGGGCATCATCACGCCGCCCGCCGCCGGCGAGGCGCCGGGCATCGAGACCACCGGTGATCCGGCGTTCTGCTCGCTCTGGACGCTGTGCGGCGGGCCGTGCATTTCACTGCCGACGGGCCTCGGTCCCAACGGCATGCCGCTCGGCCTGCAGCTCATCGGCCGCGACGGTGAAGCCAACTACCTGCTCGCGGTCGCGGCCTGGTGCGAGGTGCAGTTCGCCTTCGAAGGCCTGCTCTCGAGAACGTCGGAGGCGCGTTGAACCTGGGTTTCGTCGGCCTCGGCATCATGGGGCGGCCGATGGCGCTGCACCTGCTCGCGGCCGGACACGCCGTCGCGTGTTGCTCGCGTCGAGCGGTGTCGATGCAACCGCTCGTGGCGGCCGGCGCGACGGCGTGCACGTCGCCAGCCGACGTGGCGAGGCAGGCCGACATCGTGTTCACGATGGTTCCGGATACGCCCGATGTCGAACAGGTGATCCTCGGCGCGGATGGCATCGCGCAGACGGCACGCGCGGGTTCGGTGGTGGTCGACATGAGCACGATCACGCCTCAGGCCACGCGCACGATCGCCGCCGCGCTCGCCGAACGTGGCGTCGACATGCTCGACGCGCCGTGTTCCGGCGGCGAGGCCGGCGCCATCGCCGCGAAGCTGTCGATCATGGTTGGCGGCAGGCGCGACGTGTTCGATCGCGTGCAGCCGCTGTTCGAGTGCCTGGGCACCACCATCACCTACATCGGCGACAGCGGCGCGGGCCAGGTCGCGAAGGCGTGCAACCAGATCGTCGGCGCCGTGACGATGGAAGCCGTGGCCGAAGGCCTCAATCTCGCACGGCGCAACGGCGTCGATCCGGCGCGGGTGCGTGACGCGCTGCTGGGCGGATTCGCCAGGAGCCGCATGCTCGAACTGGCCGGCGCCCGCATGATCGTGCGTGATTTCACCCCCGGATTCCGGGCGAAACTCCATGCGAAGGACCTCGACATCGCCATGCGCACCGCCTACCAGCTCGGGCTGGCGTTGCCGCAGGCCGCGCTGGTCGCGCAGCACCTCAATGCGCTGGTCGGTGGTGGCGGTGGCGAGCTCGATTCCTCGGCGATCATCACGGTGCTCGAGCGGATGGCGGGCGACCTGGTGGATTCGCCGTGAACGTCGGCTTCATCGGTCTGGGCGCGATGGGTTTGCCGATGGCGGCGCGCCTGGCCAATGGCGGCCATGACCTGGCGGTCTGGGCGCGGCGACCGGAAGCGGCCGATACGCTGGTGCGCGACGGTGCCACGTGGTGCGCGTCGCCGGCCGCAGTGGCCGCCCGCAGCGACGTGGTGTTCACCATGGTCATGGGCGGCGCGGATGTCGAAGCCGTCGTTCTCGGCGCCGACGGCCTGGTGCACGGCGCGCGTCCCGGCATGGTCGTGGTCGATTGCAGCACCATCGTTCCAGCGACGACCCGGCGGGTCGCGGCGGCGCTGCTCGAGCGTGGCATCGACATGCTCGACGCGCCGGTGTCGGGTGGTCTGCCCGGCGCCACCAACGGCACACTGTCGATCATGGTCGGTGGCGATGAGGCGGTGTTCGAGCGTCTGCGTCCGCTGCTCGGCTGCATCGGCACGACGCTGGTGTACATCGGCGAGAGCGGGGCGGGCTCGGTCGCGAAGGCGGCGAACCAGCTCGCGCTGGTGGTCACCATCCAGGGTGTCGCCGAGGCGATCGCGCTGGCGGTGGCGAGCGGGGTCGGCGTGGCGCCGGTGCTGCAGGCGATGGCGAGCGGCATGGCCGGCAGCCGGATGATGGAGATCATCGGCCCGCGCATGCTCGAGCGCCAGTTCGAGATGGGCATCGACGCCAGTCTGCACTACAAGGATTCGAACATCGTCCTCGCCTGCGCCGCCGAGTCGCACACGCCGGTGCCGGCGGCGGCGCTCGCGGCGCAGGCGTTCAACGCGCTCACGGCGCGTCCCGGCGTACGGTGGGATTCGGCGGCGCTGCGACTGATGATGGAAGACATTTGCGGCATGCGCCCCGATGCCGGTGGTTGAGGGTTCGGCGGCGCGGGTGATCGCCCGACGATGACATCGGCCGCGGGCCTGGTCGCGCTGGTGGCGCTGCCGTTCGCCGGCGCGCTGCTGCCGGCGCGGGTGTCCGGGTTCGGTCGAACAACCATCGCGTGGTCTGCGGCCGTGGCACCGCTATGCGGTCTGGTGCTGCTGTATGCGATGGGGTGGGGGGTATTCGACGGCGCCGTCGTGTCGATGTCGCAGCCCTGGGTCAGCGACCTCGGACTCGACTTCTCCCTCCGGCTCGACGGCCTGGCGCTGCTGTTCGCCACGCTCATCTTCGGCATCGGTGCGCTGGTCATCCTGTATGCGCGCTACTACATGGCGCCGGCGGATCCGTTCGCACGCTTCTATTCGATGCTGTTGGTGTTCATGGGTGCGATGATCGGCATCGCGCTTTCCGACAACCTGCTGCTCACCCTGGTGTTCTGGGAGCTCACCAGCGTGGCGTCGTTCCTGTTGATCGGCTATTGGCATCGGCGCCCCGACGCCCGCCAGGGCGCGGTGATGGCGCTCACGGTCACCGGCCTGGGCGGGCTCGCGCTGATCGCCGGTGCGCTGCTGCTGGGTCACATCGCCGGCACCTTCACGTTGTCGGAAATCGTGCAGCGGGGCGACGCGATCCGCGCCCATGCCCTGTATCCGGCCGCGCTGGTGTTGATCCTCCTGGGCGCGTTCACCAAGTCGGCGCAGTTCCCGTTTCATTTCTGGTTACCCAACGCGATGGCGGCGCCGACGCCGGCCTCGGCCTATCTGCATTCCGCGACCATGGTGAAGGCCGGGATCTTCCTGCTGGCGCGCCTGTGGCCGGCGCTGTCCGGCACCGATCTGTGGTTCTGGCTGGTCGGCGGCACCGGCATGGTCACGCTGGTGTTCGGCGCGTACACCGCGATGTTCCGCCACGACCTGAAGGGGTTGCTGGCCTATTCCACCATCAGCCATCTCGGGTTGATCACGCTGCTGCTCGGCCTCAACAGCCGGCTGGCCGCCGTTGCCGCCGTGTTCCACATCATGAACCACGCCATCTTCAAGGCGTCGCTGTTCATGGCGGCCGGCATCATCGACCATGAAACCGGCACGCGCGACATGCGCAAGCTGGCCGGCCTGTGGCGTTCGATGCCGCACACCGGCGCGCTCGCCATGGTGGCGGCCGCGGCGATGGCGGGGGTGCCGCTGCTCAACGGCTTCCTGTCGAAGGAGATGTTCTTCGCCGAGACGCTCGAACTGCAATCGCTGGGTGTCGTCGGCTATCTGGTGCCGCTCGCCGCGACGCTGGCCGCCGTGTTCAGCGTGGCGTATTCGGCGCGCTTCATCCACGACGTGTTCTTCAACGGCGATGCCAAAGGGCTGTCGCGCACGCCGCACGACCCGCCGCGATGGATGCTGATTCCGGTCGAGGTGCTGGTCGCCATCTGCTTGCTGGTGGGTATCGCACCGCGCTTTGTCATCGGGCCGTTGCTCGATGCCGCGGCCGCCAGCGTGGTCGGTGGCGCGGTACCGGTCTACAGCCTGGAACTCTGGCACGGATTCAACCTGCCGTTCGCGATGAGCGTGGTGGCCATGGTCGGCGGTGTGGTCGTCTATTTCGTCCTGCAACGGCGGTTCGGCTTGCACGCCCGCGATCGCCATGACCGGTTGAGCGGTCACCGGCTGTTCCAGAATGCACTCGATGCGCTGACCGGCGTGGCGACCCGGGTCACCGGTGTGGCGGACGGCACCCTGCGGCGGCAGGTGGCCGGGCTGCTGCTGGTGGCGCTGGCCGGTGCCGCGCTGCCGTTCGTATCGTCGACCGCGCCGCGCGAGCTTGCCGTGGTCACCGACATGACCCCGGTGGCGATTCTCGCGTGGCTGGTGCTTGCCATCGCCACCGTCGCCGTCGTGGCGTTGCACCGGCACCGGCTGACGGCGCTGGTGCTCACCGGCGCCATCGGTCTGGTCGTGTCGCTGGCGTTCGCGTTTTTCTCGGCCCCCGATCTTGCGCTCACGCAGATCGCCGTTGAGGTCGTGACCGTGCTGGTAATGCTGTTCGCCCTGCCATTCCTGCCCGACACCGCGGCGCGCGATTCGTCGGCGCTACGGCATGCGCGCGACGTGTGCATCGCCGTCGCAGCTGGCGTTGGCATGGGTGGCGGCGCCTGGTTCATGCTGACCAGCGAGGGGCGCAGCGTCTCCGCCGAGTATCTGGCGCGCAGTGTTTCCGAGGCCGGCGGCACCAACGTCGTGAACGTGATCCTGGTCGATTTTCGCGGGTTCGACACCTATGGCGAGATCACCGTGCTGGCCATTGCCGCGCTCGGCATCGCGGCGCTGCTCGGGTCGCGTCCGGCCGCGTCGGTGATGCCCGGGTCGCCCGCCGATGCGCGCGCGTTTCCGGTGATGCTGGCGCTGCTGTCGCGCTTGCTGGTGCCGCTCGGCCTGCTGCTCGCGGCCCACCTGTTCCTGCGCGGCCACAACCTGCCCGGTGGCGGTTTCGTTGCCGGTCTGGTGGCCGGCGTGGTGCTCGCGGTGCTGTCGATCGGCAACGGTCACGTCTGGGTGAGCGAGCGACTGCGGCTTGATTTCAGTCGCGTCCTCGCCAGCGGTCTCGCCATTGCCGGCGCCACCGGCCTCGGTGCCTGGGTCTTCGGCCAACCCTTCCTGAAAAGTGCCCACGGGCATCTGCACCTGCCGCTGCTGGGCGATCTGCACTGGGCGTCGGCGGCGTTGTTCGATCTGGGCGTGTTCCTGGTCGTGGTCGGCGTGGTGATGCTGATCCTCGATCCGCTCGGCAAGCTGGCGCCGCCGCGGCGCCTGCCGGGTTGATGTCGATCCGATTCGAGGCGTCGGCCTGACCATGGAACTGCTGCTCGCCTCCGCCATCGCGCTCCTGACCGCCGTCGGCGTCTACCTGTTGCTGCGCGCCCGCACGTTTCCGGTGGTGCTCGGCCTCACTTTCCTGTCGTATGCCGTGAACCTGTTCATCTTCAGCGCTGGTGGCGTGCGCGTGGGCCAGGCGCCGATCGTCGGTGCGTCGATCGCGCCTGCCGACCCGCTGCCGCAGGCGCTGGTCCTGACGGCGATCGTCATCGGGTTCGCGATGACGGCCTACCTGGTCGTGCTCGCGATCGACGCGCGAGCCCATCATGGCACCGACCATGTCGACGGCGCGGAACCGAGCACCACCGATCCTGAAGGCCAATGACGCACTGGCCGGTCATCCCTTTCCTGCTGCCCGCGGCCACCGCCTGCGGGCTGGTGGTGTTGTCGGGCCGGCTCGCGGCGCAGCGCGTGCTGTCTCTCGTCTCGGCGGTGCTGTTGTTGTTGGTGTGCGCCGTGCTGGTGCGACAGGCAGACGATGGCGATATCGCGGTCTACGCCATGGGTGCCTGGCCGGCGCATCTGGGCATCGTGTTCGTGGCCGACCGGCTGTCGGCGTGGATGCTGTTGCTCACCGCCGCCATCGCGCTCGCGAGCCTGTTGCATGCGGTGCACGGATGGGACCAGCGCGGCGCCCATTTCCATCCGCTGTTCCAGTTCCAGATCATGGGCTTGAACGGTGCGTTCCTGACCGGCGACCTGTTCAACCTGTTCGTGTGTTTCGAGCTGATGCTGATGGCGTCGTACTGCCTGCTCCAGCACGGCGGTGGCGGCGCGCGGCTCAAGGTGGGCATCCATTACGTGGTGCTGAATCTCGTGGGCTCCGCACTGTTCCTGATCGCCGCGAGCCTGCTGTATCGCGTGGCCGGCACGCTCAACCTCGCCGATCTCGCGCGTCTGTTGCCGCACGCGGCGCCGGCGCAACTGCCCTGGGTCCACGCCGCCGCCGCGCTGCTGCTGGTGGTGTTCCTGCTCAAGGCGGCGATCGCGCCGCTCTACCTCTGGCTACCCGGCACCTACGCGGTTGCGGCGGGGCCGGTCGCGGCGTTGTTTCCCATCCTCGCCAAGGTCGGTGCCTACGCGGTGCTGCGACTGACCACGCTGGTGTTCGCCACGAGTCCGGTACTCGAACCGATGCGGGCGGTGGTGCTGCCTCTGGCGCTGGTGACCGTGGCGGTAGCGGCGTTGGGCGCGCTCGCGTCGCACTCGCTGAAGCAGCTCGCCGCATGGCTTGCCCTCGGATCGACGGCGATGCTGCTGGTCGCATTCGGTCTGTTCCACCAGGCGGGCATCGGCGCCGGCCTCTTCTACCTGCCCGCCAGCACGCTGGCGATCTCGGCGCTGTTCGTGCTGGCCGATCGCATCGCCGAGGCCAGGGGCGCGCATGCGGACCGCCTGTGCCGGGCGCCGCCGATGGCGGGCGCCGGACGCCTCGGCATCCTGCTGCTGCTGGTCGCGATGGCAGTGCTGGGGCTGCCGCCGCTGGCCGGTTTCATCGGCAAGCTGCTGATCCTGCGCGGCGCCGCAGGCATGCCATGGGTCTGGGGCGTGGTGCTGGTCGCTTCGCTGCTGCAACTGGTGGCGGTTGCGCGGGCCGGTGTCCGCCTGTTCGGGGCGGTGACCGACGAGCCCCCGGTCGCCAATGCCGTGGCCCCGTGGCGCCTCGCGCCGGTGATCGGATTGCTGATCGGCGTGGCGTTGCTGAGCGTGTTCGCGGATTCGGCCGAACGCTATGCGCGTCTGGCCGCCGAACAGGTGCTGGCCCCGGCCGACTATATCGGCGCCGTTCTCGGCCGCGATGCGTTCGCGCCGTCGCCGGTGCTGTCGGCCGGCGTCGGCATTCGCCCATGACCGGGATGCGCCGCTGGCTGCCGTTGCCACGTTTCAGCGCCACGCTCGCGCTGACCTGGCTGCTGTTGAACAACACGCTCTACCCGGGTCACGTCCTGATCGGGGTCGTGCTCGGGATCGTGATCCCCCTGCTGACGCGCGACCTGCTGCCGCCGCTGCCGGTGATTCGTCGCCCCGGCAAGGCGATCGCCTTCGTGCTGCTGGTGCTGGGCGACATCGTCGTCGCCAACCTGCGAGTGGCGCGCCTGGTGCTGGGCCCCCTGTCGGCGCTGCGGCCGCGGCTGGTGTCGGTGCCGCTCGACCTCGCCGATCCGGTGGTCGCCAGCATTCTCGCGGGCACGGTTACACTCACGCCAGGTACCGTGTCGGTCGATCTCGATGTCGAGGCGGGCGTGCTGCTGGTTCATGCCCTGGACGCCGCAGACGACGCCACGGTCATCGGTGCGATCAAGACGCGCTACGAAGCCCGTCTCAGGGAGATTTTCGGATGCTGAACGGCGTGATCGCGGTGGCGGCGGCCATGCTCGGCGTGGCGATGCTGCTCAACCTGTGGCGGCTGCTGGTCGGCCCCGGCATGGCCGACCGCGTGCTGGCGCTCGACACGCTGTCGCTGAACGCCGTGGGCCTGATCCTGCTGCTCGGCCTGGCCACGCACACGACCCACTATTTCGAGGCGGCGATGCTGGTGGCGGCGCTGGGGTTCGTGGGCACCGTCGCGTTTGCGCGGTTGCTGATCCGAGGCGCACTGGTCGAGTGAGCAAGAAATGAGTCCGACGGAGACGATCGTCGCGGTGCTGGTGCTCATCGGCGCAGGTTTCGCCCTGCTCGGGTCGATCGGGCTGGCGCGGTTTCCCGACCTGCTCACGCGCCTGCATGGCCCGAGCAAGGCCACCACGCTGGGCATCGGCAGCCTGCTGCTCGCCTCGATGGTGGGCTTCAGTGCCGAGGGCACCCTGAGCGTGCACGAACTCGTCATCACCCTGTTTCTCGTCATCACCACCCCGGTCGGCGCGCAGTTCATCGCCCGCGCGGCCATGCGGCGCGACGCCGTCCCCCCACCCCGTGAAGGCCCATGAAGACCTACAGCGACAACAGCCCCGAAGCCATCGCCCGCGTGCTGGCGATGGCCATGATCACCGACGCCAAGCTCGACGATCGCGAACTCGACGCGATGGAATCGTTCGGCATCTACGCCAGGCTCGGCCTGACCAAGGAAGAGTTCGCGATCGTCGTGGCGGACTATTGCGACGAACTGGTCGAGGCCGGCGACATCGACGGCAAGATCAACCTGATGGACCACGATCGCATCGAGGCGATCCTGGCGCCGGTGACCGACGCCGCGCGCCAGCTCGACGTCGTGGCCATGGTGCTCGCGATCGTCAAGGCCGATGGCGGCATCCATGACACCGAGCTGGAACTGCTGCGCACCATCCTCGACCGCTGGGATCTGTCGCTCGAAGACATCCGCGCCGCCGCCGATCGGGAGTAAATCCGGATCCATTCACGTACCGGGCTCCCGAACCCCGACACCGCTCTTGATCGCGCTCCTCGAAGCCCACCGGGCCGGCCTGCTCCGCCGCGAGCACTGGTTGCCAAACATCGTCGCCGGGGTCATCGTCGGCGTGGTGGCGCTGCCGCTGGCAATGGCGTTCGCGATCGCCTCCGGCGCCAAGCCGGCGCAGGGGTTGTACACCGCGATCGTGGCCGGCCTGGTCGTATCGGCGTTCGGCGGCAGCCGGCTCCAGATCGCCGGCCCCACCGGGGCCTTCATCGTCATCCTGGCCGGGGTGACGGCAAAGCACGGCATCGACGGGCTGCAGATCGCCACGCTCATGGCCGGTGTGATGCTGCTGCTGTTCGGCGTGGCCCGTCTCGGTGCCGTCATCCGGTTCATCCCGGATCCGGTCGTGGTCGGCTTCACCGCCGGCATCGGCGTGATCATCTGGGTAGGCCAATGGAAGGACTTCTTCGGCCTGCCGCCGGTGACGGGCGCGCATTTCCACGACAAACTGTGGCACCTGCTGCAAACGCTGCCCGGGCTCGACCCCACCACCACCGGGCTCGCGCTGGGCTCGCTGCTGCTGGTGATCTTCGCGCCGAGAGTGCCGGGGCTGAAGCGCGTGCCGGGGCCGCTCGTGGCGCTGGTCGTCGCGACCGTCCTGCAGGCGGTGTTCCAGTTCGATGGCGTCGCTACCATCGGCAGCGCTTTCGGTGGCATTCCCCGCGGCCTGCCGTCGCTGCATGTTCCCGACGTGACCGCGGGGCGCGTGATCGAGCTCATCGGGCCGGCCTTCACCATTGCCATGCTCGGCGCCATCGAGTCGCTGCTGTCGGCCGTGGTCGCTGACGGCATGGCGGGCACGCGTCATGACTCCAACCAGGAACTGGTGGCGCAGGGCATCGCCAATATCGCGGCGCCGCTGTTCGGCGGCTTCGCCGCGACCGGCGCCATCGCGCGCACCGCCACCAACATCCGCAACGGTGGTACCGGTCCGCTGGCCGGCATCGTTCACGTGGCGACGCTGGTGCTGATCGTCCTGCTCCTCGCGCCGCTGGCGGTGCACGTGCCGCTCGCCGTGCTGGCCGCCATCCTGTTCGTGGTGGCGTGGAATATGAGCGATCTGAAGCACCTGGCCCGAATGGTCAGGCGCGCCCCCCGCGCCGACGTCGTCATCCTGCTCGTGACGTTCGCGCTCACCGTGTTCGCGGATCTCGTGGTGGCGGTGAACATCGGTGTCATCCTCGCCACGATGCAGTTCCTGCGGCGCATGGCCGCGAGTGTCGAAGTGCGCGAAGCCACCGAAACCGACCTGCGGCAGGAGTTCGGCCATCGCGGCTTCACGGCGCTGCCGGCCGGGGTGCTGGTCTATGCGGTCGAGGGACCGATCTTCTTCGGCGCAGTCGAGAATTTCGAGCGGGCGCTCGCCGCGACGCACACCGATCCGCGCATCGTGATCATCCGGCTGCGCTGGGTGCCGTTCATCGACATCACCGGACTCCAGACGCTCGAATCCGTGATCCGCGATCTGCAGAAGCGTGGCGTGCGGGTCATGCTCACCGGCGCCAATGCGCGCGTGCAGGCCAAGCTGGAACGCGCCGGCCTGATCGACCTGGTGCGGCCCGAGAACGTGATGAAGGATTTTCCGGAGGCGATTGCGGCGTGCGAGAGGGTCGCGCGCGAGCAGCTCGCCCCGGGATAATGCTGTGGGACGCTCACTCCACGGAGAGGAGCTGGCGCTTGTAGATGTCTTTCTTCTCGACGGAGTCCCAATACTTGGCCGTCTCCACCTTGATTCGAGCTTGAGAGGTGATGGTGAGTCGCTGGACTTGATCCGTCAGCCGAAGAGGGAACCTGATAGAGATTTTGCCGTCCTCCGTGCGCAGGTCCAGCTTGCCTGTGTCGGTAATGCCGGCCACGCGTCCCTCGACAAACTCTTCGTATCGCTCAGGCTCACGGATAGTGTCCAGCAACGCTCGGATGCGGGTAATCTCGTCCGAATGCCCCTCCCAAAACTGCCGTCCGCGAGGTGACTGCCACGTGAACTGCGCGGCGAGTCCAGCGCCGTCCAGGGCCTTCATGAACTCGCCGAGCTGGTGGGCCGATCGGCCACCAACGGCGTCTACCGCATCGTAGAACTCGTCCTGGTGGGCGTTGAGAAGGCGGAACATCTGCGTCAGCGTCGCTTGGAGGAGGCTCTGGCCCGTCAAGTCAGGGAGACCGTTGCCGGTGACGAAGATGCGAGTCGACCCGTAGCTGAGACCAGCCAGTTTCAGGTTGAGTGCACTGACCACGTCGGCGCCCACGCCGCGGGCAGCGTCATGCCCATACCTAAGTCGGTGGGCGGCGAGCTTCCAAGTCTTGGATAGCGGCTCCATTGCCGCGATGAACCAATCAAGCGAGATGCTGCCGTTCGCGCGCGGGCCAATGAGGCGGAGGTCCACTAGCTCGCCTGCCTCCTGGGCTTCCTCGAGCAGCAGCTGGTGCTCGACGCCTTGGGCGGACTGCTCCTGGTTCTTCGCGGCGAGCTGGAGGAAGAAATCATCTGGCGTCGCGCGCGCGCGATCCGCCGTCTCTATCGCGAACCTTGACAGCGAATCAGCGTGCTCGCGCAGGAACTTGCTGCTCATAAGTTTATCTCCGCGAAACCCTTCGCCGTGCGTCTGTCGTGGCCGAATCCAAAGATGCCTCGCCAGTACGCCTCCCGGTGTAAGACCATATTCGGTGCGGGCGTCTCTACGTAAAGGTCGAGACCGAAGAGATTCTCCGCCGCCGCCTTGTCCAGAAGACGGGTCACCTGCTGCTGCATCGTCGCGGTGACGTTCGCGCCGCCGTTGATCCACTGCGGGCTCCAAAGCACACAATCGATGTCTCCGGGCCCAAGCTTCTGTGTGAGGAAAGACCCATCCAACCACAGGGTACCACCCACGCCCACGGCCTGCAGGGCCCCGACCCAAGCGGCCAGCTTCTGGTGCAAGTCATGGCGCCGCTGGTCTTGTGCGAACGGCGCAACTGCCAGAGCGTGAATCCCCTGAACGGTTACGTTGTGCATCCCTGGCGGGAGCAGGGGTAAGAAATCAGGCTTGGCCATTTTTCTTGTGCGGTTCGCCAATCAATGTGGATGGGTGGCGCGACGGCACATCCCCATCCCCCTATGGATTCAGATATTAGCAGTCACATGTCGCTCCGCAGCCTTGCAGATTCACACTCTTCGGCCTGTGCCAATGCCAGGCATCGGCCTCCAGCACCTGTCGCATGAACATCGACAGCGTCACCGCCGGCGGATACAGCCGCTCGCGGTGCTCGGGCAACAGCGCTTCGGTCGCCTCAAGCAATTGCGGACTCGTCAGCAGGTTGAAAAACTCCACCGTTT
>JANXYG010000133.1 GCA_025350245.1 Betaproteobacteria bacterium
CGGCGCGACCGTTCCCGTCCGCCGTATCCGCTGGGCGTGGCCGACTGGCGCTTTCTCGCGCGCGAGGACACCGGCTGCATGTTCGAAATCTGCGCCACGCTCGGGTCGCGCACGCAGCGCTTCCGGCGCTTCGGCCGCCTGCTCGGCATGCTCTATCACGGCTGCGACGATGTGGCCGACGTCAAGAACTCGGTCCGGCTCGGCGGCGGTGGCGTGGAGGATTTGCGCGACGGCATTCTCACGCTGCCTGCGGCGCTGGCGCTGGAGGCCCGACCGGAGATCCGCGAGATATTCACCCACGAGCCGCTGAGCGAGAGCGACGCGGCGACGCTCGCGGCGGCGTTCACCGAGCAACTCGACCGCGCCGAGGTGGAACTCGATGCCATCCAGCGCGAGGCCGTCGAAGAAGCGGGTGCGCTCGGTGTGCCCTATCCGGACGAGCTGCTACGTCTGGTGGATCAGGTTCGTCCCCTCTCCAGCTGAAGGATCGGCACCGAGGCCCGTCAGCAGAGCACGCGCCGCGATCGCGTCGGCCGCGTCATGGCCTTCGGTCAGGCGGCCATGGGCGTCTCGCAGCAGCGCTTCCGCTTCGGCCTTCTTGCCGGCCTCGATCCACAGCTGCCCGAGGCTGACGGCAGAGCGCAATTGCCAGGCGAGCGCTTGCTGGCGACGCGCCACGTCGAGCGCCTGCCGGAATGCGGCTTCGGCCCGGTCGCGCGCATCGGCACCGCCCGCGGTCAGCAACACGCAACCGCGCCGACGGTGCAGCTCGGCCAGAAAGTAGCCCTCGCCGGTCTCCTCGGAGAAGGCGAGCGCCTCGGTCAGCGAGCGCAGGGCATCGTCGTGCCGGCCGGACCAGGTCTGCACTTCGGCCAGCAGCAGCCGAAACGCCGTGAAACCGAGTCGGGCGCCGGTGGCGCGGTAGCCGTCGGTGGCGGCCTGGAGGTCGCCGGAAGTATCGATATCGAGTTCACGCGCCCGCCACCAGGCGTCGACGATCTCCGCCAGAGCCTTCCAGTAGGGGTTGTCCTTGCGCTCGGCCTCGGCGCGCGCGCGATCGATCCCGAGCCGCAGCTGGTCGCGGTCGCCATGCAGTTGCAGCACCAGCATGCGCATGCCCGCGGCCTGGGTCGCCAGCAGCGGATTGCCGGCCCGTTGCGCCAGGTCGCAGGCTTCACCGCTGCGTTGCAGGGCCAGTGCCGGCAGGCCGAGGAACCAGAGCGTGCGGGCGAGATAGGCGAGCCCCCATACCCCCGCCTCCTCGCTCGGCAGCAGCGCGCCGGAAAAGGGCGTGACGTCGGTCACCCCGACGCCCAGTTCCAGGTGCTTGCGCGCGAGCGAAAACTCGCCCCGGTACAGGTGCGCAAGACCAACCTGCGTATGAGCGATGGCGCTGTCACCGGCCTGGTGGCGCTCCTCCGCGTCGCGCACGAGCTCCTGGCCTCGCTCCAGCCCCTGGTCGTAATGCGCACGGACGATGAACAGTTCGCCTTCGATCCAGCGCGCTCGAAAGATGCCGATGTTGCCGTTTCCCTTGCCGATCAGGCGGCTGATCTGCTGCAAGGTCTGCGCGACCGCCGAGGACCCGTAGACGGTGGCAGCCACCTGTACACGCAACAGGTCCGACAGCAGGTCGAGCTGGTTCCGTAGCCGCTCCGTACCGTCCGGACACTGCTCGACCGCGCGCAGCCCGGCCTGATAGTGGTTGATGGCCTCGATGTTGGCCGCGCGCTGCGCCGCCTGACTGCCCGCGAGCGACCAGTAGCGCACCGCCCGCGCCGGCTGCGCGGCTTCGGTGAAGTGGTAGGCAAGGATTTCCGGCTCGACCTTGCGGCTGCCGCCGGCCTGCGCTTCGAGCGCCAGCGCCACGCGGCCGTGCAGCCCCTGGCGCGCGTCGCGCAGCAGCGAATCGCGCACGACGTCCTGCACCAGGGCGTGGTTGAAGCGATGGCTGGCGCCGGCCAGCGTGGTCTCGGTGAACAACAGCCCGGCGCCCTGGAGATCGGCGAGGCCGCGATCGACGACGCTCGGGCTCTCGGTCATGACCGCGCGCAACAGCGAGTCGGGGAATTCGCGGCCGATGATGGCGCCGACCTGCGCCACGGCCCTGGCAAACAGCGAACGGTCGAGGCGCGCCGCAAGCGAATCGCGCAAGGTCACGGGCACCAGGGGCGCCACGCCGCCGGCCACCTGGGCTTCCAGGATCGCCTTGGTGAACTCCTCCACGAACAACGGCACGCAGTCGGTCTTGTCGAGGATGTGCCGGATCATCGTCGGCGGCAGGCGGCGCTCGGTATCCATCCGCTCGATCATCGCCTCGCACTGCGGCCGGTCGAGCCGCATGAGTTCCAGCCGGGCGACGTACGCACCGGTCCAGGCGGCGGCGTCGAACTCGGGACGATGGGTGACGATCAGCAGCGCGGCCATCGAGGCGATGCGCGCGAGCAGCGCATCCATGACCTCGATGGTGCTCGGATCGGCCCACTGGGCGTCCTCGAACACCAGCAGCACCGGCGGGCTGCGAGTCACGGTCAACTGCACCATGAACACCAGCGCATCGATGGCGCGGCGGCGCTCCTGCTGCGACACGACCGCCGTGGGCACGGCCGCCGCCGCGGGCGACGCCATCACGCTGCCGATCGCGGCAGCGTCCTCGGCCCTGAGGCCGAGCGTGCCGACCAGGACTTCCTCCAACTGCTCGCGCCGAACGCCCGCGGCGTCTTCGGCGTCCAGGTTCAGATCCCGCAGCAGATTCTCGACGATCGGATAAAACGCGCTGTTGCGGTGATACGGCGTGCACTGGAAGCGCTGCACTCGGAACTGATCCGGTTGCCGGGACATCTCGAACTCGCTCACGATGCGCGACTTGCCCACGCCGGGTTCGCCGGACACGAACACCGCCTGGCCACGGCCTTCGCGCGCCAGCGCCCAGCGGTCGAGCAGCAGGCCGATCTCGTGCGCGCGCCCGACCAGCGGGGTGAGGCCGGCGAGCTCGCGGGTGCCGAAACGATAGCCGCCGTGCTTGGGCGCGAGCAGTCGCCAGGCGCGCTCGGTGCCGATGCCCTTGAGCGCCACCGGGCCGAGATCATCGCAACGAAAGTAGTTGCCGACCAGACGCCACGTGGTGTCGGCGATCACCACTCCGCCGGGTATCGCCAGCTCGCGCAACCGCGCCGCGAGGTTGGGCGCGGGGCCAGTGACGACCGGTTCGGCATCCGGCTCGCCGTCTTCCTTCACGCCGACCACGACGGCACCGGTGGCAACCCCGACGCGGACCTGGAGTGCGACGCCCGGAACGGCCTCGAGCCGGCTCACCGCGGTCGCAGCGAGGAGCGCGGCCCGGGTCGCCCGCTCGGCATCGTCGTCGTTTGCCGTCGGATAGCCGAACAGGAACATCAGCGAATCGCCGATCACGCGATCGGTGAGCATCCCCGGGCCTGCGGCCGACGCCTGCGGGTCGCCCCTGTTCTCGTAGACGATGCGCCGGATGGCGCCGAACGTGGCATCGACCGCGTCGCAGAGATCCTGTGGATCGAGGCGCGTCGTCAGCTCGGTGTAGCCGACGATGTCGAAGTTGATCACCGTGGCCTGGCGCTGCTCGATCGGCGGTCGTGGCGGGGTCGGCGCACGCGCTTGCAGGTTGCCACCACACTGGGTGCAGAAGCGCGCGCCGGCATCCGCAGGCGCACCGCAGGCCCGGCAGGCGGGTCGCGCCACGGCGCAGCCGCACGCGCTGCAGAATCTGGCAGCAGGTGCGAGCGCATGGCCGCACTCGGCGCACTGCGTGGATGGCATCCCCCGGACCCCAGGTTGGATTGGATCTCGACCCGGCGGCTCCTGGCCTTGGCAGCGGCCGCCGATTGCACCTCGGCGGAGGCGCCGCAGCCGTCACCCCTGGCAACATCGGGTCGACGCCGAGAATACCGTAAAGGCGTGTGCCAGCGAGAGGATTGCCGCCACATCGCGCACGCGAATGTCATCCCGGGAGGAATCGGCCGTCAGGGCTCCACAGCCAACCCGCCGGCAGGCAAGCCCCTTGCTTCTGGACGAGGTCCGGTTTTCACCGTTCGGCGCATTCCCATGGCCACACCCCTCGTCGATCAGCGGCTTGTTTCCGCCAGCGAAACGATCTCTCTCACCACTCTCCCGGGTCGGCACCTGATGCTGGCTGTTGCCATCGCCACGGCGATCGTCGTGCTGCTCGCCCCCCCCGGATGGGCGTTCGCCGGCCAGTCGATCCTCCAGCGCTGTCTGCCACTGGCGGTTCTGCTGCTGGCGGGCGCTTACGCTGATCGCCTGCGCCGCAGCCATCGCGAGGCGATGCACTCCCATGCTCGCGCCGTGGCGACGCACCACACCA
Organism: Betaproteobacteria bacterium; assembly: GCA_025350245.1. GTDB lineage: Bacteria > Pseudomonadota > Gammaproteobacteria > Burkholderiales. Next base: position 4,361 of record JANXYG010000133.1, read on the forward strand.
CCATCGCCACCCTGGAAAGATCAGTCCGTGCCGCCAGCGACACCGAACGCCAGCTCGAGGTGATGCTCGCCGAGCAGGTGCAGGAAATCGCGCGCGTGCGGCGCGCCGCCGAGGCTGAAGCCTTCGAACGCCGCCGCGCCGAAGAACTGCTGCGCCGGGTTGCCCACCAGGATTCGCTGACCGGTCTGCCCAACCGTGCCCTGCTGCGCGACCGCTTCGTGATGGCGGCGTCCACCGCCCGCCGCAACGGCACCCGGGCCGGCGTCCTGCTGGTCGATATCGACGGCTTCCGCGCCATCAACGAAGAGCACGGCACCGCCATCGGCGACCAGGTACTGATGATCACGGCGGGCCTGCTGCGCGGACCCCTGCGCGACGTCGATACCGTCGCGCGCACCAGTGACGACGAATTCGTGGTGCTGGTGAGCGACCTGCCGACCGCGCACGAGGCGGGCCTGGTGGCCGAGCGCATCCTCGCCTTCCTGTCGGCCCCGCTGCAGGTCAGCGATGCGCTCACCCTGCACCTGACGGCGAGCATCGGCATTGCCGTGCTCGGCACCGACGGCGACAACATCGACGCGCTGCTCGCGTCTGCCGCCGTGGCGCTCGGCCACGCCAGATTCGCCGGACGCAACACCTGGCGCCACCACAGCGCCCCGGTCGACACGATGACCCCGTCGGGTTCCACGATCCTGCGCGCCCGCCGCGACGCCGCCGCCCCGACCCCGTAGAATCCGGGGCTTCGCGCGATCTACTGTCCCGGATCGCGCAACACCGGCAGCGAGGAATCCACCGTTGAGCAAGCCCGATGCGGGCGGTGCGTCCGCACCCGCCTCGAACTTCATCCGCCACATCGTCGAAAACGATCTCACCCGCGGCACCTACGCCACCCGCCGCTGGAGCGGCCATCCCGGTCCGGCTTCGGTCCAGGCCAGGGCACAGCCCGATGCGCAGCGGATCCGAACCCGGTTTCCGCCGGAACCCAACGGTTACCTGCACATCGGCCACGCCAAGTCGATCTGCCTCAATTTCGGCCTGGCACGCGACTTCGGTGGCGTGTGCCACATGCGCTTCGACGACACCAACCCGACCAGGGAAGAGCAGGAGTATGTCGATTCGATCCTCGACGCCGTGCGCTGGCTCGGTTTCGACTGGGGCGCCAACCTCTACTACGCCAGCGACTACTTCGAGACGCTGTACCGGTTCGCGGAAGCGTTCGTCGAGCATGGCCTCGCCTACGTCGACAGCCTCACCGCGCAACAGACGCGCGAGCTGCGCGGCACCCTGACCGAACCGGGCCGCGACAGCCCCTATCGCACCCGATCGGTCGCCGAGAATCTCGATCTGTTCCGCCGCATGCGCGCCGGCGAGTTCGCCGACGGCGCGCACGTGCTGCGCCTCAAGATCGACATGGCCTCGCCCAACATCAACCTGCGCGACCCGGTCATCTACCGCATCCGCCACGTGCACCACCATCGCACCGGCGATGCCTGGTGCGTGTATCCGATGTACGACTACACGCACTGCATCTCGGATGCGCTCGAGAACATCACGCACTCGATCTGCACACTCGAATTCGAGGATCACCGCCCGCTCTACGACTGGGTGCTGGAACGCCTCGCCGACTTCGGCCTGCTCGTGCGCCCGCTGCCGCACCAGTACGAATTTGCGCGTCTCAATCTGGGCTACGTCGTGCTGTCGAAGCGCAAGCTGATCCAGCTCGTCGAAGACAAGCATGTCGACGGCTGGGACGACCCGCGACTACCAACGCTGGCCGGCTATCGCCGCCGCGGCTACACGCCCGAGGCCTTCCGCCTGTTCACCGACCGCATCGGGGTGTCCAAGGAAAACAGTTCGATCGATCTGTCGGTACTCGAAGAAGCGCTGCGTGACGACCTCAACGAACGCGCCCCGCGCCGCATGGCGGTGCTGGATCCGCTGCGCCTGATCATCGACAACTACCCGGCCGGCGCCGAGGAGCAATGCCAGGCGCCCAACCATCCGCAACGGCCCGAATGGGGTAAGCGCGACCTGCCGTTCTCGCGCGAACTGTGGATCGAACGCGACGACTTCATGGTCACGCCGCCGAAGGGCTTTTTCCGGCTGACGCCCGGCGCCCAGGTGCGATTGCGCTTCGGGTTCGTCATCCGCTGCACCGGCCACGACCAGGATGCCGACGGCAACGTGACGGCGGTACATTGCGAGTACCACCCCGACTCGAAATCGGGCACACCGGGCGCCGACACCTACAAAGTGAAGGGCAACATCCACTGGGTTTCGGTGGGTCACGCCCACCCGGCGGAGGTGCGACTCTTCGAGCGGCTGTTCAACGTGGCCAGTCCCGGTACCGGTGATCACGACTTCCTGCTCGATCTCGACCCGCATTCGCGCCGGACGATTACCGGTCGGCTCGAGCCCTCGCTCGCCGCTGCCCAGCCCGAAGACCGCTTCCAGTTCGAACGCCATGGCTATTTTTGCGCCGATAGCGTGGATTCGACCCCGGGGGCGCCGGTCTTCAACCGGGCGGTCACGCTCAAGGACTCACGCGGGCGGTAGAGTAACGCCCACCCCCAGGGGGCGCAGCGTCCTCGAGCCCCCCCCGTAGCCGTGTCTGCGACCGTTCCGCCGTCAATCGTAGACTGACCGCGCGAGTCGATCAGTCGATGGAACACGCGCCATGCTGAGCAAACCCGCCGCCCGCCGGTGGCAACCGCGGCAACGCCTGCTGGCGCTGGAGCCGCGCCAGATCTTCTATGGCGTCGCTGCCGCCACGGCACCGGACGACGCGGCTCCCGCAAAGACACGCCCCGGACCATTGCCGGCATCGCGATCAGCGACCCCGACGGCGATCCTCAAACCGCGACTCTGAATGTCACCCAGGGCACTCACCACCGCGTCACGCTCACCGTCGCGAACGGCACGGCGATCGTCAATTCCAACGGCACCTTCACCTATCGCCCCGCGACCGGTTTTGTCGGCACCGACACTTTCACCTACCGGGTGAGCGACGGTGCCGGCGGCTTCGTCGACCGCGCCGAACGTATCGTGGCGACGCGGTCGATCGTGCGTGCCGGCGAGATCGAATCGGCCACCTTGTCGGAAGCCCGCACCACCGGTCCCGGCGTGTTCGTGCTGCCCGCCGTTGCCGCGATCGAGGCCGAGTTGGCGGTCGCGAGCGCCAACGCCAGGACCGCATCGAGTCCATTCGCGACCAGCGCCGAACCTGACCGGCTCAGGGATACGGCACCGACCGAATCCGTCGCGGCCACCACCGACCGAAGCATGCCGGCCGCGGTCCGGCGTGGCGCGTCGCCGGGTGCGCCGTCGTTCACCCAGCAACTTCGCTCCGCGGCAATCGATCGCCGCGCCAATCCATCCGCCCCCGCCATGCCTGACGCCGATCGCCACGCCCCGAGCATGAACCACCGTTACGGTCCGCCCGTCCTGCTGCAACGGGCCACCGCGCTCGCGGTGTCGATCGTCATCGTCAGCTGTTCGGTGGTCCAGCCCAAACCGCTCACCGGCCAGCCGCTCAGCTACGCCGAGCAGGAACCGATCACCGGCCCCATCGGTCTGGACACCGCCATCGCGCGCGCCCTGAAGTACAACCTCGACTATCGCCTCAAGCTGATGGAGCGCGCGCCGCTCGGCTATTTGCTGCTGCGGCGTCCGATCGCGAGCGTGCGTGAATGGACCGGGCTCTGAGCCTGCCGTCGTTGCGCGACGACCTGCGCCTGCTCGGCACCGGCGCCGAGTGCGACGGTTCGCCCGGCTGGACCTTTCTCGATCCGGCGCGCAAGCGCTTCTTTCGTATCGGCTGGCTCGAATTCGAACCGGCGACGTTGGCGTTGATCGGCATCGCCGGGCTCATCGGACTAGCGCTCGCCGCGCGCCAGTGGGATGCCTTTACCGCCAGCCTCGCGGCGACGTTCACGCCGGCCGGCGTGTTCGGGTTCCGGTGCGCACTGGCGATTGCCAAGAGCCTGCATGAACTCGGTCACGCCTACGTGGCCACCCGCGCCGGCGTTCGGGTCGCGCACATGGGCGTGGCATTCGTGGTCATGTGGCCGATGCTCTACACCGATACCGGCGAGACCTGGAATCTCGCCGACGCCCGCACGCGCTTCGCGATCGCTTCGGCCGGCCGGTCACCGAGCTGGCGATTGCCGCCCTCGCGACCTTGGGGTGGAGCCTCACGGCCGACGGCGCCCTGCGCTGCGCGATGCGGCGTCGGCGCTGATCCCCGAGAGTGGTTTGTAGAAGGCAGTCGCCTGCTCTCGGTGATCGAACCGGTCGGATGCTGGCACGCATCACGGCCGCCGCAAGTGACGGCGGTGCAAAAAAAGCCGCGCTGGAGAGCGACTTTTCCAGGACAGCTTAGCGATCAGAGACGACGGCCTCGGGCGAACGAGAAGCCCAGCATGCCGAGGCCGACGGTCAACAGCGCCATCGTGGCCGGTTCCGGAACCGGCTGACCGGAAAACGCGATCGCGTAGGAGGTCGTGTTTTCCGCACCCTTGTTCATCAGTTGGGTGAGGCTCTTGCCCGGATTGAACGTGGCAGCGATCGTGAGCGACGGATCGATGCTGTTCAGCACTTGGAGAAGGCCGGGGTGCTACCCGAATAGATGACATTCGACACATTGACCAAGGTCGAAAACGACAGACCGATCGACGTACCGAACGTGGTGACTTCGTCGAACGTCAGATTGGCGGTCAGGGTGGTGGAGCCATCGAATACGCTGATGGAACCCGAGCCCGATGCCGGGGCGAGTTGCAGACCGCCAATGGTCGTGATCAGGCCGACGTCGAAGGCCGGCGATCCGGAGATATTGCCCTTCAAACCGGTCGTCGTGCCATCGGCACTGTTAGTGATCACGAAGTCGAACGTACCCAGATTGGGGAATGAAATCGTCCGAGCCGGATCGCCAAGGAACGTGATGCCGGCATCGACGTCACTCCCACCCTGGAACCTATACACCGCACCGGACGACAGACCCGGTGCCGCCACGCCAGCCGCTACTGCCACTGCTGCCAAAAATGTCTTGATCTTCATGGACACTCCTTCGAACGATTTACACAGCCGAAGACGCCCTTGGGAGGCGTCTCCCCGAACTGGCTCTCTGGACCGGGTTAGCGATCGGTCCATGCAGCACAGGCGCATAGTTTTGCGTGCTTCGGGAACGTAGGAGTTTCCCGAAACCGGAGATAGGTCCGAGAACCGTCGCCGTCGGTCGCAACCCTGTTGTCAGAGTGCGGATTTTCTGCAATGGCGGTCTGTGCGATAGCTAACACAGCGAGTCTGTGCGCTGGCTCACACCCATCGGGGCGGGTCGCACAGGACCGGCCCGTCGCGAGACGCATTGCCCGCGACAGCGATCGGAAGCGATACCGCCAGCTTCGGCGGTATCGCTCAGTCGGGCGTGCGCCCGTCTCGCGCCGAGCCCGGGTCGGGCTCGGCGATCCGGCGGCGAGCACGCCGTAAAGAAAACACGAGCAGGACGGCGAGCGGGACGATGGCGATGCCGACGACGAGGTCCGGATCGACGTGCAGGCCACCGGCCTTCATGGCTTTGGCGGCATAGCCGATCAGCCCGACCACGTAGTACAGGATCGCCGCCACCGACAGCCCTTCGACCGTCTCCTGCAGCCGCAACTGCAAGCGAGCGCGACGGTTCATCGATTCGAGCAGGGCCTGGTTCTGCTTCTCCCTGGCGATGCCGACGCGGGTCGACAGCAGCAGACAGGCCTGCGCCACGCGGTCCGAGAGTTCGTGCAGTCGGCGCGAGGTGCTCGCGACCGTGGCGACCGCCGGCGAGAAGCGCCGCGCCATGAACTCGTCGATGGTCTGGATGCCCGCCAGGCGTTGCTCTCGAAGCTCGGCGATGCGCATCACCACCAGACCACGGTATGCGGCGCAAGCGCCGAACCGGAACTCACTGGCGGCCACGCAACTCTCGACCTCGGCCGCGAGCCGAGTCAGCTCATGCAGGATCGCTTCGTCGTCGCTGCCGTCGCGGGCGATGCCCTGGGTGAGGTCGGCGAGCGAGCCTTCGATGGTGACCAGTTGTTGCGACTGCCGTCGGGCCAGCGGCAGGGCCAGCAGCGCGAGCATCCGGTAGGCCTCGATCTCGAACAGGCGCTGCAGCATGCGGCCGGCCTGGCGGCCGGTGAAGTTGCGATCGAGCAGGAGGAAGCGGGCGAAGCCATCGGCATGAATCCGGAAGTCAGTGACCGCGAAACCGGCACCGCCGCCGACGCCGGATCCGACGACCACGTTGCCCTCGAAATGCGCCGCCAGGAACTCGCCAGCCGGATCGCCATCGCCGGCATCGATCAGCTTGCCGTGAGCAGCGAAGATCGTGGCGCCGGGAATGCCAGCGAGCCAGCCACCGGGAAGCCGGCTCGCCGGGGGCTCGCCCAGTGGCGTCTCACTGCGGCCCGCCGTGAGGAAGGTATAACCGGAGAACTCGCCGTGCCGCTCCCACTTGAGACGCACCGTGGGGAAGTCAGCGCTGAAGTGCGTCGCCGATGGCGGTGGCGCAGGCACATCGAAACCCGCGCACAAGGCGGCGAGATGATCGAGTTCGTCGCCGCGTCGCTCCAGTTCGACGAGCACCGCGACATAGGTCGCCCGCGACGGCGTGGTCAGTGCTTCCGGGGGACGCGCGTGGACTTCCTCGGCGAGAACAAGTCGTTCCGGGTGATCGGGAGGCAGATCGTTCACGAGACTTTTTTTACCGGTTTGCATCGGGCGATCGCTCTGGACCAAGGTGTCCGGGTCCGGCGGCGGCGGGCCGCGCGGCGCTCGCCGAAGAATAAACGTTTCCGCCACGAGCAACGGACCGTGGGGCACATTGCCGGGTGGGCGCGGAATCACGCCCGACGGCCTGGCAATGAACGATCGGGATTCGGTGCACCTTCCGCCCACGGCGGCTGACGCCACCCTTGCAGCAGTGGGGTCGTTCTCCTTGGTCTGCCTTTCCGCTTGTCGATCCGCTGCATTTCCGGTTATTCTGTATACAGAATACAGATAACATCCCATGCTCGCCCAACTCGTCAAACTGCAAGCCGTGCCGGACCTGGTCGACCAGGTCTACGTCGCCCTGCTCGACGCGATCAGCGACGGCTCGCTCGCGCCCGGTGCCCGCGTCACCCAGGAAGATCTCGCCGAGCGCCTGGAGGTGTCGCGCCAGCCGGTGCTGCAGGCGTTCAGGTTGTTGAAGAAAGACGGGCTGCTGCTCGATGCGCCGGGCCGAGGGCTGCTGGTGGCGCCGCTCGACGCCGAATGGATCGGCAGGGTCTACCAGGTGCGCGGTGCGCTCGACACGCTTGCCGCAGGCCTCGCCGCCGAACGCCGCCACGTGCTCGATCCGCGGCTGCTGGAGCAGGGTCGGCGTACCGCGAGCGGGCGCAACATCAAAGCGATGATCGAAGCCGACATCGCGTTCCACAACGCGATCTATGCTGCTTCGGGCAATCCGCTGATCGAACGCAGCGCACAGCTTCACTGGGTTCACCTGCGGCGCGTGATGGGTGCGGTGCTGCAGGCCTCGCGCCAGCGCGAAACGATCTGGGACGAACACGCGGCGATCGCCAAGGCGATCGCCGCCGGCGACGCGAAGGCGGCAACCCGCCTGGTCGAACACCACGGCCGCCAGGCGAGCGAGAACTTGCTCGCGCGGCTTTCCGACGTACTTCTCGAGCCATCGATGAAAGGCACCCAATGAAACTGACCGCAGCCCAACACCAACAATTCGACCGCGACGGCTATCTGTTCTTTCCCGGCATCTTCAGCCCCGAGGAAACGCGCACGCTGACCACCGAGGTGCCGGGCCTTTACAGCCGGCGCGAGGACTACAACGTGCGCGAGAAAGGCCGGGACGCGGTACGGACGAACTTCGCCGCGCACCTTTACAGCAAGCCGTTCGCGAAACTGGCGCGCCATCCGCGCATGGTCGAGCCGGTGCAGGAACTCCTCGGCGAGGCGCTCTACATGCACCAGTTCAAGATCAACGGCAAGATGGGCTTCGAGGGCGACGTCTGGCAGTGGCACCAGGACTACGGCACCTGGCGCAACGACGACCTGATGCCGACCGAGCGGGCGATGAACGTGGCCATCTTCCTCGACGACGTGAGCGAGTTCAACGGCCCGCTGATGTTCATTCCCGGCAGCCACAAGCGCGGCGTCGTCGATGCGAAACACGACCTCACGACCACCAGCTATCCGCTCTGGACGATCGACAACGGCCTGATCGGTCAACTCGTTGATCGCGCCGGTGGCAAGAACGGCGGCATCGTCTCGCCCAAGGGCCCGGCCGGCTCGATGATCCTGTTCCACGGTTGCCTCGTGCATGCGTCGGGATCGAACCTTTCACCGTGGAATCGCGTCAGCGTCTACCTGAGCCTGTGCGCGGTCAGCAACCACATTCGCCGCTTCAAGCGGCCGGAGTTCATCGCGCACCGCGACTTCACGCCGATCGAGACGCTGCCCGACGACTGCCTGCTCAACGACTATCCGGTCGAGTTGCCGTGGAAGAAGGGCTTGCCCGCCAGCGCGCTCGAAACCTCGACCGACGAACTGAAGTTCGCAGCATGAGTCTGTACGCCCAACTCCAGCGACGCGAAGCCGACCAGAAGCCGATTCGCATCGGCCTGATCGGCGCCGGAAAATTCGGCTCGATGTATCTGGCCCAGGTGCCGCGCACGCCGGGCGTGCAGCTGGTCGGCATCGCCGATCTGTCGCCCGATGCGGCGCGACGCAACCTCACGAGGGTCGGGTGGAGCGACGCGCGAACACGCGCCGCGAGTCTCGACGCCGCGTTGAAAACCGGAGCCACGCATGTCGGCGAAGACTGGCGAGCTCTGGTCTCGCATCCGGCGATCGACGTGATCGTCGAGTGCACTGGCCACCCGATCGCCGCGGTCGAGCATTGCCTGCTCGCTTTCGCGAACGGCAAGCACGTCGTCAACGTCACCGTCGAAGCCGATGCGTTCTGCGGACCGCTGCTCGCAAAAAAGGCGGCCGACGCGGATGTGATCTATTCGCTCGCCTTCGGCGATCAGCCCGCCCTCATCTGCGACCTTGTCGACTGGGCGCGCACCTGCGGCTTTCCGGTCGTCGCGGCCGGACGCGGCCACAAGTGGTTGCCGCACTTCTGCGAGTCGACGCCCGAGACGGTCTGGGGCAACTACGGCCTCACGCCCGAACAGGCCGAGCGCGGCGGCCTCAACCCGAAGATGTTCAACAGCTTTCTCGACGGCTCCAAGCCCTCGATCGAATGCACCGCTGTCGCCAACGCCACCGGCCTCACCGTGCCGAGCAACGGCCTGCTCTATCCGCCGGCGAGCGTCGAAGACATTCCGTTTGTCACGCGGCCGATCGAAGAAGGCGGCGTGCTCGAGCGCAAGGGCATGGTCGAGGTGATCTCCTCGCTCGAGGCCAACGGCCGCAAGATCCCATACGACATCCGCATGGGCGTGTGGGTCACGGTCGAAGGCGAGACCGAATACATCCGCAACTGCTTCGAGGAATACAACGCCCACACCGACCCGAGCGGCCGCTACTTCACGCTCTACAAGCGCTGGCACCTGATCGGCCTCGAAGTCGGCATGTCGGTCGCGAGCGTTGCGTTGCGCGGTGAAGCGACCGGCGTGGCCACCTGCTGGAACGCCGACGTCGTCGCTACCGCGAAGCGCGACCTGAACCCCGGCGACATGCTCGACGGCGAGGGCGGCTACACGGTCTGGGGCAAGCTGTTGCCGGCCAAGAGTTCCTCGCGCATGGGTGGCCTGCCGCTCGGCCTGGCACATGACGTGAAGGTGGCGCGGGCAGTGAAGAAGGGACAGAGCCTGAGCTGGTCCGACGTGGCGATGGACACCTCGACCGCAGCCTACAAGGTGCGCCGCGAGATGGAGTCGCTGTTCGCGGCACCGCTCCTGAAATCGGCGTGATCGACCTGCTGTTTCGCGGCGCGCTGGTCGTCGACGGCTCGGGCGCGCCGCCGCGGCGCGGCGACGTTGCGGTGGCCGACGGCCGCATCGTTTCGGTCGGGCCTGGCCTCGACGTATCGGCCGCGCGGATGATCGACGCCGATGGCCTCGCGCTGATGCCCGGCATCATCGACAGCCACACTCACTTCGACGCGCAGATCACCTGGGATCCAACGCTCTCGCCTTCGCCAGCCCTCGGCGTGACGACGGCGGTGATCGGCAACTGCGGTTTCACGATCGCGCCGTGCCGGCCGGCCGATCGCGAACTGACGATGCGAAACCTGACCCAGGTCGAAGGCATGTCGCTCGCCGCGTTGAAGCAAGGCATCGCCTGGGGCTTCGAGACCTTTCCCGAATACATGGCGCAGCTCCGCAAGGCAGGCTCAGTGGCCAACGTCGCCGCCTACATCGGCCATTCTTCGGTGCGCACCTGGGTAATGGGGGACGACGCCACGCGCCGCACCGCCACGGCCGACGAGACTCTGCAGATGCGGGCGATCGTGCGCGACGCGATGGCACACGGCGCGGTCGGCTTCGCAAGCAGCACCAGCCCGGCGCACAACGGCGCAGGCGGCCTGCCCATGCCGTCGCGGCTGGCCAGCGACGAAGAGATGGCGGCGCTGGTCGGCGCCATGGGCGAAGCCGGCGGCGGCGTCTTCATGCTGACCAAGGGCGGCCATACGCCGATGCCCTTTCTCGAGTCGCTCGCCGCGGCCAACGGTCGGCCGGTGATGGTCGCAGCACTGCTGCACAACAGCGTCAACCCACGGGCGGTGTTCGACGACCTCGCCGCCATCGCCGCCGCCAATTCACGCGGCCATCGCATGCTCGGCCAGGTGTCGTGCTGTCCGTTGACCATGGACTTCACGCTCGCCTCCCCCTATCCCGTTGAAGGGCTGGCGAGCTGGAAGCCCGCGCTCGGCCTCTCGGGCGCAGCGCTCGAAGCCAGGCTCGCCGACCCGTCGTTTCGCGACGGCGTTCGCGCCGAGCTCGCCACGCCGACCACGTTTCGCCTGTTCAACAGCGAGTGGGACAAGGTCCAGGTCGTCGAGACGGTGCGCGCCGAAAACCAGCCGCTCGAACAGCGGACGATCGCCGACATCGCCGCGGAAGCCGGTCGCGATCCGCTCGACACGATGCTCGACCTCGCGCTCGCCGAAGGCCTGCGGACCGTGTTCACGGCGCAGCTCCTCAACAGCGACGAAGCAGCGGTGGGCCGCATGCTGAACGATCCGTACAGCATCGTCAGCCTGAGCGACGCCGGCGCACATCTCACGTTTTTCAACGACGCCGGCTTCGGCCTGCACCTGCTCGGCCACTGGTCGCGCGATCGTGGCGCGATGAGCCTCGCCGAAGCGGTGCGCCGTCTCACCTCGCACCCCGCGCACGTGTTCGGGTTCGAAGGTCGCGGCCTGATCCGCGAAGGCTTCGCCGCCGATCTGCTGCTGTTCGACCCGAAGACCGTGGGCCGCGGCCCGAAGCGCCGCGTCCACGACCTGCCCGCCGGCGCGGCACGCCTCACCACCGATGCGATCGGCGTGCACGGCGTCTGGGTCAACGGCGAGCTCGTTGCCGATGCGGCAGGCCTCGTCGCTGAGGCACCACTCGCCGGGAGATTGCTAACCACCTTCTCGGGCTAAGACGCTCTTCCTAACTTGCCAGCATTGAATTCGTAAAAGTCGGGGTTGCGCAGAGCGGTCAGCCTCAAGAGGTCGTCAAGGGCGTCAGAGATGTCAATTGGAGTGTCGGGGGCGCCGACCGCAAAGCACTGAATGTCGACTCGTGTCGGTGACGCTTCAAGCAACAGCACATAAAAACGCTCGAACTGTTCCTCTCGGCCCGCAGGATCACTTCTACCGTTGAAGAGCTGCAGCCGACTATGCGCGTTTTGAAAAGTCGACCGCCGCCTTGCCGTTCCATCGCTTGCAGCTTCCTTGTCCAAAAAGAAGAAGCCGGCAAGTACCGCATAGGGGAATCGGCGGTGCAGCGTGACCGCTTCCATCAACATGTCTCCGCGTCGGTTGATGAGGTTCTTTTGGAAGTTTTTCGATCGGGCGTCTTTGAAATTGATGGTCTTAACTGAAATCGCCAGCAACAGGCCATCAGTTTCGGTGGTCCACGTTACATCGACCTTCTTTGCGCCCAGACCGCCGGACATTCGTCGCTCTGCGCCGGATCCCCCCAATTCGCCAGGGCCAGCTGGCCTCGCTTCTTTCAGACCGCGGTCACGTAGTTCAGCGGCAAGTGCCAGAGCAACAGCGGCTGATATTTTCTCGCTGTAACTCTTCTTCTTTTCCTGTGTTGTATGCGAGGCCTTCGTGGGCAATAGCTTAAGAGCCTCGGCGAGTCGCTCATCGATCCTTGCCATTGGAACCCTTCGCTCGCGTCATCCGACGCCGCAGGAGGATAGAGCGCGCACTGCGAAGGGCGGCCACCTGTTCGCGCGGCAGACCGAGATGATCCTCCAGCAAGACGCGATCGACAATGTCAATAGCTGGCGCAATATCGCTACGACGCAGAAGGCCCGACACTTGATTGGCTAACAGCTTCAACCGAGGGCCAATTTTTTCAAGTGTGCAAGATGAGGGTACTGGCAAGGAAGCGACTTCGGTCGGCTCGTGTTTAAGCATTCCTCCGCCATAGGCACGACCCACGACCTCTGTGCCTAGTAGCGTCATGCTGTTCAGAGACGCGACCGAAAGCAAGTCCTCGCCTAGCTGTTTGCGGCTGGCATGCAGGCGTACGCCGTAGACGCTGTTTAGGAGGCGCACGTCCGCGGTGTTCCTTACCAACCGTGGCCGATCGTGATTCATGTAGGTGAATAAGAAGTCGGCTCTTGCTACCAATGGGACCTTCCACCAAGGCTCCCGGACCTTGCACTTGTATGCTTGATCGACCTTCAGCTGTAGGCCTGCCGCGATGTATTTCTTGGCGCCGCTCGAAAGAGTCTTGCCGCTCGGTGCGAAGAGATAGCAACGAGCATCTTCACCCGCCAACGCGTTCCACGAATACTCGGAAAAGGTCAGGCCCCGCAGGTGCCGGGAACCCGGCGGCGAGATTCGCTCGACTTCGGATGCTTGCAGTCCCAATTCCTCAACTTGCTTCTTGGTCAACGTGAAGAAGTCGTTGTTGCCCGTCACCGCGCCGAGGTATGTGTTTCCCCAATCAGCCATGACCTCGAAACTGTGGCGAGCCATCACGTCTTCATATAGCTCTATCGCGCTCGCAGGTAGCAGAGCACTTGTCCACTTCTGCTCGCCGCGTGGACTGAAGCCTACCCAGTTGTCGGGCGCCCGAGCCTTGAGATCTTCTGCGTCCTTGGCCTGATAGACCTCAAAGTGACTGGCGCCCCCGGAGCCTTCGGCCAGAAGGAGCACGACGTCCTCCAACACGCCGGGAAATACGAGATTGTCGAAGACAACCAGCCTAACGCTCCTGAAGCGTCTCAGCAGAAACTGACGGATTTGAGCAGCGTACTTGACGGAGAGAAGTTCCGCAGGCAGCACGAGCCCAAGGCGTCCGTCAGGCCGCAGAAAGGATGCCGCATGGACGGTGAACGCCGCCCAAGAGCTTGAGAGTCCGTTTAGCCTTACTCCTTGTCGGAGCGCAGCCTCCAGGGCAAGCGTACGTGAATCGCCGGAGAAGTTTTGATATCGAACGTACGGCGGGTTTCCGACCACAGCATCAAAGATGGGCTGCGAGCCGCGCTTAAAGAAGTCCCCTTCCTCGATCGAGGCCTCGTACCCATGCAACGAAAGAGACGAGTTGGCTTCTGCGATCGAAGCCGCATGAATGTCATGCCCAAAAAGGAGTTCCGGCATGAGCGTCATAGACGCTCCCAATTGCCTGAGACGGTGACCCGCCTGAAGCATGAACGCCGCCTCGCCGCATGATGGCTCTAGCACGCGATCCGTCGGCTTTCTGACTGCCCAATGAACCAGAAATTCGGCTATTTCACTTGGAGTGAAGAAGGCTCCGCGCGCCTTTCTGTCAGCCGGCAAATCTTCGCGAACGAGATACATAACCTTTGGTTCCCAAGGTGCCTCGTCACTGTACACGCATCCAGTACTGGTGGGTCGTGAATTCGTTCAGCACATGAGTGGCCCTCGCGGCGCGCGGCCGATAAGAAGCATCGTCCTTGCGCCTTGTCGAGCCCACCGTGAACTACATAAAGCCTGCAAGTAGAAAATGGATGCGGGCCGGGCCGCCGGGCCGCGGCCAGCAGGCCAGTGAGCGACGCGCGAATGTAGCGCCGCACCTCTACACCCGCGACCTAACCGGCAAAATCGCGCCATGATCGACCTTTCGCTTGCCCGTCATATCGCCGCCGTCCTGGCCCGGAGCGGCGGCGACCTCGACCCCGCGGAGACCGCGGAGTGGTGCGAAGCACTCGACGCGCTGACGCAGGCGCATGGCCCGGTGCGCGCCCGCTTCGTGCTCGACGCCCTGCTCGCCCATGCGCGCCGCCGCGGCGTGAACTGGCTGCCTTCGATGGTGACGCCGTACGTCAACAGCATTCCGCTCGAGGCGCAATCGCCCTTCCCCGGCGACTTGGCGATGGAGCAGCGGCTCGCCGCGCTGATGCGCTGGAATGCGCTGGCGATGGTGATGCGCGCCAACCGCGTCGAGACCGGCGGCTCGGCCGAGCTGGGCGGCCACATCGCGAGCTACGCGTCGGCGGCCGATCTGTTCGAAGTCGGCTTCAATCATTTCTTCCGCGCCCGCGTCGATGCGCCGGGCGGCCAGCCTGGCGCTCCCATCACATCTGGCGACCCGCCGCGGGCGGGCCAACTCGGCGACCTGGTCTTCTTCCAGCCGCACTCGGCGCCCGGCGTCTATGCGCGCGCCTTTCTGGAAGGACGTCTCACCGCCGAAGACCTCGCCCACTACCGCCAGGAGCTGGTCGCGCCGGCGCACGGCGCGCGCGGCCTGACCTCGTATCCGCATCCGCAACTGATGCCCGACTTCTGGCAGTTTCCGACCGGCTCGATGGGCATCGGCCCGATCAACGCCATCTACCAGGCGCGCTTCATGCGCTACCTCGCGCATCGCGGCCTTCTTCCTGCGGCACAAGGGCCGGCGCAACGACGCGTCTGGGGCTTCTTCGGCGACGGCGAGATGGACGAACCCGAGTCGATCGCCGCGCTGTCGCTGGCGGCGCGCGAGAAGCTCGACAACTGCACCTTCGTCATCAACTGCAACCTGCAGCGCCTCGACGGGCCGGTGCGCGGCAACGGCCGCATCATCGACGAGCTCGAGTCGCTGTTCGCGGGCGCCGGCTGGCACGTCGTCAAGTGTCTGTGGAGCTCCGACTGGGACGTGTTGTTCGCGCGCGACCGCGGCCATGCCCTGATGCGCGCCTTCGCCGAAACCGTCGACGGCCAGTTCCAGACGCTTTCGGCAAAGGACGGCGCTTTCAACCGCGAAGTCTTCTTCGGCCAGAACGACGAGCTGCGCGCCCTCGTCGCCGACCTTCGCGACGAAGACATCGATCGCCTGCGCCGCGGCGGCCACGACGCGATCAAGATCCACGCCGCCTTCGCCGCGGCGGCGGCGCACGCCGGCCAGCCGACCGTGGTGCTCGCCAAGACGATGAAGGGCTACGCCATGGGCGAGGCGGCGCAGGGCCGCATGACGACGCACCAGGCCAAGAAGCTCGACGGCGCCGGCCTGCTCGCTTTCCGGGACCGCTTCGCCCTGCCGATGAGCGACGCCGACACGCGATCGCTTGCCTTCTACAAGCCGGCCGACGACAGCGCCGAGATCCGCTACCTGCAAAGCCGCCGCCGCGCCCTCGGCGGGCCCCTGCCGGCACGGCGCAGCGACTGCACCACTCTGGCGGTGCCTTCGCTCGAAGCCACCGCGGCCTTCGCGCTCAACGCGGACGGCAAGGAGATGAGCACGACGATGGCCTTCGTGCGCATCCTCGGCAACCTGATGAAGGACGAGGCGCTCGGCTCGCGCGTCGTTCCCATCGTCGCCGACGAAGCGCGCACCTTCGGCATGGCCAGTCTGTTCCGCACGGTCGGCATCTACGCGCCATTCGGCCAGCTCTATCAGCCCGAAGACTCGGGCTCGATGCTTTACTACCGTGAAGACAAGAGCGGCCAAATCCTCGAAGAAGGCATCACCGAGGCCGGCGCCCTCTCGTCATGGACAGCGGCCGCCACGTCGTATTCGACGCACGGCCTGGCGATGCTGCCGTTCTACATCTACTACAGCATGTTCGGCTTTCAGCGCGTCGGCGACCTGATCTGGGCGGCCGCGGATCAACGCGCACGCGGCTTCTTGATCGGCGCGACCGCGGGCCGCACGACGCTCTCGGGCGAAGGCCTGCAACACCAGGACGGCACCAGCCACCTCGTCGCGGCGACGGTGCCGAACTGCAAGGCCTACGACCCGGCGTTCGCAGGCGAGCTGGCGGTCATCGTCGACCACGGCATGCGCGAGATGCTCGAGCAGCAGCGGGACGTTTTCTACTACGTGACGGCGATGAACGAAAACGCCCCCCAGCCATCGCTGCCACCCGAGGCACACCAGGGCGTGCTGCGCGGGATGTATCGCTTTCGCCAGTCGCGGCGCGAGAGCGCGCGGCGCGTGCAGTTGCTCGCGTCGGGCGCGATCCTCGGCGAGGCGATCAAGGCGGCCGATCTGCTCGAAGCGGACCATGGCGTCGCCGCCGACCTCTGGAGCGTGACCAGCTTCAGCGAGCTGGCGCGCGCCGGCGTCGCGGCCGAGACGGCGTGGCGGCACGGCGCGACCAGCGTGATGCGAAGCTATGTCGGCGAGCGACTCGCACCGACGCGCGGCCCCATCGTCATCGCCACCGACTACGTGCGCGCCGTCCCCGAGCAGATCCGAGCCTTTCTGCCATCGGGGCGGCGCTGCGTCACGCTCGGCACCGATGGCTTCGGGCGCAGCGACACGCGGGCCGCGCTGCGCGCGCACTTCGAGGTCGATGCCGCGGCGATCGTCGAGGCCGCGCTGCGCGCGCTGGGCTGACCCGGACTACAGCGCCAGCGAAGCGGCCAGGCTGGCGCCGCCGCACACGAACAGGTTCTGGCCGGTGATCCAGCCGCTGGCCGGGCTTGCGAAAAATGAAACGGCCTGGGCGACATCCTCGGCCCGCCCGAGGCGGCGCAGGGGAATCGATGCGGCCAGCGCCGTGGCGCGCTCGCCGCCGGCAGGCAGGTCGCGCTCCAGCATCGGTGTCGCGACCGGGCCGGGCGACACGGCGTTGACCGTGATTCCGAAGGGGCCGAGCTCGAGTGCCCAGGTTCGTGTGATCGACACCATCGCCGCCTTCGACGCGGCATACGTCGTTCGCCCCGCCATGCCGACGATCGCACGCGAGGCGATGTTGACGATGCGTCCGCTTCGGCGCAGCTTCATCCCCGGCACGATCGCCTGCGCCAGCAGGATCGAGGTTCGCACATGCAGGTTCATCAGCCGATCGAAATCGTCGTCGGTGACGTCTTCGAGCAGCCGCGTGACGACAACTCCCGCGTTGTTGACGAGGATGTCGATCCGCGATTCGTGCAAGCCGGCGGCGAAGGCCTTGACCTGCGCCGGATCGGCAAGGTCGACGAGGCGCTGTTGAAGGCGCTCGTGCGAGGCGGCGGCTCGCTCCTCGAGCGCCACCGAGATCACGCTGGCGCCAAGGCACAGCAGGTCGTCGCAGATGGCTGCGCCTATGCCCATGCTGCCGCCCGTCACCAGGGCTTGCCGGCCATGCAATGGTTCATGCGCATTCGTTGGCGACACGGGGTCCGCTCCTTCGACACTCATTCCAGCATAGCCCACCGAACTCAAAGCTGGAAGGCGAGCCAGAGCAGCAGCCCTTCCGACAAATCGCGCAGCAGGCCGGGCTCTTTCGGCTCGAAGCGGACGGCGCTCACGCGCTCACGCTCCATCCATTGGGCAAAGCGGCGAACGTCGGCCGGCTCGTAGAACGCGACCATCAGCTAGTAGTTGAGAAACAGGCTGCGCAGGTCGAGGTTGGCGGAGCCGGCCAACGCAAGCTGATCGTCGATCACCACCGCCTTGGCGTGCTGCATCCATGGCTCGAACCAGATGCGCGCACCGGCGGCGGCCAGGTCGCGCAGCGGCCGATGCCGGGCCACGTCGGCCAGGCGATGGTTGGAGCGGCGCGGCACGATGATGTCGACCAGCACACCGCGGCGCGCCGCCAGCGTCAACGCCATCAGCAGTGTC
>JANXYG010000084.1 GCA_025350245.1 Betaproteobacteria bacterium
GAAGCCGGTGACTTCCCGAGCAAATGGCGGATCGATGAAGCGCACGCCGGCGCCATCGAAACCGGCGTCGCGGATCATGGTCAGTTTCTCGTCGAGCGACCACTCCAGGCCGTCGGGCCTGCGCCGCTCCATCGCCCACAACGACTGGTAGACCAGGAGTTTCTGCATGTCGTCTCCTCCGTGAAGATGGGTCCGGCGCGAAACGCCGGATCGAGGTCAGGCCGCGAGTGCCGCGGCGTGATGCCGCAGGTGATCTTCCATGAATGTCGAGATGAAGAAATAACCGTGGTCGTAGCCGGCGTGGCGCCGCAGGGTGAGCGGCTGGCCGGCGGCGCGACAGGCGCCTTCAAGCAGCTCGGGCCGCAACTGGTCGTTGAGAAACTTGTCGCCCAGGCCCTGGTCGATCAGGATCGTGCCGGCGAAGTGATGCCCCGCCACCAGTTCGGTCGCGTCGTATTCGCGCCACGCCGCGCGGTCCGAGCCGAGATAGCCGTCCAGCGCCTTGGTGCCCCAGGGACAGCGGATCGGCGCGCTGATCGGCGCGAATGCCGACACCGAGCGATAGGTCTGCGGGTTGCGCAGGGCACTCACCAGCGCGCCGTGGCCGCCCATCGAATGACCGAAGATGCCGTGGCGCTGGAGATCGCCGGGGAAGTGCGCGGCGATCAGCGCCGGCAGCTCCCGCGTGACGTAGCTGTACATCCGATAGTGCTTCGCCCACGGCTCGCGCGTGGCGTCGACATAGAAGCCGGCGCCCACGCCGAAATCCCACGAATCAGCTTCACCCTTGATGCCGGCGCCGCGCGGGCTCGTATCCGGGGCCACCAGCATCAGGCCCAGTTCGGCGGCGACGCGTTGCGCACCGGACTTGATGAAGAAGGTTTCCTCGGTGCAGGTCAGGCCGGCGAGATACGTCAGCACCGGCACGCGTCCCTTAGCCGCCTGGGGTGGCGCATAGACCGCGAAGCGCATGTCGAGGCCGATCTCCTTCGAGGGGTGCGAGTAGTAACCCTGCACGCCGCCGAAGCACGGGTGCTCGCTGATGGTCTTCATGCGCGTCCGGCCTAGTACACGACGACGCTGCGGATGGACTCGCCCGCATGCATCAGGTCGAAGCCGCGGTTGATCTGGTCGAGCGGCATCACATGGGTGATGAGGTCGTCGATGTTGATGCGCCCTTCCATGTACCAGTCGACGATCTTCGGCACGTCGGTGCGGCCGCGCGCCCCGCCGAACGCGGTGCCTTTCCAGACCCGCCCGGTCACGAGCTGGAACGGCCGGGTTGCGATCTCGGCGCCGGCCGGCGCGACGCCGATGATGACCGAGACGCCCCAGCCCTTGTGGCAGCACTCGAGCGCCTGGCGCATGAGCTTCACATTGCCGATGCATTCGAAGCTGTAATCCGCGCCGCCCTTGGTGAGGTTCACCAGATACGGCACCAGCTCGGCCTCGGTCATGTCCTTCGGATTCACGAAGTGGGTCATGCCGAACTTCTCGGCCAGCGCCCGACGGCCAGGGTTGATATCGACGCCTACGATCATTGCCGCCCCCGCCATGCGCGCGCCCTGGACCACGTTCAGGCCGATGCCGCCCAGGCCGAACACGACCACGTTGGCGCCCGGCTCCACCTTCGCGGTGTTGATCACGGCACCAATGCCGGTGGTCACGCCACAGCCGATATAGCAGACCTTGTCGAACGGGGCGTCCTCGCGGATCTTCGCGAGCGCGATCTCCGGCACCACGGTGTAGTTGGCGAAGGTCGAGGTGCCCATGTAGTGGTGCAGCTTCTTGCCACCGATGGAGAATCGGCTGGTGCCGTCCGGCATGAGCCCCTGGCCCTGGGTCACGCGGATCGACTGGCACAGGTTGGTCTTGTGCGAGGTGCAGTAGTCGCACTCGCGGCACTCGGGCACGTAGAGCGGGATGACGTGGTCGCCCTTCTTCAGGCTCTTCACGTCGGGCCCGACATCGACCACCACGCCGGCGCCTTCGTGGCCGAGGATGGCCGGGAACAGCCCCTCGGGGTCGGCGCCCGACAACGTGAATTCATCGGTGTGGCAGATGCCGGTGGCCTTGATCTCGACCAGGACCTCGCCGGCCCGCGGGCCGTCGAGATCGACGGTCTCGATCGTCAACGGTGCCCCGGCCTTGTACGCTACGGCGGCGCGAACTTTCATGCTCTCCCCTTAAGGCTTGTGGTCGGCGCGCGTCGGTCGGCGCGCCTGACGCCCGAACTTTGCCGCAGGCGGGCCGGCTCGGTCATCATGCGCTCGACCCATCGCCACGCCCCGCCTGACGGAACCCCGGATATGCGAACGCCGAGGCGATCTTCTCACAATCCCGCTCGGAGACACCCGCGGCGCGCGCCGTGGCATGCCAGGCGCCGCGTACCTGTGCCTCCATTGCATCGACGATGGCGCTCGCATCATCGCGTTCGAGCAGAAACCGGGCGCTTTGCGACAGCAGATTCTCCGCGTTGGCAAAACGGCCGGCGTCGCCGCACCCCATCGCCAGATCGCGCCGATCCCTGCTGACCGGGACCGACGGTGTCAGGTCATAGGCCGGCGACAGCTTCCAGTCCGCCTGCTTCGCGACCAGCGCGTGGTTGCGCGGGTGATCGTCGATGTTCGAGATCAACGCGTTGAAGCACATGCGGCGGAAGAGTTCCGCGGCGTTCCGCGCCGGTTCGGCACAGACGCGCCGCACCTCCTCGGCCAGAAACACATACGACCACTTGTCGCGAGACCGGTCGGTGTCTTCCGCGCGCAGCAGCGTCAGGGCCGAGATCATGCGAGAGCGCAGATACCCGGCTTGAGTTCTTTCACGGTCGAATCGCTTGATCAGCAGAACGTCGCGCCCCGCGACGTCGGCGACGCGGCTTTCTGCCGTCGTGAGGCCGCAGGTCCGCGCGAGGATCAACATCGCATTCTCGACCCTCGCACTATTCCAGTTGTCATCGGGCCGGTTGAACTTCGCGATCCACAATCCGGCGGCGTCTTCGACCACGGCCTTGGGCCGCGCACCGCCCATCGATGTGCCGATCATCAGGAGGCTCTCGACCTGTTCGTGAGCGCCATCGGCGGGAAGTTCCTCCTCGGCCACGATGGCATCGGCGATGACCTGCACCTTCGCAAGATCAAGGGTCTGGTTGAAGGCACGCCTGGGCGCAGGTGGGGTCTGGTTGAGCCCGAAACCCAATGCGCCTGCCCTGTCATCCGGGGAATGCAGCAGGTACTCCATCTCGCCCGGCTGCGCCTTGCCGAGATAGCGCTGAATCACGCGCCGGCCCCAAAAGTCCGGGCTGGCATCGCGCAGCGCGCCGAAGACACCGCCGAGCGCCGCCGTGGCGTAGGTGCGGGGGGAGAGCTTCAGCTCGACCGGATCGAGCGAAACCGCGTTCGGGCGCTTGAGGTAGCTGCGGCCGTAGACGAAGCGCCCTTCCGTTGTTCCTCTGCGATCCACGGTCAGCGTGAAACGGCCCGCCGTCACCGGCTCGGTCTGCCCCGGCAGGGTGATGTAGACGAAGCACTCGCCCGGCGCCCGCCGGGCCTCCCCCAAGGGCGCCGCCCCCCCTGTTGGGGTAGCGAACGCAGAGAGCTGGGGGGACGTGACTGCGTCAGAAGTCATTGTCCAATCCGGCCTTCGGACGCGCGCGCGTGCGTTCGCGGGACATCGCAAGAGTCTGGCCTTCGTCGTCTTTATCCGGCGCGGCGACGTCGACCATTTGATCCAGAAGATCGAGCGCCCACAGCATCGCCACATAAACCGCAATGCCGGTCGAAGGTTTGCCCTTCTCGGCATCGATGACCGCGCGCTGACCGGTGCCGATCTTTTCCGCCATGTCGCCGATCGTGAGGTTTCGCCGCAGGCGCGCCGTGCGCAGGTTCGCTCCCAGCCGCCGGAGCGTCTGCTCTACGGGATACGGTGGGGCGGTCAGCAGCTTGTTCCGAGCGCTCATGGTTCATCCCTGCATCGGGCATTCCGCCGACAGATCCATACCGGGCCAGACAAATAAACATCGAAGAGAAAATCTTTCAAGAGCATATTACATCGTATAAGAATCTCTTGAGAGCTATTTCATGGTCGCTTTCCCGTCGCAGACTCGGGCGCCCGACCAGCCTCCTGACTTTCGCGTATCTGAAATACGGAAAAGTTATATTTCTCTTGCTTCCCAGACAGTCGATCGCTAACTTTCCCGTATCTGAAACACGGGAAGGTTAGAGACAGTGCCTCTCCACCTCGTCGGCGAGACCATCGACAAAACCCGCAGCCACTACCTGGCGGAGACGGGCAGGCTCGTCCAGTTGATGCGGGGCATCTATGTCGATGCCGACGACGACATCGACAACACTGTCCTCGCCCACGCCGTCCGCATCGGGCGCTACCTTTATCCCAATGCCTACCTGTCGGCAGCCGGTGCCGTCCTGCTGGGGCCGACCCGCGATGGCCGCCTCTATCTGAGCGGGCCGCGCGTCCA
Organism: Betaproteobacteria bacterium; assembly: GCA_025350245.1. Lineage (GTDB taxonomy): Bacteria > Pseudomonadota > Gammaproteobacteria > Burkholderiales. The sequence goes on from JANXYG010000084.1 coordinate 4,478, forward strand.
GCGCACCCGTATCCGGGCGCTGGAGATCGTTCAGAACAAGGCGCCGGCGAGGCCCTCCCTCGCTTCCGCCAATGTTGCCGACCGGCTGGGCGAGTTCTCCGTCAACGTCTCATCGATCCGCCAGAGATTCCTCGAAGCCTTTCGCCTGCGCAGCGAGCACGCCGCATCCATCGACACGGCCACGCGCGAAGCCATCGCCGCCCGCCTGGTCGAGGAATATGGAGGCCGGCAGGCCGCAAGCGATGCGGTGTGGGCGCTGGCCCGCGAAAACGACTGGTACCGGGAGGGCGAGGGGGCCGAGAAGTTCCTGCTGCGCGGCCCGTCGATCGCGCCCGCCCGCAACGAGGCGGCATTCGCCCTGACCGTGGCGTGGCACGGCCTGCCGATCGGCATCCTCACACACGACGGCTTCGAATGGCGGTGGTCGTCGACCGACAGCGGCGTGCCCATGCCGCCAGTCATTCGCCAGACAATGCCGGGCAGGTTGCCGCCCTTCGTGGTCTCGCTACTGCCGGAAGGCTGGCTCGAAAGCGTCCTGAATAACCCTGACCAACGGGCCACGCTTCGCTCGGGCAGGCGCTACCTGTCCAACATCACGATTGCCGAGAACGCGAGCGAGCTTGCCGCCCTGCCGCTCGATGTCCTCGCGACTCCACTCGCCGGCCACACGGCAGCGGGCGTGTTCACAGGCACTTACGCGGGGCCTGGTCGCAGCGCAATAGAGCATGACTTCGAGCGCAATCTCGCCACCATCTACGCACATGCCGACACCCCGCGTCTCTCCGGGGTGCAGATCAAGGCACCGATGACGCTCGACCCGGACGGCAGGCTCTCGCCCAGCTCCGGTACGCCGTTCACCCACATCCTGAAGCCCGCAGGGACCAGCGGCTTCGAAGCTTTGCCGCTGGTCGAATGGATCGGCCTTGCCCTGGCCAGCGAGGCCGGGCTCACGGTGCCGGCAACGGCGCTGATCGAGATGCCTGACGGCATGCCGCCGGCGCTTCTGGTCGAGCGGTTCGACATTCGCACCGATGCAAACGACCAGCGCCTCCTGGCGATGGAAGACCTTTGCTCGGTGCTCGATCTTTCGCCCGAGGCCAAGTACGACGGCACCATCGAACGCGTGGCGCGTGCCCTGAGAAGCTTGTCCACATCGCCCGATGAAGACCTCCTGATCCTCATGAAGCGCGTCGTGTTCGCATGGCTCATCGCCGATGGCGACATGCACCTCAAGAACCTGGCCATTCTCAAGATCGCCGAACCCGGCAGTCCGGCTTTCCGCAGCGTTCGCCTTGCGCCCGTCTACGACACGCTGACCACACGTATCTTTCCCCACCTTGAACATGACCGCACGGCGCTGAAGCTCAACGGCAAGGACGAACGGCTCAAGCGTGCCGACTTCCTCGCGGTCGCCGCGATAGCCGGCCTTCGGGCGTCGGACACCAATGCCGCGATCGATGATGTTCTGGAACGGATGCGGATCGCCGTTGCTGCGATCACGTTGCCGCAGCTCCCCGCCTACGGGCCGTCGGGCGAAACCGCCGTGACTCGAACGCTCGCGATATGCCGGGAGCGCATTGCCGCGTTCGCGTGAGCAGGCGAGCAGGATCGGTCCGTGCGGTGGAAGCGCCGCAGCCGACCCCGTAGAATGCGGTCCTCCAGCAGCGCCAGCCGTCACGAGCCGCTTGCGCCACCAGCCGATTCAACCCCATGACCGACCTCACTCCCCAGTTGCTCGCCCAGCGAGTGGCCCAGCGCCGCACGTTCGCGATCATCTCCCACCCCGACGCCGGCAAGACCACGCTCACCGAGAAGCTGCTGCTGTTCGCGGGCGCCATCCAGATCGCCGGCAGCGTCAAGGCGCGCAAGGCCACCCGCCACGCCACCTCCGACTGGATGGAGATCGAAAAGCAGCGCGGCATCTCGGTGGCGAGTTCGGTGATGCAGATCGAGTACCGCGACAAGGTCATCAACCTGCTCGACACTCCCGGACACAAGGACTTCTCGGAAGACACTTATCGCGTGCTCACCGCGGTGGATGCAGCGCTGATGGTCATCGACGCCGCCAACGGCGTCGAGGCGCAGACGCTGCGGCTGCTGGAGGTGTGCCGCTCGCGCAACACCCCTATCCTCACCTTCATCAACAAGATGGACCGCGAAGTGCGCGAACCGATCGACCTCATCGACGAGATCGAGCGCACGCTCGGCATGACCGCCGTGCCGTTCTCGTGGCCGATCGGCATGGGCAAGCGCTTCGCCGGCGTCTACGACCTCGCCGAAGACCGCATCCGCGTATTTCGCCCGGGTGAGGATCGCATCGCCGGCGACGTCGAGACCATCGAGGGGCTGAACAACCCGGTGCTCGACCAACGCTATGGCGCCGAGATCACGCACGCGCGCAACGACATCGAGCTGCTACGCGGCGCGACCCCTGCGTTCGATCGAGCCGAGTTTCTGGCGGGTCGCCAGACGCCGGTGTTCTTCGGCTCCGGCATCAACAACTTCGGCGTACGCGAAGTGCTCGACGCCTTGATCGACATCGCCCCCCCGCCGCAGGCACGCGAAGCCGTGCAAGGCCCCGTGGAACCCGAGGGCGACAAGTTCACCGGCGTGGTGTTCAAGATCCAGGCCAACATGGACCCTGCGCATCGCGACCGTATCGTGTTCGTGCGCGTGTGTTCCGGACGCTTCGAGCGCGGCATGCGCCTGCGCATCCAGCGCTCCGGCAAGGAGATCCGGCCCAACAGCGTGGTGTCGTTCCTGTCGCAGCGGCGTGACCTGCTCGACGAAGCCTGGGCCGGCGACATCATCGGCATTCCGTCCCACGGCGGCCTGCAACTCGGCGACACCCTCACCGAAACCGCGGATCCGCTCCAGTTCACCGGCCTGCCCTTCTTCGCGCCGGAGATCTTCCGCGCGGTCGAGGTGCTCAATCCGCTCAAGACCAAGCAGTTGCGCATCGGCCTCACCCAGCTCGGCGAAGAAGGCGCGATCCAGGTGTTCCGGCCGCTGCGCAGCTCGATGATGCTGCTGGGCGCGGTCGGGGCGCTGCAGTTCGAGGTGGCCGCGCACCGTCTGCAACATGAATACGGCGTCGAGGCGCGCGTGATCGCCTCGCCATTCGGGTGCGCGCGCTGGGTCACCGCCGATAGTCCGGCCGAGCTCCAGCGCTTCGTCGATGCCAACGCGAACCGGGTCGCCCTCGATGCCGCCGACTCGCTTACCGTTCTCACCGGCAGCGTCTACGAAATGAAGGTGGTGCAAGACATGTGGCCCAAGGTGCAGTTCCACACGCAACGCGAGCATGCCGGGCTATCAGTTCAGAACGTGGCGGCATGAAGGCTGTCGGCTGACCCACCCGAATTCCACACGCCCGCGAACGTCGCGGCACACGCACCAGGCGAAACAACAACATGTTCTTCCGCAATCTCCAGATCTATCGCCTGCCCCCCGGTTCGACGATCGCGCCCGACGCCTTGCAGGAGCAGCTCTCGCGAGCCGTGTTCCAGCCTTGCAGCGGCTACGCGCGCGATTCGCGTGGCTGGATTCCACCACGCGGTGACGACCGGCTCGTCTTCACGCTCGCGCAGCAGCAGTTGATCGCGCTCGGCACCGAGTCCAAGCTGCTGCCGGCCTCGGTGGTGAAGCAGGCGGTCGACGAACGCGCGGCCGATCTCGAGCGCCGCATGGGCGTTAAACCGGGCCCCAAGCGCCGGCGCGAGTTGAAGGACGAGATCACCGACGAGTTGCTGCCACGCGCCTTCAGCCGCTACAGCACCACCTTCGCGTGGATCGACCCGGCCGACCGCTGGTTCGTTATCGACGCGAGCAGTCCGAAGCAGGTCGAGTCGTTCATGGAGGTGCTGCGCAAATCGCTCGATGAAGTCATCGCGGTGCCGCTCGAGACCGAGCGCTCGGCGGCGGCAGCGATGACCGAGTGGCTGCTGGCGAGCGAGGCGCCGGCCGGCTTCACCATCGACCGCGAGTGCGAACTGCAATCGACACAGGACGAGAAGGCCACCGTCCGCTACCTGCACCACCCGCTCACCGACACCGGCGAGATCATCAATCACATCCGCAACGGCAAAGCGCCGACGCGGCTCGCGATGACCTGGCAGGACCGCCTCTCGTTCGTGCTCACGGCACAGCTTGAGGTGAAGCGCGTGGCGTTTCTCGAGGTGGCCACGGCGGAAGCGGAGACCGAAGGCGCCAGCGACGACGAGCGCTTCGAGGCTGACTTCGTGCTGATGACCGGCATGCTCACCAAGTTTCTCGACGACCTGACGCGCGTCATCGGCATCGCGGCAGACTGAACCCGCCGCAGCTTCGCGCGGCTTCCGCCGGTCCGCGGTCGAACGCGCCGGCCGACTACCGCGCGAACAGCCGCGCGGGATCCTCGAACGCCTTGAACTCCAGGGCGTTGCCGCACGGGTCGAGCAGGAACATCGTCGCCTGTTCGCCGACCTCGCCCTTGAACCGCACATGCGGCTCGATCACGAAGGTCGTTCCGGCCACCTTCAGGCGCTCGGCCATCGCCTGCCATTGCGTCATCGACAGCACCACGCCGAAGTGCCGCACCGGCACGTTGTCGCCGTCGACCAGGCTGGTCTCGCGATGGCCGGCCTCGGGCGCCAGGTGCGCCACGATCTGGTGGCCGTGAAAATCGAAGTCGACCCAGTGTTCCGAACTGCGCCCCTCGGGGCATCCGAGCAGGTCACCATAGAAGGCACGCGCGGCAGCGAGACTGGTGACGGGAAACGCGAGATGAAACGGCGGCATGGCCGACATCGGCGAAGACTCCAGGGTGGATTGTGAAAGTGTAGTCGGACAGCCCCCCAATCCGTAACCAAACGGTAAGGTGCCGCAATGTATAATTTTTTCTGGAGGGAAGGCAATTCGTGCTCCAGCCTTTTCGTCCGTTCGGCTCGAGCGTCATGAGCGGCCGATGCGAAGTCCCAACCAACAACAACGAAAGGAAGTTCGATGAATCGTGCATTCGCAGCCGCGGCGGCAGCCGTGTTCGCTTTCGGGGTGGCCGGGTCGGCACTGGCCGACGAATTCGAGGGTCAACTGGTTGCCTGCCCGTCCAACGGCACCGCCATCGGCGACGTGGGTTCGTGCGGCAAGATCTGGAAGCTGGCCCATGGTGAGGCCGAACTCTCGTCCAACGGCCATCTCAAGGTGAAGGTCAAGGGCCTGGTCCTCAACGACACCACGACCGGAGAATTCAACGGCACGCCGGACGGCGTGGATGCGGTGGCGGCGGCGGTGCTGTGCCACGGCCCGGGTGGCGCCAAGGTGGTGGCCCAGACCGACCCGGCACCGCTGTCGAAGCAGGGCAACGCGACCATCGATGCGAAACTCAAGCTCCCCGGCGCGTGCATCGGCCCGGTGATCGTGCTGCGCGAGCGCTACGAGGGCAAGATCGGCGGCTGGCTGGCGGCGACCGGCGTCGAGTAACCGGTCTCGAAAAGACAACGGCCCCGCACCGGAAGGTGCGGGGCCGTTTTTTCGCGATAGCTGGTGCCGATAGCTGGTGCTTCAGGAACGCGCGCGACGCCGGACAAAGAGAGAGATGTCGGCAAGCGATCGTGACCGTCTTTCCCAAATTCTGACCGCTCGTCAGATGCTAGTGGGGTGGTTTCCCGATATCAACTCACTTGCGATGGCTTGGCGCGAGTCTTCCAGGGATCACGTGGGTGATCCCGGCGTCCGCAGGGTCAGCACCACAGGGCCCCCCGAGGATGCTGCGCCCCCTCGAGGGGGAAGCCGAAGCGCAGCGCAGGCTGGGGGTGGGCGTCACAACGGCATCCATTTCTAACCGTCGCGGCTCGTGAGGTAACATCGCCATCGGGCGATCGGACGGTGCCGCCATCGGCATCGGGCGCGCCCCCGCCAACAGGGGAAATGACCGCATGAACCAGAACAACAAGGTCGCCATCGTCACCGGCGCCGGCACCGGCATCGGCAGAGCCGTCGCCGTCACATTGCTCAAGAATGGTTATCGGGTGGTGCTGGCCGGCCGCCGGCCAGAGCCGCTGGCCGAAGCCATCGCGGAAGCCGCCGTGGCACTCGACCTCGCCCTTGCCGTGCCCACCGACGTGAGCGATGCCACGTCGGTCGCCGCATTGTTCGATCGCACCAAGGCCACCTTCGGGCGGCTCGACGTTCTGTTCAACAATGCCGGCGTCAGCGCACCCGGGGTGAATCTCGAAGACCTGTCGCTGGAGCAGTGGCGCACTGTCGTCGACATCAACCTCACCGGTCCATTCCTGTGTACGCAGCAGGCGTTCCGGCTGATGAAGGACCAGGACCCCCGCGGCGGCAGGATCATCAACAACGGCTCGATCTCGGCGCACGCGCCGCGCCCGAACTCCGCGCCTTATACCGCCACCAAGCACGCGATCACCGGCCTGACCAAGGCGACCGCGCTCGACGGCCGCAAGTACGACATCGCCTGCGGCCAGATCGACATCGGCAATGCCGCCACCGCCATGATCGCGCGCGCCGCCAAGGGCGTGCCGCAGGCCAACGGTACCATCGCGGTGGAACCACTGATGGACGTGCAGCACGTCGCCGACGCCGTCCTGCACATGGCCAATCTGCCGCTTGAGGCCAATGTGCAGTTCATGACCATCATGGCGACCAAGATGCCATTCATCGGGCGCGGTTGAGCGCCCGGTGCTGCCGGTGACGCCCACCCGCAGCCTGCGCTGCGCTACGGCTTCCCCCCTGGAGGGGGCGCAGCATCCTCGGGGGACCCTGTGGTGCTGCCGTCAATGCGGACAGGGTCGCGGGATGCGTGCATCATTCGGGGGGGCAGGGTTGCGGGGGTGATTTCGACGTGAACGACATGCGAACGACATGGGTACCGGCGGCGAACCGATGGTGAGCGAGCCGTCGAGCAGTCAGCGGGCAGTTGCAAGGCCTGCGCGCCGCGTTTCCGCCGTTCGCGCGTACGTCGGGCTGCTGGCGATCACGCTGCTGGGTTGCCTCGCCGACCCGGCAAGCGCCCAACGGATCACGGTCCGACTCGACACCGGGATCGGCAGCGACGACAACGTCAACCGCAGCTTCGACTACACCCATCAGGCGCTCGCCGATCAGAGCGCGTTCGCCGACCTCAATGCCAGCATGGCACTGCCGCTGTCCGAACGCATCCGGGTGATCCTCGGCGGCGTCGTGGGCGGCGAGAAGTTCTTCCAATTCGACGGGCTGTCGCGAGTGTCCGTGGGCGGCAGTGCGACGCTTCAGTTCCGCCCGTCCGGTTCGTTCGGCGCGCCGACGTGGTCGCTGTTCGCGCGCACCGCGGCCGACAGCTACCAGTCCAACCTGCGCGACGGCTATCGCCACTCCTTCGGGCTGTCGGTGCGCAAGCCGATCACCGATGCCATCGAAGGCTCGCTGGCCGCCCAGTACAACATCCGCGACGGCAAGTCGGCCGTGTTCGACAACAAGGACTGGGCCGCGAAACTCAACCTCGACTACAACATCTTCGGTCGCAGCACGCTGTACCTCGGTGCCGAGTATCGCAATGGCGATGCGGTGTCGTCCGGCCCCATCTCCTTCGGCATCCTGAGCCTGGCCAAGGCACTGGTGTTCGACGACGTCTTCACCGACCACAATCTGGTGGCATACAAGCTCAAGGCCGAAACTCTCATCGCGACCGTCGGCTACAACATGCCCATCGGTCAGCGCTACGCGCTGGACCTGTCGTACCGCTACGTGCGCACCACCCCGACCGAGCATTCGTCCGCCATCGCCGTTGCCGATCCGCGCTACACGGCCAACCTCGTCACGCTCTCGTTCCTTGTCCGATTCTAGAATGTCGTTCACCACTCGCACCGTCACCGTCCTTCACCGGCTTCGCAACGCGATGGCCGTCGCGCTGCCGCTGGTGCTGGTCGCCTGCAGCCAGGGCAACAGCGGCGACAGCGCCACGGCGCAGGGGGATGGCCCGATTCCCACGGGCATCAACCGCTTCCTGGTGTTTCCGAACCCCGTTGTTGCCGCCGGGGCCTTCGAAACCACCGCCGCCGCCAACGCCGCGGCCTACTACCGGGCGATCGACCCCACCTCCCAGCGCGACACGCTGGCCAAGTTCCGCGCCGTCAACGGCTTCGGCACCGGGGGTCAGGAACACATGGTGGTGTTCCGCGATGTGCGCGATCTCGGCTACGGCCGACGTCTCACCGGCCGCTTCAACGGCGGCAACGTCGCGTTCGTCGTCGAGAACTACAACGTCACTGCGCTCCCCGGCGCCTATTCGGCGCTCAACGCCGACGCCGCGGTGGCCGCCGATCCCCGGTGGCATATCGGCACCAACGCCATCGAGTACAGCGCCTCACCCTGCGACCCCGCGGCCGACCCGGCCGCCTGCGACCCCACGGTCCGCTACGCCAAGTTCTACAACTTCGACGCGGGCACCGGCGCCCGCAACCTGATCATCAATCTCGACGGCCGCGGCGACAAGGCAATGCCCGGGCCGTGCACCACCTGCCACGGCGGCCGTGGCGATCCGCTGACACCACCGGATGCCGGCGGACAGCCGCGCTTTGCTTTCGTGGGCAACTCGGCCTCAAAGAAACGCGGCGACACCACCGCGCACCTGCAACCGTTCAACGTCGACACGTTCCAGTTCGCGACCACCGCGGGCTTCACCCGCGCCGACCAGGAAGCGAGCTTCAAGGACTTCAATCTCTGGGTGCTGTGCTCGTATCCGCTGGTCGGGGCCGTCGCCGGCGCCGAAGACAATTGCCGTCCCGCGGCCACCGTGAACGAATGGCAGGGCACCGCCGCCGAAATGGTCAAGTCGTGGTACGGCGGCCCGGGCATGCCCAACGCCACCTATGTCGACAACTTCGTGCCCACCGGCTGGCAGGCCGGCAACGTCGGTGCGGGCGCGGAAAACCTCTATCGGCAGGTGGTCGCTCCGTATTGCCGCACCTGCCACGTTCAGCGCGGCAACGGCCAGCAGAGCGACATCGATCTCACCTCGAAAGCCAAGTTCGACCCGTACGCCGAGCGCATCAAGGCTCACGTGTTCGATCGCGGCAACATGCCGCTCGCATTCATCGTCTACGACACCTTCTGGCGGTCATCGACGCCCACCACACTGGCGCGCTATCTCGACGCGCTCGGGGTGCCGGGCCTGGTAGCCACTGCCGGCGGGGTCGCGCTGCGGCCGGGCCGGCCGATCGCCGATCCGGGACCCACGCGAATGGCGCGGGCCGGCGCCAACGCAGCGCTGTCGGGCGCGAACAGCCTGTTCGCGAACACCTACACGTGGTCGATCGTCGCCTCGCCGGGTGGCGGCAATGCCACCATCACCAATCCGAACTCGGCCACGGCCACCTTTCTCGCGACCACCCTCGGCGACTACACCGTGCGCCTGACGGTGGGCAACGCCAGCGCTTCCAACTCGAAGAACATCGTGGTCACGGTCGACAGCAGCTTCCCGGTGCCGGCCTCGATCCGGTTCGCGAGCGTCAAGAACATCCTGCGAAATGTCGCGTACCCGGGCGGCGCGTGCATCAGTTGCCACGTCGACGGCGCGGCCACCACCACGCCGATCGCCTACACCGACATCGACCGCGACGGGGTCGGCGGGGTCACCGCGATCGACGATGCCTGGTTCTACAAGGAAGTCACCGGCCGCGTGAACCTCACCGACATCGTCGACAGTCCGCTGCTGCGCAAGCCTACCGGCAACCACCATGGCGGCGGCAGCCCTATCGTCCTGACCGGCGCGAGTCCGGCCGCGGGACTCTCCGACTTCTCGAAGGTGTACTACTGGATCCTCAACGGGATGCCAACCGGCGGTGTCGCCGCGAACGCGGGGGCCGACAGCACCAACAACGTCAGCTTCGCCGGGGCCCCGGTGTCGGCCGACATCCCGCTCACCGGCGCGCTGAGCGCCGGGGCCAACAACCTCACCTGGTCGATCGTGTCGGGCCCGGCGGGCGCGAGCATCGTCAACCCGAACACGGGCACCGGCACCGCGACGCTGCGAGTCCAGAACGTCGGGGTGTACGTCGTGCAGCTCGACGTGACCGATGGCACTGCCACCGACACCGACACGCGCCAGATCACCGTGACCGAGACGGCGGTGGTCGCCAGCTTCACGCCGTCGGGCAACGTCGCCGTCACCTTCACCGGCGCGCCGACCGCCACCGGCCCGGTCACGCTCACCAACACCAGCACCGGCAACCCGACCACCTGCGCGTGGGTGATCGTCTCGGGCCCCGCCGGCGGGTCGTTGAGCAGCACCACGTCGTGCACCACTACCACCCTCACGGTGCCTTCCACCGCGGTCGGCGGCACCTACCAGGTGAGCTTCACCGGCTCTAACGTCACCACCACCGACTCCGTCACCAATTCCATCGGCGTGCTGAGCGCGGGTTCCGGGGTCAATGCCAATGCCGGTGCCAACTCGGCCAACCCGCTGACGTTCTCGAATTCGCTCGGCAGCTCGAGTACCAGCGGCAACCCGGTCGCGACCGTGGCGCTCGACGGCACCGCCAGTTCCGGGCCCGGAACGCTCACCTACTCGTGGTCGGTCACGTCCGGGCCTGCTGGCTCCAGCGTCAGCACTCCCACGGCGAGCACCGCGACCCTCAACGTCAGGACCACCGGGGTATACGTGGTGCAACTGGTCGTGGACAACGGTCTGCCGCAGGGCGCCGGCAATACCGCGACACGCACCATCACGGCAACCGCCAATTCCACCTTCCAGGCAAACGTAGTACCCGTATTCCAAGGCTGCCTGGGCGGCGGTTGCCATAGCTCGGGTACGGCACAGCCCGATTGGGAAACCGCCAGCGGCTTGCACGCTCGCGTCTTTGCCCGCGTTAACACCGGGTCACCCACCTTGAGCCTGCTGCTGCTCAACCCATCCAACAACTCCAGCGCGCCCAATGGCAACGGCCATGGTGGCGGCCTACGAGCAGGCTTCGGCCTTGCCGGCGTTTTCAGCAACTACAACTTGTTCCTTACCTGGATCGTCGGCGGCGCACCCGACAATTGACCCCCCCAGGCTGCGCTCCGCTGAGGTGACGTCCACCCCCAGGCTTCGCTGCGCTACGCCTTCCCCCTGAGGGGGCGCCCCGTTCCTCGGGGGACCCTGTGGACGGGGCCCTTCCGTTTTTGATGTCCCTTCGTTCAGCACCACAGGCGCCGACGATCAATGCACCGGGACGATGCCCTCGACCGATGATTTCGGCGCCGGCAGTGCCACCTCGATGGTCCCCGCGCCGCGCTTCAGCGTGACCTTCCCGGGCTCGACGGCCACCAGCGTGCCGTGGCCATCGACATCTTCGCCCACACGCCATGCCATGGATGGCTGATCGCCGATCGCGAGCAGGGCCACGCCGGTGCCACTGCCACCGGTGGCGATGACGCCGACCAGCCGGAGGGGCGCGGCGTCGGCCGTCACCACCGGCCCGAACAACCCGGCAACCGGCTGGGTGTCCAGCGGCGCCTGCGCGGTCGGAGCGCTTGCCACGGGAAGCCCAACCACCGGCTCGCGCGGCGGCTGTGCCGACACCAGTTGCAGGCCCCACCAGGTCGCGGCGGCTACGGTGCCGAGCAGGAGGGCAAGATTGGCGATGGAGTGGTATCGTTGTTTCACATGTTCTCGATGCCCCCCCAGGCTTCCTGCGGTCGCCACCCCCCGATGGGGGGCAGCCCCCTTGGGGCGGCCCGGCGGGTGCTAGACGCCGGATGAGCGCACGCAGTGTAACGCCATGGCCGGGTGAGCCCGGCGCACCCGGGGAGAAGATGAGCGATGTCCACTAGCAACAGCCCCATCCGCCGACGCCGCCGGCCCGCGCGCGTCGGCGGTTTCACGCTGATCGAGGTCATGGTGGTCGTGGTAATCCTGGGCGTGCTGGCGGCGCTGATCGTGCCACGCGTGGTGGGCCGCACCGATGACGCGCGCGCTGTCGCCGCCCGGCAGGACATCACCGCGATCCTGCAGGCGCTCAAGCTGTATCGCGTCGACAGCAGCCGCTACCCGACGGTCACGCAGGGTCTCGAAGCGCTGGTGACGAAACCGGCCACCGAGCCGGTGCCATCCAACTGGAAGTCGTACCTCGACCGCATGCCGAAAGATCCCTGGGGCAAGCCGTATCTCTATCTGAACCCGGGCGCGCACGGCGAGATCGACGTCTTCAGCTTCGGGGCCGATGGCCAGCCCGGCGGCAGCGGCCCCGACGCCGACATCGGTTCATGGGATCTCTAGCTGTAGTGTCCGGCGATATGGCGATGCCATCGTCCAGGATTCGCTCGCACCGCGCCGGCACTGGGCATCGCGGCTACACCCTGGTCGAGCTGCTGGTGGTGATGGTCCTGCTCGGCATCGCGGCCGGCGCGGTGACCTTGTCGATCGCACCCTCCGAAGAACGACGCGTCACCGAAGAACTGCTACGGCTCGGCGCCCTGTTCCGGCTGGCGCAGGACGAGACGCGAACCACCGGACGCCCGGTCACCTGGGAGGCCGACGTCGACGGCTACCGGTTTCGCCGCGGCGATCCGGCGCTGGCCGACGCCAGTGACGACCCGCTGCGACCGCGCCGCTGGCCGTTCGGCGTGACCCGGATCAACGCCCCCGCCATCGTGTTCGGCCGCGAACCGTTGCTGGAGCGAACCGACTTCACGATCGTCGCGCAGTCGCGGCAGTGGCGCGTCGGCATCGACGCGCTCGGTCGCGTGAGCCTGGCGCAATGAGTCCGCCGCGCCATCGGCACGATTCGCATGCCGGCGTCGTGGTTCACCACGCAGCACCCATGACGCGGTCGAGTCGGGGCTTCACCCTGATCGAAGTGGTGGTCGCACTGGCGATCGTCGCGACCGCCCTGCTTGCCTGCCTGCGTGCCATGGGCACCATGACGCAATCCGGCCGCGACCTCGACCTGCACCTGCTGGCACAACTGTCGGCGCAGAACCGCATCGCGGTGCTTCGGGCCGCAAGACAGTTTCCGCTCACCGGCGCCACCAGCGAACCCTGCTCTCAGGGCCGCGTGGCGCTGGTCTGCAGCCAGGACACCGAGACCACGCCCAATCCGGCGTTTCGTCGCGTCACCGTGCGCGTGCGTGCCACCGACGATCCCGCGATGGTGCTGGCCGAACTCACCGGCATCCTGCCGCGCGACCGATGAAGGCCCGGCGCGCGACCGGCTTCACGCTCGTCGAAATGCTGGTGGCGATCACCATCATGGCGGTGCTGGGCCTGATCGCCTGGCGCGGTCTCGAGCAGTTGATCGCGCAACGCACCCGCCTCGACGACATCACGGCCGATACCGAACAGGTGGTGCGCACCCTGTCGCAATTCGAGCGCGACGTCGCGCAACGCGTGCCGGACGCGCTGGTTGTCGGGCGAACGCTGCCGGGCTCGGCGCTACCCTTCGCCGTGGATGTGGACGTCGATACCAATGGCCAGCCACGCATTCGCGTCCTGCGCGCTCGCGCCGGTGGTGGCACCGTCAACGTCCTGTGGTCGGTCGAAGCAGGAACGCTCGTGCGCACGGCATCCACCGCGAACGCCGCCGGCGCGGATCGGGTGGCGCTGCTCGAATCGGTCAGCGGTGTCGGCGTGCGACTGCTGCTCACCGACGGCTGGATCGACGCGCGCAACCTCGTTCGCTCCGCTTCGGTTCTGCCCGAGCGCGGCGCCGCGGTCGAACTGAGCATCGACCGCGGCGCCGCCGGTCGTTTCGTCCGGGTGCTCGCGTTGTGAGGCGACGCGAGTGCGGCGCCGCGATCCTCATGGCCATGCTGGTGGTCACGCTCGGCACCTTGCTGGTGAGTGGCGCAGCGCTGCGCCAGAGCGTGCTGGTGCGGCAGGTGGAGAACGAGGCTGCCATCATGCAGGCGCGTGCGCTCATGACCGGCGCCGTCGACTGGGTCCGGCTGATCCTGCGCGAGGACGCGCGCGGATCCACCACCGATCATCTCGCCGAACCGTGGGCGGTGCCGCTGGCCCGCACCCGCATCGAAGCGGGCGGCGATCGCGCGGCGCAACTGTCGGGCCGGATCGAAGATGCCCAGTCGCGCTACAACCTGCGCAACCTGTTCGGCGCCACCGGTCTGGTGCCGGCCGAAGTCGCGGTACTTGGCCGGCTGCTCGCGCTGGCCGGCGAGCGCACCGTTTCGGCGGAGCGTCTCGCGCGCCGCATTGCCGCGGCCTATGCGATTGCGCCGGGCAGCGCATCGGCACTGCCGGCAACACTCGACGACATCGTGCCGGCAGACGACGCCGAACGCGCCGCGCTCTCGCGCCTGCGTCCGTACGTCACCTTGCTGCCGGTGGCGACGCCGGTCAACGCCAACACCGCATCGCCCGAAGTGCTGTCGGCGCGTTTCGACAATCTCGCGCTCGCCGATGCGCAGCGGCTGGTCGAGAGCCGTGACCGCCTGTGGTTCCGCGACTTCAACGACGTCATCGGCCGCCTGCCCGGCCTGAGCCCGACCGGCGGCGTCGGACAGATCACGAGCAGCAGCAATTTCTTTCTGCTGCGCGGCCTGATCGAATATCAGCGCGCCCGGGTCGAGGCCACCGTGCTGTTGCGGCGCGAGGGTGAACGCGTCGACGTCGTGTGGAGCCGGGAAGCATGAGCCCGCCGGGCAGCCCCAAGGGCGATTGCCCGCTGGCGGGAAGGCGAGCAGCGCCCAGGGTGGGACCTGTCTGCCCACCGCGCAGCGCCAAGGGTGGCCAATGAATATCCGCGTCTGGCTGCCGCGGCTCGCCGGGTTCGACGCGGATGCATCGCTCCGGTGCGAATGGCTCGGCCGCCAGCGGCAGATACAGCGCCGCGCGCGCCTGACGCTGGCGAACCTGCCCGACGCGGCCAGCGTCGAGCTGGTGTTGCACGGCCTCGACTGCGTGCTGCTCGACGTGCGTCCGCCCAGGATCGACGGCGCCAAACTCGCCGGCGCGCTACCGGGCCTGGTGGAAGAACGCCTCGCCACCGACGTGGATCATGCCCATGTTGTCGTCGGTGAACGCGACGCGACCGGCGCCGCGACCGCCGCGGTTGTCGACCGTGCGTTGCTCGCCCGCGCGATCGAGCGCTTCAGCCG
Source organism: Betaproteobacteria bacterium (assembly GCA_025350245.1). Classification (GTDB taxonomy): domain Bacteria; phylum Pseudomonadota; class Gammaproteobacteria; order Burkholderiales. The sequence goes on from JANXYG010000084.1 coordinate 19,556, forward strand.
TGCCCGACGACGGGTGGTATCGGCAACACCGCGTCCGCTGGCCCTGCCGGTCCGGCGCGACCATTGGCGGGTGCAGCTCGACGACGACCACGGCAGCGTGCGCACCGGGCCCCGATCCGGGGTCGGATTCGGCACCGACGACAGCGGTGGCGATCCGCCGCTCGAACTCCGACTGCTGCTCGCGCAGGCGCTGGTCCGCCCGAACACGATCGAGATCGAAGGCCGGTGTGATCCCGCTGCATGGACCGCGGCGCTTGGCGTGCCGGTGGTCGCGGTCGGCGCCGATGCCGACGCGCCGCCGGTCGCGCTCGAACTGCTGCAATACGCCTTCGTGCCCGGCATCGCCGACGCCGCCGCCTGGCGCACCACCGCGTTGCTCGCCGGGCTGCTCGTTGCCGTGTCGGTCGGTGGCCTGAACCTGCACGCCTGGACTCTTCATCGGCAAGAGCAATCGTTGCGCGAGCGCATGGCTGCCGCCGTGCGCACCACCTTTCCGGAAGTGCCGGTGGTGCTCGACCCGGTGGCACAGATGCGGCGCCTGGTGGCGGATCGCCGGCCGGCTGCGGGCGCCGGCGAATTTCTCGCGCTGGCGCAATCCGTTGCGCGGATGGCGCCACCGGATTCGATCCAGACGCTCGACTATCGCGACGGCGCGCTGCGGGTGATATTCCGGAGCGACGTGGCGGCACCGGAGGCGAAGCGCACCGCATTGATCGGCGCCGCCGCGGCCCTCGGCCTCGCGTCGGCCATCGAGGGCGACGCCGTGCGCATCGCTCGCAAGCAGGCGCAATGACGATCTCGCCGCTGCAATCCTGGTGGTCCGGTCTCGCGCGCCGCGAGCGGGTCATGATCCTGGCCGCCGCGACCGTGGTCGTGGCGGCCCTGCTTTATGTGGGCGCGGTCGAACCCGCGTGGCGTGAACGCACCCGCCTGCAGCGCGATCTGCCACGGTTGCAGGAGCAGGCAATGCAGGTCGATTCGCTGCGCGCCGAAGCGCTCGCCCTCGGCGGCAGCGGCGCGACGATCGCGGCCGACCGCGCCGCGGCCGAGCAATCGCTGACTCGCGCCGGTCTCGCAGGCAGCGTCCGTGGCGGTGGCAGCCAACTCGATGTCAGCGTGCGCGGTGCCGCGGCGCAGGCATGGTTTGCGTGGCTCGACAGCTATGTTCGCGAGTCGCGCCTGCGGGTCGTGCGGGTTCGCGTCAACCGCGCGGCCGGCGTCGGCATGATCGATGCCGACGCCGCACTCGCCGCGGGCTCCAGCTGAGATGAAACCCCCACCCCCAGGCTTCGCTGCGCTGCGTCCTCCCCCAGGGGGCCAGCGCCCTTGGCGGGGTGAGGCCGGGCACAGACAGTCCCTGCGGACTGTCTGTGCGCGCCGAACGCCAGCGGACGCCGCACGCTGGCGGCCCGGCGGGCGCTGATGGCTGCCCGCCTGACCATCGCGCTGCTCACCGCGGCATCGACGATTGTCGTGACCATGGTCGTCGCCGCGCCCGCCGCATGGTTGTCGGGTTGGCTCGCGCCACCCGGTCCGGTACGGCTGGTGGAACCGGCCGGCACTCTCTGGCGGGGCTCCGCCCTGATTGCCATCAGCGACGGCAATCAGGCGCTGCTGTTACCGGGCCGGGTGGCATGGCGCGTCGATCCCGTCGCCCTGTTCTCGGGTCGACTGGGGGCCACGCTGACGCATCCGCTCGCCGCTGGCGAGGTCCGCATTTCGGGTAATCGACACGGCGTCGACCTCGCAGCCGGGACGGCGCGCCTGCCGGCCGCCTGGCTGGTATTGTTCGGGGCGCCTTTCAATACGCTGAGGCCGGGCGGCGAGTTGCTGCTCACCTGGAGCGACCTCAGCGTCGGCAACGCTACGTTCTCGGGGCGGATCGAAGCACAATGGCGGGATGCGCGCTCGGCCTTGTCGCCGGTGGCGCCTTTGGGCGATTTCCGGCTGGTGGCCAGCGGCGCCGGCGCCACCGGCGACCTGGTGCTTTCGACGCTATCCGGGCCGCTGCTGCTGGAAGGCCGCGGCCGCATGGCCAACCGGATTGTGCGCTTCAATGGCACGGCCAACGCCGAACCCGCCATGCGTCCGCGCCTTAACGCCCTGATCGGCGTTCTCGGCGCGCGGGCGGGCGACCACGTGACACTCGACTGGGCATTGCAAATTTGAAGCAGCGCGTACGCATCGGACGTTGGTCATGGCGGTGGTTGCTGCCGGCAGTGGTTTGCCTGGCAACCCTGCCAGGCGCCGTCGGCGCGGCCGACGAGCGCGTGACGCTGCGGTTCGTCAACGCCGATATCGACGCCGTGGTGCGCGCGGTCGGTCATTACACCGGGCGCACCTTCGTGGTCGATCCGCGCGTGAAGGGCACCGTCAGCCTGGTCTCCGAAAAATCGATGACGCGCGAGCAGGCGCTGGCGGCGCTCACCAGCGCGCTGCGCATGCAGGGGTATGCCATCGTCGAGGCCGGCGGCATCTCGCGGGTCGTGCCCGAAACCGAAGCCAAGTTCCAGGGCAGCGTGGTCGGCACGCAGGGGGTGCCGGGCAGTGCGCGCGGCGATCAGGTGCTGACCCAGGTGTTCCGGCTGCAATACGAGTCGGCCGTCAACATCCTCGTGGCGGTCCGGCCGCTGGTACCGTCGACCAATCCGGTGACCGCCGCGCCCGGCGGCAACGCCATCGTGGTCACCGACTACGCGGAGAACCTGCGCCGCATCGAGAAGGTGATCGCGGCACTCGACATCCCGCCGGTCTCCAACACCGAAGTGATCGTGCTGCGCAACGCCATCGCCACCGATGTCGCGGCGATGGTCGCGCGGCTCACCGATCAGGGCGGCACCGCGGCCGATCCGGCGCAGAAGATTTCGGTGCTGGCCGATCCGGCCACCAACAGCATCGTGCTGTTGTCGGCCAACCCCGGGCGCACCCATGTCGTCAAGGCACTGGTGGCGAGCCTCGACCAGCCTTCGGCCCGCGGCACCGGCGTGCATGTGGTGCCCCTGCGCAACGCCGAAGCCGTGGCGCTCGCCAAGACGCTCACCGGCGTGCGCATCACCGATCCGCTGGCGGGCGGTCGCTTCGGCGGCACCGGCAGCGCCCTGTTGCCGGGCCAGCAGGCGGCCGGCACCGACTCGCAGGGAGGCACCACGGTCATCGCCGACGCCGCCTCCAACTCGCTGGTGATCACCGCGGCGGATCCCGCCTATCGCTCGCTGCGTGCGGTGATCGACAAGCTCGACGTGCGCCGCGCGCAGGTGTTCATCGAATGCCTGATCGTCGAAGTCACCAGTGACCAGGCGGCCGAATTCGGCATCCAGTGGTTCGGCGGCCTCAACAACATCGGCAGCACCAATCCATCGGTGGTCGGCGGCACCAACTTCGGCACCAGCGGCCAGAACATCATCGGCGGCGCGCGCAATCTGGGCAGTCTCGGCCCGGGCCTCAACATCGGCATCGTGAAGGGCCAGGTCACCATACCGGGGCTCGGGGCGATCACCAACCTCGCTTTCCTCGCCCGGGCTCTCGAAACCAGGACCAAGGCCAACATCCTGTCGACGCCGAACATCCTCACCCTCGACAACGAGGAGGCGAAGATCGTGGTCGGCCAGAACGTGCCGTTCATCACCGGCCAGTTCCTGAACCAGGCGTCGGCCGGCAACAACGTGAACCCGTTCCAGACCATCGAGCGCCGCGATGTCGGCCTCACGCTCAAGGTCAAGCCGCAGGTCAGCGAAGGCGGCACGGTCCGGCTCACCATCTACCAGGAGGTGTCGAGCATCCAGGACACCACCTCGCCCGCGGGCATCATCACCAACAAGCGTTCGCTCGAAACCAACGTCATCGTCGACGACGGCAACATCATCGTGCTCGGCGGCCTGGTCCGCGACCAGCTCGACAACACCTTGCAGAAGGTGCCGGGCCTGGGCAACATCCCGTGGCTCGGCCAGTTGTTCCGCTACGAGACCCGGCGCACCCAGAAGACCAACCTGATGCTGTTCCTGCGGCCCTACGTGATCCGCGACGAATCGGTGTCGCGGGTGCTCACGGTCGATCGCTACGACGCCATGCGGCGCGAGCAGATCGCCACCACGCCGCTGCCGCCCAACCTCGTGCTGCCGAAGATGGATGGCGCGGTGATGCCCGAATTCGATCTGCGCCGGAAATTGCCGGCGCCCGTGGCGCCGCCTGCTGCCGACCCGGCGCCGCCGGCAACGCCACCGAAATGAACCGGCTGCTGCCGTATGCGTTCGCGCGCTCGCAGTCGGTGCTGGCGGTCGGCGAACGCGACGGCCGGCTGCAACTGTGGGTGACAGAGCAGACGCCGGCCGCGGCGATCGCCGAAGTGCGGCGTTCGCTCGCTCGCGAGGTGGCGCCGCTGCTGGTGCCGCACGATCAGTTCGAGGCCGGGCTGCGCTCGGCCTATGTCGACGACGGCACCCAGGCCGCGGCGGTGGTGGTCGAAATGGAAGGCGAGATCGATCTCGCGCGCCTGCTTCAAGACATTCCCCAGGTCGAAGACCTGCTCGATGTCCGTGACGACGCGCCGGTCATCCGCATGCTCAACGCGCTGCTGTCGCAGGCGCTGCGCGAAGGCGCCTCCGACATCCACATCGAGCCGTTCGAGCGCCACTCGGTGGTGCGCTACCGCGTCGATGGCACCTTGCGCGATATCGTGCGGCCCGGCCGCGGCCTGCACGCCGCGCTGGTCTCGCGCATCAAGATCATGTCCGACCTCGACATCGCCGAGAAACGGCTGCCGCAGGACGGCCGCATCCTGCTGCGCCTGGGCGGCAGGCCGATCGACGTGCGCGTGTCGACGTTGCCCGCCGGCCACGGCGAACGTGTGGTGCTGCGCCTGCTCGACCAGGAGCGCGGACGACTCACGCCCGACGCCCTGGGCATGGCACCCGACACGCGCAGCCGTCTCGACACGCTGGTGCATCAAAACCACGGCATCGTGCTGGTCACCGGCCCCACCGGCAGCGGCAAGACCACCACCTTGTACGCGATGCTGTCACGCATCGACGCCGCCACCACCAACGTGCTCACGGTCGAGGACCCGATCGAATACGACCTGCCCGGCATCGGCCAGACCCAGGTCAACGCCCGCATCGGCATGAGCTTCGCGCGGGCGCTGCGCGCCATCCTGCGCCAGGACCCCGACGTGATCCTCATCGGCGAGATCCGCGACGTCGAAACCGCGCAGATCGCGGTGCAGGCCTCGCTCACCGGGCACCTGGTACTCGCGACCCTGCACACCAACGACGCGGTGGCGTCGGTGACGCGGCTAGTCGACATGGGCGTCGAACCGTTCCTGCTGTCGTCGTCGCTCATCGGCGTGCTGGCCCAGCGCCTGGTGCGCAAGCTGTGCCATCGATGTCGCCACCAGGACGAGCACGGCGATTGGCAACCGCTCGGCTGCCCGGCCTGCGGCGACACCGGCTACCGCGGCCGGACCGGCATCTACGAACTGCTCGCCGTCGACGACGACATGCGCGCGGCCATCCATCGGCGTGATGGCGAGCACGCGCTGCGCGCGCTGGCGCTAGCCCGGGGGCTGCGCCCGCTACGCGATGACGGCGCCCGGCTGATCGCGGACGGGATCACCTCGGCGGCGGAACTCGCGCGCGTCACGCGCGAGCAATAATCGCGCGGCGACGGCGCACGCTGCCATGACCATGTTCCGCTTCGAAGCGGCCCAGGACGACGGGCGTCTGGAGCAAGGCGAGATCGAAGCCGACACCGCCCGCGCCGCGCGCACCGTGTTGCGCTCGCGCGGGCTGGTGCCGATTTCGGTGGCGGCCACCACCACGACCGGCGACGACCCCGCTCGCTCCAACACGCGCGCGGCATTGCGCGAGTCCGAGCTGGCGCTCGCCACGCGCCAGTTCGCGAGCCTGCTCGGCGCCGGCCTGCCGCTCGAAGCCGCGCTCACGACGTTGACCGAACAAACCGCGCACGAACCGCGGCACGCCGTGTTCCGCGAGGTTCGCGCCGACGTGATGGCCGGGCATCGGCTCGCCGATGCGCTCGCGCGGCATCCGCGCAGCTTTCCGCCGATCTACTGCGGCACCGTGGCGGCAGGCGAGCAGGCCGGCAACTTCGCCACCGTGCTCGAGCGCCTTGCCGGCTACCTCGAAGAGCGGCAGGCGTTGCGCGCGCGGCTGATCGCGGCCGCGACCTATCCGGCCATCGTCACCGTCGTGGCGCTGGGCATCGTGCTGTTCCTGATGACCTACGTGGTACCGCAGGTGGTGCAGGTGTTCGAGCACACGCGGCAGGTGCTGCCCTGGCCCACGCGGGCGCTGCTGGCGCTGTCATCACTGCTGCGCGTTGCAGGCCTGCCACTGCTGCTGGCTCTGGCGGGCGGCATCTGGATCGCGCGGCGCGCGCTGCGCCGCCCGGGTCCGAAGGCCGCATGGGATCGCCTGCTGCTGCGACTGCCGGTGGTGGGTCCGCTGGTGCGCGGCATCGACACCGCGCGCTTTGCCTCTACGTTGTCGATGTTGACCGAGGCCGGCGTGCCACTGCTGCGGGCGCTCGCCGCCGCCGAGGCCACGGTGTCGAACACCGTGTTGCGTCAGGCGGTGTCGACGGCGGTGGAACGGGTGCGCGAAGGTTCGAGCCTGGCCCGCGCGCTGGCGCAGAGCAAGGTGTTTCCGCCGGTGCTGATCCGGTTGACCGATGTCGGCGAGGCCACCGGCGAGTTGCCAAAGATGCTGGCCCATGCCGCCGACAACGAAGCACGGGCGGTGGAACGAAGAGCCACCGCCGCCGCTGCCCTGCTGGAACCCATGCTGATTCTGGTGATGGGGGCGGTGGTGCTGGGCATCGTGCTCGCCGTGCTCATGCCCATCATCGAGATCAACCAACTGGTCCGATAATCAGTAATCGCGCCGCGGTACCGAATAGTCGTCACCAGGAAAAACAAATGGCGGCGTGCGACCGACCAGGGTCTCGATCAGCATGAGTTCCTGGTCGTTGTGATTGATGAACGGGGCACGGCGGATGTTCTTGCCCGCGCTGGCGCCAGCCACGATGTAGAGCGGCTTGTCGTGATGCTTGGCCGACACCGTTTCGGTGCTCTGCTTGTCGGCAGTCGCCGCGATGTCGGTGACGCCGTAACAGGTGCAGAAGTAGGTCTGCTCGGGATCGGATTCAAGATAGACGCCGGTGCCACGGATACCGATGGTGGCCGTGAAGGTTTGCAGCCGCAGCGGCTGCGCCGACTTGCCGAACACCGCCAGCACGCGCCCGGTCAGCATTCGCAGGCCCGACACCACCAGTGCAGTGGCGCTGCTCTTCTGGATCTCAAGCTTGCTGGACGCCCGCAGCACGTAGGCACTGCCGGCAACGGCGAACACCATCTCGCTGGCGGGGCCGGTCTCGACCGTATCGCCCGGAGCGATCGAACTGCTCAAGGTGGCTTTCGTGCCGTTGATCGTGCCGGTGCCGGAGAGGCGGTAGATCGACTGCCCCGCGGGCAGCTTCGACGGCGTGCTGCCGAAGACATCGGCGCGGGCGTTCATGCACGGAATGCCGGTCAGCGCCCCGAGCGACAGTGCATGCACGAGAATGCGTCGGCGCGGATCGTCGGCTTCGCCAGATTTGCTCATGGGTGTCTCGCTCCCGTTTCAAGAAAAGCGCCGGCGCATTGCCCGCTGCCATTCACCGCGCCAAATGATCCTAGCACGCCTCATGCCGATGGATTTGCCGGTGGCAGCAGCTTAATGCTTGCTGACTAGCGACATTGCTCAGCGTCCCTCACCCTCGGTCCCTCTCCCGGGGGGAGAGGGATGTCTACTGCTCCGGAAGGGGAGGTCTCCTGCTCCCTTCTCCCTCCGGGAGAAGGGTTGGGGATGAGGGAAACCTGAGCGTTGATTGCGGGGTTGCGTTGTTGTGGGACAGTCTTGTGGTTGTTGCAGTCATCTGGAGGCGTAGGGCCGCACTTCATCGCTAATCAGGTAATGCTTTGAACCGGATGCGTCTTGGCCGGGCGCCGTCTTCGCCGAGGCGCTTCTTCTTGTCGGCTTCGTACTCCTGATAATTGCCATTGAAGAACGACACCTGCGAATCGCCTTCGAACGCCAGGATGTGCGTGGCGATGCGATCGAGAAACCAGCGATCGTGCGAGATGACCAGGATGCTGCCGGCGAACTCCAGCAAGGCATCTTCGAGCGCGCGCAGGGTCTCGACGTCGAGGTCGTTGGAGGGTTCGTCGAGCAGCAGCACGTTGCCGCCGGCGATCAGCGTTTTGGCCAGATGCAGCCGGCCGCGTTCACCTCCCGACAGGTTGCCGACGATCTTCTGCTGATCGCCCCCCTTGAAGTTGAAGCGTCCGAGATAGGCGCGCGAGGGCATCTCGAATTTGCCCACGGTGAGGATGTCGGCGCCGTCGGCGATCTCTTCCCAGACGGTCTTGGTGCCGCCCAGGGCATCGCGTGATTGGTCGACGTGCGCGATCTTCACCGTCGGGCCGACCACGATCTCGCCGCTGTCGGGCTGCTCGCGGCCGGTGATCATGCGGAACAACGTCGACTTGCCGGCGCCGTTGGGGCCGATGATGCCCACGATGGCCCCGGCCGGCACGCGGAAGCTCACGTGGTCTAGCAGCAGCCGGTCGCCGAACGCCTTGCTCACGTCCTTGAACTCGATCACCTCGTTGCCGAGCCGGTCGGCCACGGGGATGAAGATTTCCTGGGTCTCGTTGCGCTTCTGGTACTCGTATGACGACAACTCTTCGAACCGGGCGATGCGCGCCTTGCTCTTGGCCTGTCGGCCCTTGGGGTTCTGGCGTACCCATTCGAGTTCCTTGGCGATGGTCTTCTGGCGCGCCGACTCGGACGACTCCTCCTGCTTGAGCCGGGCGTCTTTCTGCTCCAGCCACGAGCTGTAGTTGCCCTTCCACGGGATACCCTGGCCACGGTCGAGTTCGAGAATCCACTCGGCCGCGTTGTCGAGGAAGTAACGGTCGTGGGTGACGCCGACCACGGTGCCGGGAAACTTGTGCAGGAACTGCTCGAGCCAGTCGACACTCTCGGCGTCGAGGTGGTTGGTAGGTTCGTCGAGCAGCAGCATGTCGGGTTTGGAGAGCAGCAGCTTGCACAGCGCCACGCGCCGCTTCTCGCCGCCCGACAGATTGCCGATGATGGCGTCCCAGGGCGGCAGGCGCAGCGAATCGGCCGCGATCTCGAGCTGATGGTCGGCGTCGCTGCCCGAGGTGGCGAGGATGGCTTCGTACTTCGCCTGCTCCGTCGCCAGCGCGTCGAAGTCGGCGTCGGGCTCGGCGTAGGCCGCGTAGATTTCGTCGAGCTTCTTCTTCGCCTGCATCGTTTCGCCCAGGCCGGCCTCGACTTCGTCACGCACGGTGAGCGTGGGGTCGAGTGCCGGCTCCTGCGGCAGATAGCCGATCTTGAGGTTGGGCATCGGTACGGCTTCGCCTTCGATGTCCTGGTCGATGCCGGCCATGATCCTGAGCAGGGTCGACTTGCCCGAGCCGTTCATGCCGAGCACGCCGATCTTGGCACCGGGAAAGAACGACAGCGAAATGTTCTTGAGGATCTGTCGTTTCGGCGGCACGATCTTGCCGACGCGGTGCATGGTGTAGACGTACTGGGCCATGAATCGGGGAACCTAGAGTGGAAACGGACAGGCGCGATTATGCGGCGAACGGCGACCCGATCAGGCCATCGTCACGCCGGCGCGACGATTCAGTTCGCGGCGCGGCGGCCGCGCAGGTACTCGATGACGGCCGGCATCAGCGACAGCGCGATGATGCCGAGAATCACGAGTGTGAGGTTGTTCTTCACCACGGTCAGCCCGCCGAAGAAATAGCCGGCATACGACAGCAGCGCGATCCACAGCACGGCGCCGATCACGTTGAAGCCGAGGAAGCGGCGATAGTCCATGCCGGCGGCGCCGCCCACGAATGGCGCGTAGGTGCGCACGATTGGCACGAAGCGGGCAATGACGATGGTCTTGCCGCCATGGCGCTGGTAGAAGGCGTTTGCCGCGTCGAGATAGCGGCGGCGGAACAACCATGAATCCTCGAAGCGGAACACGCGCGGACCGATCCAGCGCCCGATGCCGAAGTTGAGCGAATCGCCGAGGATCGCGGCGATGATCAGCGCCACCACCATGACGTTGATGTCGAGCGCGCCGGCACCGGCCAGTGCACCGGCCACGAACAGCAGGGAGTCGCCGGGAAGGAACGGCGTGACCACCAGGCCGGTCTCGCAGAAGATGATCAGGAACAGCAGCGCGTAGATCCAGCGTCCGTGGTCATTGGCGAACTCGAGCAGATGCGCATCGAGGTGCAGGACCAACTGGAGCAACTGCGCGAACCATTCCATGGCGCTAACCAGGCACGGGGAAGACGGTTATACGACGGCTTCTTCGCGCTTCTTCTCGGGCTTGACCAGGTCTTCGCGCTTGATGCCCAGCCACATGACCAGCGGGCTCGCGACCAGCACCGACGAGTAGATGCCGAACAGGATGCCGATGGTGAGCGCCAGAGCGAAGTAGTGCAGGGTCTCGCCGCCGAACAGCAGGATCGCTGTCACCATGGCCTGGGTACAACCGTGGGTGATGATGGTGCGCGAGATGGTGCTGGTGATGGCGTTGTTGATGACGTCGGGCACCGACGCCTTGCGCATCTTGCGGAAGTTCTCGCGGATCCGGTCGAACACCACCACCGACTCGTTCACCGAGTAACCCAGCACCGCCAGCACCGCCGCCAGCACGGGCAGCGAGAACTCCCACTGGAACAGCGCGAAGAATCCGAGAATGATGATCACGTCGTGCAGGTTGGCGATGATCGCGGCCACGCCGAACTTCCACTCGAACCGGATCCACAGGTAGACCACAATGCCCGTCGCCACCAGCAGCAGCGCGAGCAGGCCGTTGTCGACCAGTTCCTTGCCGACCTGCGAACCGACGAAGTCAACACGCCGAAGCTCGACCGCCGGGTCTTCCGCCTTGAGCAGCTTCATCACGTCTTCGGACAGCGTGGCGCCCGCCACATTTTTCTTGGCCGGCAGCCGGATCAGCGCGGTATCCGAACCGCCGAAGTTCTGGACGGTGGCGTCGGACAGGCCGTTCTTCTGGAGGATGCCGCGCACTTTTTCGACATCGGCCGTGTGGCCGTAGCCCACTTCCATCACAGTGCCGCCGGTGAACTCGACACCGAAGTGCAGGCCCCTGGTGACCAGGAAGAACACCGCCAGCAGGAAGGTGATCAACGAGATGATGTTGAACACCAGCGCATGGCGCATGAACGGGATGTCTTTGCGGATACGGAAAAATTCCATGGCGCGTTCCCTGGGGCGCTACGCGGCGCCGACGGCGTTGCGTTTGTGCCAGTCGGTGTTGCCGATCGGCAGCTTGTCGAGCTTGCGGCGGCTGCCGTAGATCAGGTTCACCACGCCACGCGACACCACCACGGCGCTGAACATCGAGGTCAGGATGCCCAAGCAATGCACCACCGCGAAACCGCGCACCGGGCCGCTGCCGAACATGAACAGCGCGACACCGGCGATGAGCGTGGTGATATTGGAGTCGAAGATGGTGCCCCAGGCGCGCTCGTAGCCCGCGGTGATCGCGGCCTGCGGCGTGGTGCCGTTGCGCAGCTCTTCGCGGATGCGCTCGTTGATGAGCACGTTGGCGTCGATGGCCATGCCGAGCGTGAGCGCGATGGCCGCGATGCCCGGCAGCGTAAGCGTGGCCTGCAGCATCGACAACAGCGCCACCAGGAGAATCAGGTTGGTGCCCAGCGCGAGCACCGAGATGACGCCGAACAGCATGTAATAGATCATCATGAAGATGCTGATCGCGCAGAAACCGAACAGGGTCGACTTCCAGCCCTTCTCGATGTTGTCCGCCCCCAGGCTCGGGCCCACGGTGCGTTCCTCGACGATTTCCATCGGGGCCGCCAGCGCGCCGGCGCGCAGCAGCAGCGACACGTCCTTGGCTTCGCTCACGCTCATGCGGCCGCTGATCTGGACCCGGCCGCCGCCGATCTCGGCGCGGATGACCGGCGCGGTGATGACCTCGCCCTTGCCCTTCTCGACCAGCACCATGGCCATGCGCTTGCCGATGTTCTCGCGGGTGAGCTGCTGGAACACGCGCGCGCCCTTGCCGTCGAGATTGATGTGCACCGCGGGCTCGTTGGTCTGCTGGTCGAAACCCGGCTGGGCGTCGGCGATGCTGTCGCCGGTGAGCACGACCAGCTTCTTGAGCAGCAGCGGCACGCCGCTGCGCTCATATAGCAGCTCGTCGCCGAGCGGAACATCGCCGTTGATCGCCGCCTGCACCGAGGTGGGATCGGCGTGGTCTTCGTCGACCATGCGCACTTCGAGGCTCGCGGTGCGGCCGAGAATGTCCTTGGCCTTGGCGGTGTCCTGCACGCCGGGCAACTGCACCACCACGCGGTCGGCGCCCGACTGCTGCACGATGGGCTCGGCCACGCCGAGTTCGTTGACCCGGTTGCGCAGCGTGGTGATGTTCTGCTGCAGCGCGTATTCCTGGATGCGCTTCTGCGCTTCGGGCCTGAGCGCCGCCATCAGGCTGAACTCGCCCGCGGCGTCCTGATCCTTCAGCACCAGATCGGGCAGGTCGCGCCCGATCAGGTCGCGCGCCTTGGTGCGCAACGCCTCGTCGCGAAACTTGACCTGCACGCTCTGGCCTTCGCGAGAGATGCCGGCGTACCGCACGTCCTTGTCGCGCAGGAGGCTGCGGATGTCGCCCGCGTAGCGATCGGCCGACTTGGTGAGCGCGCCGTTCATGTCGACCTGCAACAGAAAATGCACACCGCCACGCAGGTCGAGCCCCAGGTACATGGGCAGCGCATTGATGGCGATCATCCACCGCGGGGCGGCCGGCTGCATGTTGAGCGCCACGACGTAGTCGTTGCCGAGGCTCGCCTGGATGGCGTCGCGGGCCTTGCCCTGGGTGTCGGTGTCGGCGAACCGCACCTTGACGCCGGTGACATCGAGCATGGCCCCGCGCTCTTCGATGCCGGCCTTGGCGAGCGCGGCGTCGACCCGGGTCATCAGCGCGGTGTCGACCTTGACGTTGGACTTGAGCGGCGACACCTGCACCGCCGGCACCTCGCCGAAGATGTTGGGCAAGGCGTACAACAGGCCGACCGCGAGCACCACCGCGACCAGGAGGTACTTCCAGAGGGGGTAGCGGTTCATGCGGGGCTTCGAAAGATTCAGTTGGCTTTGCGGATGGTGCCCTTGGGCAGCACCAGCTGGATCGAAGGCTTCTGCACCTTGACCTCGACCTTCTCGGCGATCTCGAGGCTGACGTAGGTGTCGCCCACTTCCGTGACCCTGCCGAGCATGCCGCCACCGGCGACGACTTCATCGCCCTTGGCGATGTTGGCCAGGAGATTCTTGTGTTCCTTCGCGCGCTTGGCCTGAGGACGGATCATCAGGAAATAGAGCACGACGAACATCAACACGATGGGCAGCAGCCCGAAAAGATCCATCCCGCCAGGGCCGCTACCGGTTGCCTGCGCCCAAGCCTGCGAAAAGAGCACTGTGATTTCCTCTGAAAAAAGGTTTGCGGAGAGGGCCGATCAGGTCCGAACGGGCACCCCGCAAAAGCGGCGGCGAGTTTAGCACGCACCACTTTGCCTGGCCCGAAAATCAGCGACAAAGGCTGCGAGCGCCCCGAGGCGGATGGCGCCGCGCAGGCCCGCCATCAGCTCGTGGTACCAGTAAAGATTGTGGATCGTGTTCAGGCTCGCCCCGAGCATCTCGCCGGTCCGGTGCAGGTGATGCAGGTACGACAACGAAAATTGCCGGCAGGTCGCGCAACCGCATTCGGGGTCGGGCGGGTCGAGCCGGGCGCGATACTGGGCATTCTTGAGCCGGACCACGCCATTGCGGGTGAACAGCCAGCCGTTGCGCGCGTTGCGGGTGGGCATCACGCAGTCGAACATGTCGATGCCGGCGCACACGGCGTTGACGATGTCGTCCGGCGTGCCCACGCCCATCAGGTAGCGCGGCTTGTCGGCCGGCAACTGCGGCGCCGTGTGCGCGAGGACGCGATTCATGTCCTCCTTCGGCTCGCCCACCGACAGCCCGCCGATGGCATAGCCGTCGAACCCGATGCCCACCAGCTCGCGCAGCGACTCGTCGCGCAGCGGCTCGAACATGCCGCCCTGGACGATGCCGAACAGCGCGTTGGGGTTGCCCTCGAAGCCGCGCCTGCTGCGCTCGGCCCAGCGCAGGCTCAGCCGCATGGAGTCCGCCGCCTCGCGCTCGGTGGCCGGATGCGGCGTGCATTCGTCGAAGATCATGACGATGTCGGAGTTGAGCACGCGCTGGATGCGCATCGATTCCTCCGGCGTGAGGAACAGGCGATCGCCATTGATCGGCGACTGGAACTTCACCCCCTCCTCCGTCACCTTGCGAAGCGCCCCCAGGCTGAACACCTGGAAACCGCCGGAGTCGGTGAGGATGGGGCCATCCCAGGCCATGAAGCGATGCAGCCCGCCGTGGGCCTCGATGACCTCGAGCCCCGGGCGCAGCCAGAGGTGGAAAGTGTTCGACAACACGATCTGGGCGCCCAGCGCTCGCAGGTCGGTCGGGCCGACGCCCTTCACCGCCCCGTAGGTGCCCACCGGCATGAAGAACGGCGTCTCGATCACGCCGTGGTCGACAGTGAGGCGAGCGGATCGCGCCGCGCCGTCGGTGGCGAGGAGTTCGAAGCGCAGGCTCATGGGGGCAACCGGGGTGATGACATCGTCACGATCCCGCCGGGGCCATGGGCGCACGCTCGATGAACATGCAATCGCCGTAGCTGAAGAAGCGATAGCGGCTGGTCACCGCGTGCGCATAGGCGCGGCGCAGCGTCTCGATGCCGCCGAACGCGCTCACCAGCATCAGCAGAGTGGAGCGCGGCAGATGGAAGTTGGTGAACAGGCAATCGACGATATGGAAACGGAAGCCGGGCAGAATATATATATTGGTATCGCCGCTGCAGGCTTCAAGCTCGCCCGAACCGACCGCCGCCCCCTCGAGCGCGCGCAGGCTCGTGGTGCCCACGGCGATGACGCGGCCACCGACGAGCCGGGTTTCCCGCACGGCGGTGGCGACTTCTTCGTCGATGAAATAGCGCTCGGCATGCATCCGGTGTTCGCGTACGTCCTGCACCCGCACCGGCTGGAACGTGCCGGCACCGACGTGCAGCGTGACTTTCGCCACTCGCGCGCCGAGCTGCGAGATACGCGTCAGCATCTCGTTCGAAAAATGCAAACCCGCGGTCGGCGCCGCAACCGAACCAGGCCGATCGGCGTAGACCGTCTGGTAGCGTTCGTCGTCCGAAGAGTCCGCAGAGCGCTCGATGTAGGGTGGCAACGGCAGGCGGCCATGGCGCTCGAGCTGGGCCAGCACGGATTCCTCCCGTGGGAAGCGGACGCGAAAGAACTCTCCCTCGCGACCGAGCACCTCCAGTGCCAGGCCATCGCCCACCAGCAGGCTCGATCCGGACGCGGGGTTGTGACTGACCCGCATCTGCACCAGCGCCTC
>JANXYG010000016.1 GCA_025350245.1 Betaproteobacteria bacterium
GTCTTGATGTAGTACTGGTCCTTGTTGGCCCAGTGGAGCGTGACCTCCTCGCCCTCGTAGGGGATGGCATAGACGCCCGGCTTGTAGACGCGCTTGGCGAGGAAGTCGCCCTCGGCGTAGTAGCGGCGGAAGAAGCTGAACAGGTGGTCGTAGACCTCGCTCTCCAGCGCGCCGATGTCCACGGCGTCGTTCGCCAGCCGGGCGCGGAGGTCAGCCACCTTGGGCGAGTGCGCGGGGTCCATGCCCGCGGCCTCGATGCCCGCGATGACCTTGGCCAGCTCCTTTTCGATCTCGGCCTTGTCGGCGGTTTGGTATTGGCCGAACGCCGCGTGCACCTGCGGCAGCAGGTCCTGGTCGAGGAACTGCGACACCTCGGCGCTCTTGGCGTGCATGACGCGGTAGAGGCCGAAGTCCAGGTCGGGTTGGTCGAGCTGGAACAGCTCCTGCAGCAGGGTCTTCAGCTTCTCGTATTTCTGGCTCATGGGGCTTCCTGTTCGTTGTTGGTCCTGATCACGCTCATGTCAGCTCCCACAGGGCGCGAACGGGCACCGCGAACAGCCCCTCGCCGAATCCCACACTGGCCTCACCGTCGTACAGCACCACGCCGGCGACAAAGCGCTTGCCCGCAGCATCCCGCAGCTTGCGCAGACCGCGAAAGTCCGATGCCGTCACGGTCGCAGCGGCCTTCACTTCCACCCCGGCCAATTCACGCCCGCCCCGCTCCAGCACCAGATCCACTTCCGCGCCGTCCTTGTCGCGGAAGTGATGGAAGCGGATGTCGTCGTCGCGCCAGCTCGCCTGCCGGCGCAGCTCCTGGAACACGAAGGTCTCAAGCAACTGCCCCAGGGTGCCACGATCCAGCCAGAGCGCCTCGGCGTCCAGGCCAAGCAGGGCGCACGCCACCCCGGTATCGCCTAGATGAAGCTTGGGAGTCTTGATCAAGCGGCTCAGCCGGTTGCTGTGCCAAGGCGCAAGCTGCTCAAGCAGGAATACCCGCTCCAGCAGGGTCATGTAGTCCTTGATGGTTGGGCGACTCAACTGAAACGGCGCCGCAAGATCGCTCACATTGATCAGGCGAGCGGTCTGGCCTGCCGCCAGCGTGAGTAGACGCGGCAACGCATCGAGCGAGGCGACCCGCGCGAGATCGCGGACGTCACGCTGGACCAGGGTCTCGATGTAGTCGCGGTACCAGGTTGCACGCCGGCGCGGTGTCGCCCGGGCCAGCGCCGCAGGATAGCCGCCCGCTGCGATGCGCTCCGCAAGTTCCCTGCCCATCCGCCCGTAATCGCGTGCCTTGAAACGACCATCGAACAGCGAGTCGAGGAATCCCGGATTGCGACCAGCCAGTTCGCACTGGGCCAGCGGGTGCAGCCGCAGGATTTCCATTCTCCCGGCCAGGGAATCGGCGAGCTTCGGGACGAGCAGGACGTTCGCCGATCCCGTGAGCAGGAATCGGCCAGGTCGGCGCCCCCGATCCACGGTGGCCTTGATGGCGGTGAACAAGGTGGGCACCCGCTGCACCTCGTCGAGGATGCTGTGCTCGGGCAGGTCGGCAATGAAACCCACGGGATCGGTCGTGGCTGCGCCAAGCGCCACTGCATCGTCGAAACTGAAGTAGGCGTAGCCCTTGGACTCCGCGATCCCCAGCGCCAGCGTCGTCTTGCCGCACTGCCGCGGCCCGTGGATCAGCACCACGGGCGCGTCGGCCAGCGCCTCGGTCAGGGCCGGCGCGGCGAAGCGAGGATGCAGGACGTCAGCGCTCATAGCGGCCAAATGTAGATTACAGGTGCGGCTAATTGCAAGGTTTACTGGCGTCTATATGAAACCTTACTCTACGGATGGTTGTAAGGACCGAGAGCGGACGAGAGTGCCCAGGAGGTGCACAGCTCGGGAGTCGACTCGGAAGCGCCGGGGGCTCACCGGCCTTCCGAGTCGGGCGTCTGCTCGCAATGCTGGGCCGAGCCGCATCACGCGACCGCCCAGCGGATGGTGAAGAGTGCTTCGGTCGCGGAGTGCTGGGCCAGCCGCCGTTCCAGCGATTCGATCAGCGAGTCGCGCTTCTCCATGATCTCGTCCTCGGCCTTGAAAATGTCCTGCCGCTGGCGGCGCTGCTGCCTTTCCAGCTTCTGCAGTTGCTGCTGAATCGCGTGCTGCTCTTCGAGCGTGACCGCCTGGCGCGCCTGGCGCCGCAGTGCCGTGATCTGCTCCTTGGTATCCGCAAGCGCTTTCTCGGCCGACAGCACCATGTCGTCTGCCCACTTCTCCAGTTTCTCGCGCGCTGCATTGAAGTGCGCGTTGTTCTGTTCGAGCGAGCGGCTCACGGTCGCCTTGGCATGACGCTCCGACTCGGCGCTCAGGCGTTGCTGTTCGGCGGGCGGAATCGATGCGTCGCCTGCCACCGCGCCAGCGCAGCCAAAGAGCTTCTCCATCGTCTCCTGGTCGAGCGAGGCGCCGGCAGCGTCGAACCCTGAGAAGAGCAGGTACTCCTCGCGTTCGTAGGACTCGACTACGAGTCGCGTCAGCGTGAGGAACCCGTGCTTGCCGCGGAGTGCTTCCACGGCATGGATGCGGGCCGGGTGCTGCGACACATCGAAGGTGATCTGCGCCGCTGGCGTGACGAGAGTCTTCGCGTTCTCCACGACGTGCTCGCCCAGCGGGTGCGAGAGGCGATAGAGGAACTGGCCGCGCTCCTCGCCGCCATCGTCGCCCCCCTGCGCCATCTTGGGAGAGGACTTGGAGATCAGGTGGTAGCGACCGGTCGCGATCTCAGGGATCGGCGGGTGCTCGAGGTCGAAGGCCAGTGCGGCATCGTCGAAGCGGGCTTGGGTCGCGAGCATGAAGCGGGTCAGTGACCAGAAGCGCTGGCCGAAGCGGTCGAGCTGGGCCTTCGCGTCGTCGAGCTGCAGCCGGAGGCGTTGATGGACGTCTTCGTCGAAGTGCTCGAACAAGCGCCGGCGCGTGTCGTCCATCCGCGTGCGGATGCTCTCGTCCATCTCTGCCTGCAAGGTGCGGAATGCGGTGTCGATCTGCTCGGGCGTGCGGCATTGCTGGTAGATGGCGAGGATGCGCTTCTCGAAGTCAACGCCGGACTCGATCGAGCCCAGCACCTCGTCGGAGGCCCCGAAGACGCCGTTGAAGAGGCTGAACTTCTCGCCCAGTAGCTCGAGCACGCGGCGGTCCGCCTCATTGCGCTCGTTCAGGAAGTTGATCACGACCACATCGTGCTTCTGGCCGTAGCGGTGGCAGCGGCCGATGCGCTGCTCGATGCGCTGCGGATTCCAGGGCAGGTCGTAGTTGATGACCAGCGAGCAGAACTGCAGGTTGATGCCTTCTGCTGCCGCCTCGGTGGCCAGCAGGATCGAAGCCTCGTCGCGAAAGTGCTCGATGAGCGCCGTGCGCACATCCACGGCGCGAGAACCCGAGGCACGTCCGGTTTCGCGGTTCTTCTCGACCCAGCGCTCATAGATCGCAGTGGCTTCCGGCCCACCGTTGGTGCCGTTGAAGAGGACGACCTGGCCACCGTAGCCGCTCGACTCGAGAAAAGACTTCAGGTAGTCCTGTGTGCGGCGCGACTCGGTGAAGATCAGCGCCTTGCGCGCCGCGCCCGTCGTCGCCATCTGCACAAAGCCAATGTCCAGTGCCGTGAGCAGGGTCCTGGTCTTGGTGTCGGTACCGATGCTGCGCGCCCAGTCGGCGAGCCGCTGCAGGATGTCGATCTCCTCCCGCAGCTTCTGGCGGTCGATGGTGCGCGGCGCGGATTCGGTCTTGGCGTCGTCGGGCTCCGCGAGGATCTCGTCGAGCAGCTCGTCTTCGAGTTCCTCCGCTTCGATGAGGCCCTCGGTGAACTCCGCGTCGTCCTGCACCTTGTCGTCGCGCAACGTTTCGAGGCGCGTGCGTAGCTTGTCCAGCGTGGCGGCAATGGCCAGCGACGATGACGCCAGCAGCTTGCGCAGGATGAGCGCGGTCAGATGGCGTTGGCGTTGCGGCAGCGCGTAGCTGTCCTCGCGCTGCAGGAACCCGGACACCGCCTCATAGAGCGCGTGCTCGTCGTCGCTCGGCGTGAACGGCCGCGTGATCGTCCGCCGCTCGGTGTAGCGGATGTACTCGGTGACCTGATTGCGCAGCGTGCGCTTGCAGAAGCCCGAGAGACGCAGGCGTAGATCGCTGATGCTGCTGCCGGCGCTGGCGTATTGGCTGCGAAAGGAGTTGAGATCCCCGAAGACGTGCTCGTCGATGAGGGTCGAAAGACCGAAGAGCTCGAGCAGCGAGTTCTGCAGCGGGGTCGCGGTGAGCAAGAGCTTGCGACAGTCCTCGGTCGCCCAGCGGATGCCTTGGCCGACCTTGTTGCTCGGTCGATACGCGTTGCTCAGTTTGTGGGCCTCGTCGATGACGACAAGATCCCAAGCAACGCTCTTCAATTCCTCTCGCAACGCATTCGCGTAGTTCATCGACAGGACGAGAACCGCCTTCTCGTTCAATGGCGCGCGCCCACGCCGTTGCGCCTCGCGGTAGACCTTGGTGTCGAGCACCTGAACGGGCAAGTTGAACTTCTCGTCCAGCTCCAACGCCCACTGCTTGCGCAGCGATGCCGGGCAGATCACCAGCAACCGGCGCTTGCGTTCCGCCCAGAACTGGCACAGCACGATGCCCGCTTCGATCGTTTTGCCAAGACCGACCTCGTCGGCAAGGATCACACCTTTGGAAAGCGGTGACTGGACGGCGAAGAGGGCGGCCTCGATCTGGTGCGGGTTCAGATCGACGGCAGCATCGAACAGCGCCATGGAAAGCCGGTCCATGCCGCTCGTCGCCCGCCGGGTGAGGTCGTGGGCGAAGTACTTGGCTTGGTGAGGGGTCAGGCTCATCGGCGGCGTATTTCCTCTCAGGTCTGACTCTCGTCGATGTGCTTGTCGTGATCCCAGCTACTCACCTCGCGGACGTGTGTTTGGTGCGCCTAACGTAAAATTGAGGGACTGCGCGCTTTTTCGCAGTCCCTCTCGAATGACGTTAGGCCTCAGTTCATGCCTCCGTCCCGGGCTCGGTATTCGGCGATCTGTTTTGGCAGGTCGTAAAGATACTCAAGTAGGAAGTCGAGGTAGCGGACGATGTCCTGAGCGTCCCGGGAACTGGTAGCGGCCTGTTCCGGCATTGGATGGGCGGAATCGTTTCCAAGTTCGCGCAGCGTGTCTGCCCAGTCCTTCATGATTGGAGGGAGCAGGCCTTTGCGACTGAGATCCTCAATCTCCTGCTTGAGGTTCGCTCCCTTGGCACCCTGTTCGCGTAGGGCAAGCTGCATCGCGCTGCGTGCCATGACCGCCGTAGCGTCCCAGTTCTCGGCGGTGATGCTGCGTTTGGCTTGCAGCCAGTAGCGACCGACGGCTGCAGGCCAGTGTTCCGGGTGCTTCTCGTACTTGAGTGGCCAGGGCAGAACGCGAAATGCATGTAGATCGTGACTGGCAGACCAGAGGCACATCACGTACCCATGGCAGTTGCCGCACTCAAGGGTGTCGAAGTTCAGAACCTTGTTGCCGTTCGGCTTCTTCTTCTCAGCATGGTGGGCATTCTTGAAGTTGCCTCGTTCTTCGCAGAACGGGCACGTGATCTGGTATAGCGCGAGCTCTGCACCGCGTTGGCCACTCCACTCGCCGAGTTCCCACCAACTTTGCATGTGCGTGCTTTCTGAGGCCTAACGCAACAGCTGCGCGGCGCGCGACGGAACGCCAGCCGCAGAGGAAACGCTGCTCCGCGCGTCCGCCCGAGCGCCGGGTTGGGCACGGACAGGATTGAAGCCTGGATGGTGAAAAGCG
This sequence comes from Betaproteobacteria bacterium, assembly GCA_025350245.1. GTDB lineage: Bacteria > Pseudomonadota > Gammaproteobacteria > Burkholderiales. The sequence goes on from JANXYG010000016.1 coordinate 5,805, forward strand.
AGGCTGCGCATGAAGGAAGAATACTGCGACTTCGCGCCGCGAGAAACACCAACCCCACACGGTGCCGAGGTGATGGTCGAGGGGGCTGGATGGTCGTGTCGTGAACATGCTGGACCGGTGACGGATCGATGACCGCGAACGCGACACCAGCAACCCGCGACAGGTCGAACACACGACGAGCGGCGCGACATGAACTTGAGCTGTGCCGAGCGGCGGAAACGCGCTGCGGACGCACGCCGCCGATCTGTTGAAACGAAGCGAGGATGCCTACCGGCCAAGTGATTCAGCTCTCGTGCGGCGTGACGCCCAACGCTGTATATCAACACAGTTCATGGAATTCCCCCATGCATCTCGTCGTCGCCGAACCGGATCCCGCCGCGCCTGCTCGACCAAATGCGCGACCGGCTGCGGGTAAGACATTACAGCATCCGCACTGAACAACGCCACCTCGACTGGGTGCGGCGCTATGTCCGCTTTCACGGGTTGCGCCACCCTTCCGAGCTGGGGGCCGACGCGGTCGAACAGATGCATGACGAGTACGCGCGTGCCGGAGAAGCACAGCGCACCACTCATGATTTCCGGGTCACGGCTCACCAGTGATTCATGCATGGCAACCTCCAGACTGCGGTTTCTCTGTCGAGGGCAGCAGCTTTGCAGAAGTCTCGAGGGGAGACCATGCACGACGGATGGTGCGCTACGCCGCCTCGAGCAGAAACTCGACTTTGACCGCCTCGTATGGGAACTCGACCTGCCCCGATTCGGTACGATCCAACACACCGGCCAGCAGCAGCGCAGTAACGTCGGCGTGCACGGCCTTGACGTCCCTCCCGACCCGGCGGGCGGCCTCCCGGATCGTGACCGGGCCTGCCCCACAGAGCGCCTTGAGCAGCGCCACGCACGTGGCGGTGATCAACCGCAAAGGTAACACCCATTCTCCCTTGCGGTAATCACCCACCCCCGTATCGCCGGCAGAGTCGGCCGCGGCGGTCTATCAGCCCGCCGCCGGCCCCCACCTTCGCCAGATCCACGCATCCAGCGACAGCTTGCCCGGCCCGTGGAACAGCGGCACCAGCAGCAGGATCGCCCAAGTCGTGTGCATGGCCAGGGCGGGCTCCAGATCCATCAGCACATGCCAGTACGACACCACCGCCATGACGTTGACGACGCTCATGCCGAAGGCGGCGAAGCGCGTGCCGAGCCCCAGCACCAGCAGCACCGGAAAGAACAGCTCGCCGAAGGTGCCGCCGATGGCGGCGAGCTCGGGCGGCAGCACCGGCACGTGGTACTCGTCCTGAAACAGCGCGAGCGTGGTGTCCCAGTCGCGGATCTTGGTCAGGCCGGCCATGAAGAAGTCGCGCGCCACGAGCACGCGGATGGCGAGGTCGAGCACATTGGCACCGCGGTTGAGCCAGATACGGGCGCGATCGAGCAGGGCGACGACACTGGAGAATCGGTTCATGGCGGCCTCGTGGGTCATTCGATGTCGATGATGGCGTTGTCGGCGATCAGCATGGCGAGCGTGTCGCCCAGATCGAACCCGGCGTCGATCTCGAGCGCGGCTTCCAGCGCCTGCGCCAGTGGCCGGCCGCGCGCGGCGGCGTCGATCCAGCCGTAGCCGCCGAAGGAAAGCCGGCGCACTTGCACGCGAAAGCGCGGTCGCACCACCATCATCTGGCGCGGGCCGGCATCGATATCTACACTGGCCTCGCCGGCGAACCCGGGCTGGTTCACGTCCCAGATGCGATCCACCGGATACCGGGAGGCGAGCACGCTCACGGCGGGATTGAACCGGAACCGTAGATCGGCCTGCCGCGCCGGTGCGACCGCCGCGAGGCGGGCCACATCGAACGCCTGCACGTCAGCCGCGTAGTGGGCGCGATGCACCGCCCACTCCAGGCGCGCCACGTCGGGCAGATAGGGCAGTTCGCGCACCGGCGGAAAGCTTTCGAGAAAGCCGGCGAAGGCGTCGCCGTATTCATTGAGGTCGCCGCTGCGCGAATGAAAGCGGCGCTGATATTCGCGCGCCAGCCCTTCGAAGAACTCGTCGCCCACCAGACGGTTGATCACCGGATAAGCCCCCGATAGCGCCTTGCGGGCATTGGCCAGCGCGTTGCCGCGATAGATCGCGAGGCGGTCTTCGGCGATCGCCGCGTCGCCGGTGAGCAGTTGCGCGGCGGCGGGCACGGCGTGCGGATCGGCCAGCGCCTGGGCGAAGCCGCCTTGCAGCTTGCCCAGGTCAGCCATGCAGGCTCCGCATCACGGCCTGCGCCTTCGCCGCCTCGCCGAGCAGGTCGGCAAGCGGTGGAACGTCCGTGTCCCATTCGATGAGCGTCGGCACCGCGCCGAACCGCCGCAGGGTGTGCTCGTAGAGCGCCCACACGGCTGGCGCCACGGTCGAGCCGTGGTCGTCGATCAGCAAATCGCCGCTCGTGAGGTGCCCCGCCAGGTGAATCTCGTGGACGCTGCCGGGCGGAATGGCATCGATCGCCGCGGCGGCATCGAAGCCGTGATTGCAGGCGTTGACGTAGATGTTGTTCACGTCGAGCAGGAGTCCGCAGCCGGCCCGCTCGACCAGCGCGGCCAGGAATTCGGACTCGGTCATGACCGAATCGCGCCACTGCACGTAGCTCGACACGTTCTCGATGAGGATGCGGCGGCGCAGCCGGGTCTGCACCTGGTCGATGCGATCGCTCACGACGGCCAGCGCCGCGCCGGTGAACGGCATCGGCAGCAGGTCGTTGAAATGCCGGTCGCCGAAGGCGCCCCAGCACAGGTGTTCGGACACCATGGCGGGCTGCACCCGATCCACGAGTCGCACCAGCTTGTCGAGATGGGTGGCACGCAGGCCGTCGGCCGAACCGATCGACAAGCCCACGCCGTGCAGGCTCAGCGGGTAGCGGGCGCGCACATGATCGAGCACATGCAGGTCGAAGCCGCCGTCGCCGAAGAAGTTCTCGCTGTGCACTTCGAGCCAGGCGGTGTCGGGGCGGCCTTCGAGAAACGCATCGAAGTGCGGCCCGCGCAAGCCGATGCCTGCGCCGCGCAGCATGGAGGGCGCGGAGACGGGCTTGCTGGCGGAAGGGGTAGCCGGACCGGTCACGGGACGAGGATGGCGAGCAGGGGCAGGTGGCACTGGCAGCGCATGGTGACGCGCCGCGGGATCGCGCGGCCGTGGCGGGTTGCCACCACGGCCGCGCGCGGGTGCATCGATTACATCTTTTCGTACTTGAGCTTGCCCTTCATGCCTTCGCAGGTGCCCTTGGCCACGTAGTTCCATTCTTCGGCAGCCATGTCCTTCTTGGCTTGGCCGGCGCACGAATGGCTGCCGGTGGCATTGGCGCAATCGTTCTTGCCGGCCTTGGTGACGCCGAAGCACTTTTCCTTGTCGGCGTTCTTCTTCATGTCGTCGGCGGCGATGGCGCCGCTGGCGGCGGACAGGGCGATGAGGCCGGCCAATGCCGAGCGGATGATGAGGTTGTTGTTCATGCAGATATCTCCATTGGGGGTTCGGGCAACCGCGAATCCGCGGCTCCTGTGCAGTCGATCTGCCGCACCGGCGATGATACGAACCGCGGTATGGCAGCGGATTCATCGCGGCGGCGAGCCGTTCAACGGGCGCGATAATACGTGAACGTCGATCACGGAAGTATCACGGCGGCGACAGCCGGAACCGGCCGTTCGCCGGGGCCCGGGCCAGCCGGCCGTTGCCGCCCCCTGAAGCTGTCGGCGTGGTAGTTTTCGGCATCGTCAGCAACTGTTCCCATCCACGTCCGACATGCAGCGCCGCGAATTCCTGCAGATGCTCGCCGCCGCCGCCGCGGCCGGGCTCCCGATTGCGGCGCAACAGTCGCTGGCGGGCGATGCCGCCGGATCGTTCTACGACCTGCCCGCGTTCGGCAATGTGTCGCTGCTTCACTTCACCGACTGCCATGCGCAGCTCAATCCGATCCACTTTCGGGAACCGAGCGTCAATCTCGGCGTCGGCGCGGCGCGCGGCCGGTCGCCGCATCTGGTGGGCGAGGCGCTGCTGCGCGCTTTCGGCATCGAACCCGGCACCCCGCAGGCGCACGCCTTCACCTGCCTCGACTTCGAAGCCGCCGCGCGCACCTACGGCAAGGTGGGTGGCTTCGCGCATCTCGCAACGCTCATTGCGCGGATGCGCGCTGCACGCCCGGGCGCCCTGCTGCTCGATGGCGGTGACACCTGGCAGGGATCGGCGGTGTCGCTGTGGACGCGCGGGCAGGACATGATCGACGCCTGCCTGCTGCTCGGCGTCGACGTGATGACCGCGCACTGGGAATTCACCTATGGCGCCGAGCGCGTGCGCGAGGTCATAGCCGGGCAACTGCAGGGTCGCATGGACTTCGTGGCGCAGAACATCCGCACCACCGACTTCGAGGACGACGTGTTTCCGGCGCTGGTCATGCGCGAGGTCAACGGCGTGCGCGTCGCGATCATCGGCCAGGCCTTTCCGTACACGCCGATCGCCAATCCGCGCCACTTCATTCCCGACTGGACCTTCGGCATCCAGGAAGCGAACCTGCAGCAGCGGGTCGAGACGGCGCGGCGTGATGGCGCTCAGGTCGTCATCCTGCTGTCGCACAACGGCATGGACACCGACCTGAAGCTGGCCGGTCGCGTCACCGGCATCGACGCCATCCTGGGCGGCCATACGCACGACGCCGTGCCGATCGCGATCGAAGTGCGCAATGCCGGTGGCACCACTCTCGTGACCAACGCAGGATCGAACGGCAAGTTCCTCGGCGTGCTCGACCTCGATGTGCGCTCGGGGCGCGTGGCCGACTATCGCTACCGGCTGCTGCCGGTGTTCTCGAACCTGCTGCCGCCGGACGCAGCGATGCAGGCGCACATCGATGCCACGCGCGCGCCCTATCTCGCCCGCCTGACCGAACCGCTGGCGATCACCGAGGGGCTGCTGTATCGCCGCGGCAATTTCAACGGCAGCTTCGACCAGTTGATACTGGATGCGCTGCGCGAGGTGAAGGGCGCAAACATCGCCTTCTCGCCCGGCTTTCGCTGGGGCACGAGCCTGCTGTCGGGCGAGACGATCACGCGCGAACACGTCATGGACCAGACCGCGATCACGTATCCGCACACCACGCTTACGCGCATGACCGGCACCATGATAAAAGCCGTGCTCGAAGATGTTGCCGACAATCTGTTCAACCCCGACCCCTACTATCAGCAGGGCGGCGACATGGTGCGGGTGGGTGGCCTCACCTATGCCTGCGAGCCCGGCGCCACGATGGGCCGGCGCATATCCGATCTGCGGCTGCAAGGTGAACCACTCGATGCAGACCGTACCTATTCGGTGGCAGGCTGGGCGCCGGTTGCCGCCGGTGCGAGCGGCGAACCGATCTGGGAGGTGGTGGAGACATGGCTGAAGGATCGCGAGACGGTGACGCCGCGCCGGCTCGAGACGCCGCGCCTGATCGGCGTGGAAGGCAACCCGGGAATCGCATGATCGGGCGTGCCCTGCTCGCGCTGCTGGCGCTCCTCGCCGTGAGCGCCCATGCGGCGCCACCAGTCTCGGTGCCGGTGCGCGCCGTGCAGGTTGCCGCGCACACGTGGCTGGTGCACGGCATGGCCGGCGAGATCTCGCGCACCAACGAGGGCTTCAATTCCAACGCCGCGTTCGTGGTCACCGGCGACGGCGTGGTGGTGTTCGACGCGCTCGGCTCGCCGCCGCTGGGCGCGGCCCTGGTGGCGGCGATTCGCGCGGTGACACCGCAGCCGATTCGCCGCGTGATCGTGAGTCATTTCCACGCCGATCACTTCTACGGCTTGCAGGCGTTGCAAGACGCCGGCGCCCAGGTCTGGGCGCACGCCGCCGCGCGCGACTATCTCGCCTCCGACGCGCCGCAATTGCGGCTGGCCGAGCGCCGCCGGTCGCTCGCGCCCTGGGTGGATCGGGACACGCGGATCGTCGCACCCGACCTCTGGCTCGACGGCGACGTGGCGTTCGAAATGGGCAATCTGCATTTTCAGGTGATGCATGTGGGGCCTGCGCATACCGCCGAAGACCTGGCGCTGGTGGTGGTCGAAGACGACGCGATCCTGGTGGGCGATCTCATGTTCGCCGGGCGCATTCCGTTCGTGGGCGAGGCCGACAGCAAGGCGTGGCTCCTGGCGATCGAGACGCTTGGCAACAGCCATCCGAAGGTCATGATCGGTGGGCACGGCGCAGCGTCGTTCGACGCGGCGGCCGATCTCGAGCTGACGCGCGACTACCTGCTCTACCTGCGTCGGACCATGGGCGAAGCCGCCGACGCGATGGTCAGCTTCGACCAGGCCTATGCCCGCACCGACTGGTCGCGCTTCGCGCATCTGCCCGCGTTCGAAGGTGCCAACCGGCGCAACGCCTACAACACCTATCTGCTGATGGAGCGCGAGGGGCTGGAGCGGTAGCAACCGGCGGGCGCAGGCTCCCGCGGATGCCCCGTTGCTGTGCGGCAACGATCGATCGCGTCCCAACCGCGTGCACCGGCCGCCGCGCCACGATTGTGACAATCGTTAGCGCCCGATCGTCAACCCGTTGATGCGTTGCGGCTTTACATCATGCAATCGGCATTGGCATGATGCGCTGCGGCTCCCTGGGGAGCAACGCCGCGGCTGGCACAGCAATCGCTGAATCGAAGCGGTGAAAGGGTCGCGCCTCGCGCATGCAGCTCTCGCTGCCGCAACAAAACAGAAGAGGGAGACCATGGCAGACCCATACGCAAGCACCGGCGCCGAAGCGCAAGACCTGGAAACGCTCCACAGCATGGGCTACGCGCAGGAACTCTCGCGGCGCATGGGCGGCTTCCAGAACTTCGCCATCTCGTTTTCCATCATCTGCATTCTGGCCGGCGGCGTCACGGCGTTTCCGCTGTCGTTGAGCGCGGCCGGCGGCGCGTCGGTCGGTTTCGGTTGGCCGCTGGCGTGCGGGTTCGCGCTGCTGGTCGCGGCGGCCATGGGGCAGATCGCCTCGTCGTATCCCACCGCGGGCGGCATCTACCACTGGGCCTCGCTGCTCGGCGGTCGCGGCTACGGCTGGGTGGCGGCATGGTTCAATCTGCTCGGCCTGCTGTTCGTGGTGTCGTCGGTGAACTTCGGCGTGTTTCTGCTGTTCCGCGACCTGTTCCTGCACGGGGTGATGAGCATGGACGTCGCGGCGTGGACCACGGCCGGCTTCATGGACAGCGGCTGGTGGATCCAGACGCTGTTCATCGCCACGATCACCGCCGTCCAGGCCCTGCTCAATCACTACGGCATCCGCGCCACCACGCTGCTCACCGATTTCAGCGGCTACCTCATCTTCGTGGTTGCCCTGGTGCTCACGCTCGGCCTGCTGGCCTATGCCCCTTCGCTCGACTTTTCGCGCTTGTTCACGTTCAGCAATTTCTCCGGTGAACCCGGCGGCAGCGTCTGGCCCACGGCGATGCAATCGACCGCGATGGTGTTCATGCTCGGCCTGCTCCAGGGCGTGTACACCGTGACCGGCTTCGACGCCTCCGCCCACACCGCCGAAGAAACCCGCGACGCCGCGCGTGCCGCGCCCAAGGGCATGCTGCACTCGGTGTTCTGGTCGTTCCTGTTCGGCTACATCATGCTGTCGGCCTTCGTGCTCGCGCTGCCGAACGTGGCCGAGGGTGCGAAGCAGGGCTGGAATGCGTTTCCGTGGCTGATGCAGCAGTCGGCCATGCCGGTGGTCCTGAAAGACCTCCTGATCATCGGCATCGTCATCGCCAACTTCCTCTGCGCGCTGGCCGGCCTCACCTCCACCTCGCGCATGATGTATGCGTTCTCGCGCGATGGCGGGCTGCCGTTCTCGAAGGCGCTAAGCCAGGTGAGCCCGAAGTACAAGACGCCGGTCAACGCCATCTGGTGGGGCGCGATCCTGTCGGTCATCTCGGTGCTCTACGGCGACGCGTTCGTGGTGCTGTCCACCGGCTGCGCGGTGTTTCTCTACATCTCCTACCTGATGCCGATCGCCGCCGGGTTGCGCGCCGAGATGAACGGCAACTGGACCAGGAAAGGCCCGTTCTCGCTCGGCGGCGCCTCCAAGCTGGTGGCGGTACTGGCGATCATCGGTTGCGCGGTGCTGATCTTCGTCGGCGTGCAACCGCCCAACGAAAAGGTCGGCTACCTGTCGGTGGCGATGCTGGTGGTGATGGGCATCGTCTGGTTCGCGTTCGAGTCGCGCCGGTTCCAGGGCCCGCCGATGGGCGAGATGGTGGCCAAGCGCCGCGCCGAGATCGCCGCGGCCGAGAAAGCCATGGCCAGTGGCTAAGGTCGGCGTTGGTGAATCCCTCGGCCGGGCGGCGGATGTCGTTGCCCGCTCGGATGCGGTGATCATGGTCGAGCCTTGCCGCCAATGCTCCATGACGTAGCCATTGTCGGCGGTGGCGTCGTCGGCTGCGCGATCCTGCGCCGTCTGGCGCTCGGTGGTCTTTGCTGCGTGATGCTCGAGAAAGGCGCCGACATTCTTGCCGGCGCCAGCAAGGCCAACAGCGCCTTGCTGCATACCGGGTTCGATGCGCCCACCGGCAGCCTCGAACTCGCGTGCATGCGGGCGGGGTACGCCGAGTACCACGAGATTCGCGACAGCCTCAATCTGCCGCTGCTGCGCACCGGCGCCGTGGTGGTTGCGTGGAACGACGAGGACTACGCGCGGCTCGCCGCCATCGTCGAACAGGCGCACGCCAATGGAGTGGCGGACGTGGCACAGATCGACGCGTCGATGCTCTATCGCCTGGAGCCCAACCTCGCGCCGGGCGCACTCGGCGCCGTGCAGGTTCCCGGTGAGCGCGTGATCGACGCCTGGTCGGCGCCACTCGCCTACGCGCACCAGGCCATCGCGCATGGCGCCATCATCCGGCGCGGGTGCGAGGTGCAGGGGGGAGAACGCGAGAGCGATCACTGGGTGCTCGCCACCGCCGCCGGCGAGGTCATGGCCCGCGTGGTCGTCAATGCCGCCGGGCTGTACGGCGATCACGTCGAGCGCATCGCCCGGCCGGCGCCGTTCACCATCCGGCCGCGCAAGGGCCAGTTCGTGGTCTTCGACAAGACGGCCTATCCGCTGGTCACCGCCATCGTCCTGCCGGTGCCGACCGAGCGCACCAAGGGCGTTCTCGTGTGCCGCACGGCGTACGGCAATCTCATCGTCGGCCCCACCGCCGAGGAGCAAGACGATCGCGTCAACGCGACCGTCGATCAGCAGGCCCTCGAACGGCTGATCGCGAACGGCCGGGCGCTGGTGCCGGCGCTGGCCGATCATCCGGTCACCGCGGTGTATGCAGGCCTGCGGCCCGCCACGCAGTTCAAGGACTATCAGATCGAAGCGTTGCCAGGTGAAGGCTGGATCACGGTCGGGGGTATCCGGTCGACCGGCCTGACGGGCGCGCTGGGCATCGCACAACATGTTGCCGGGCTATATGTGGAACATTTCGGCGCCCTCGACAACGCGGTGACGCCGATCCCGACTTCGGTGCCGAATCTCGCCGAAGACCGGCCACGCCCTTATGCCCAGGCGAATCCGGGCGAGATCGTGTGTCACTGCGAACTGGTGACGAGGGGCGAGATCGAAGCCGCGCTCGTCGGCGCATTACCGGCCGGCGACCTCGGCGGCCTGAAACGCCGCACCCGCTGCGCCATGGGCCGATGCCAGGGCTTTTATTGCAGTTGGCGCATCGCGCAACTCGCCGACGGTCGTCTCGCCGACGTGCCGCAGCCAACCCCGATGATGAGAACTGCATGAAGCACGACGTGATCATCATCGGCAGCGGGCCCGCGGGCCTGGCCGCGGCAACCGAACTCAGGCGGCTCGGCATACGCGATGTGGTGGTGCTCGAACGCGAACAGACCGCCGGTGGCGTACCGCGGCATTGCGGGCACCCCGGCTTCGGCTGGCGCGAGTGCCGGCGCTTGCTGGCCGGCCCGGCCTATGCCCAGCGCCTGGTCGCCGGTGCAACCGGCGTCGATCTTCGCACCGGCACCACGGCGCTGCGGCTCGAAGCCGGCGGCAGGGTCCACACGATCTCGTCGACCGGGCCGGCCGTGGTCGAGGCGCGGCATGTGCTGCTCGCGATGGGCACCCGCGAGACGCCTCGATCCGCGCGCCTGATATCGGGTACACGACCCTGGGGCGTGTTCACCACCGGGGCGCTGCAGCAACTCGTCTACCTCGCCGGCGTGCAGCCATGCACGAGCGCTGTCATCGTCGGCACCGAGCTGGTGTCGTTCTCCAACTTGCTGACCATGCGCCACGCGCGCATCCGGCCATTGGCGATGATCGAAGCCGGCGAGCGCATCGTTGCGCCGCGACCGGGCGACTGGATCGCGCGGCTGGCGTTCGGCGCGCGCGTGCTGACCCGGTCCACGCTGGTCGCCGTGCATGGCGAACAGCGGGTATCGGGCGTCGATATCGAAACACCACGCGGACGCGAAACCATCGAGTGCGATGGCGTGGTGTTCTCCGGCGGCTTCGTGCCCGAGACCGAGATCGTGCGCACCAGTCATCTGGCCATCGACCCGGCAACCGGTGGCCCGGTGGTCGACCAGTACGGGCGCTGCTCCGATCCGGCGTGGTTCGCGGCCGGCAATCTGCTGCGACCGGTGGAAGCGTCGTGGACGGCCTGGAGCGAGGGCCGTGCCGTGGCTCACGCCATCGCGGCGAGCCTGCGTGGCGCACTGCCCGCGCCCACGCACCAGACCGTTCTCGAAGCCGCCGGTCTGGTGCGCTACGTGTGCCCGCAGCGGCTGTCGCATCCGTCGCCGCTCGTGCCGGCGCTGCGGGTCAACGTGCGCGTGTCCCGGGCCGGTCGCGGCCGCCTGCGCATGACGCACGGCAAGCGCGAGCTGTGGGGCCAGGTGCGCAGCATGCTGCCGGAGCGCCGGCTGCTGATCCCCACGGTGGCCGGCGACTTCGCCACGCTGGATCGGGTCGTGGTCGATCTCGCGCTGCCCGCGGCTCGCTGACCACCCATGGCCATCGCACCGGATTTCGTCGTCGGCATCGACCAGGGCACCACCGCCACCAAGGCGTGCCAGTTGTTCGGCGACGGCGAGTTCCAGCCGCTGTGCTCGTTCGAGCATCGCCAGATCTATCCGCGTCCCGGCTGGGTGGAACACGACGCCGAAGAACTGCTGACCAACATCGGCCAGTGCCTCGACTACGCCACTGGTGCGCAAGGCATCGGCCTCGCCAACCAGGGCGAAACCGTGGTCGCGTGGGACGCCGACAGCGGCCGCCCTGTGTGCAACGCGATCGTGTGGCAGGACAACCGCACCCGGTCGATGATCGATGGCCTGAAGGCCGACGGCGCCGAAGCGCTCACGCGCGCGCGCGCCGGTCTGCCGCTCGATCCGTATTTCGCGGCGAGCAAGCTGCGCTGGATGCTCGACAACATTCCGGAAGCGAAAGCGCTCGCCGCTCGTGGTCGCCTGCGGCTGGGCACCAGCGATGCGTTCTTCCTCGACCGTCTCTGCGGCACCTTCGCCACCGACATCACCACGGCGTCACGCACCAGCCTCATGAACCTCGCGACCGGTCGCTGGGATCCGGATTTATGCGAACTGTTCGGCGTGCCGATCGAACTGCTGCCGGCGATTCGCCCGACGGTCGGTGATTTCGGCACCATCACCGGCCGCCAGTTGCCGCTGGTGGCGAGCGCCGTCGATCAGCAGGCGGCGCTGTTCGGGCATGGCTGTCATCAGCGCGGCCAGGTCAAGATCACCTTCGGCACCGGCGCGTTCGCCCTGGCGGTGGTCGGGGCGCAACCGGTCAGCGCACCCGACAGCGGCATGCTGCCCACTGTCGCCTGGCGCATCGGCGCGAACACCACCTACGGCATTGACGGCGGGGTGTACAACGCGGCATCGGCGCTCGACTGGGCGCGCCGCCTGGGCTTGTTCGCCGAGCTGCGCGACGTTGCCGCTTTCGATGCGCCGGCCGCGCTCGAACGCGATCTGGTGTTCGTGCCGGCGTTGTCGGGCCTGGCGTGTCCGTTCTGGGATCGCAGCGCCGCCGGCCTGTGGCTCGGCATGGGGCTGGACACGAGCCCGCGTGACCTGGTGCAGGCGGTGCTCGAAGGCGTGGCGTTGCGCAGCGCCCAGGCGATCGCCGCGATGGACCGGCAGGTGCCGCTCGCGCCGACCATCTCGATCGACGGCGGGCTGTCGCGCAATCGCTATTTCTGCGATTTTCTGGCGCGCGCGCTCGGCCGCACAGTGGTGATTCCGTCGAGCCCGAATCTCACCGGGCTGGGCATTGCGCAGTTCGCGTTCGTGGGCGCCGGGCTGAGCCCGGTTGAAGCCTTGCCGCCGGTGGCGCCACCGGACCGGATCATCACGCCTGAAGCACCGCTCTCAGCGGAACTGCATGCCAGGTTCGCCGACGCCGTAGAGCGCTCGCGGCGCTGGCGCTAGATTGACGCCCACCCCCAGGCTGCGCTCTTCACCGGCGCACGCGTTGGGGAACTCGCTGCGCTCGAAGTCTCGGATTTCGAGACCGAAACCAGATCGATCTACAACCGGCCCTCGACGTCTGGCCGCGGGCGGCATATCCGCTCAACCCGGAGGGCTGCGACTTCTTTCGCCAATTGACTGCCAGACCTATTGACTGCCAGACCTATCAAACCCGCGACGGCACCATAGGTCGCACGTTGTGTGTGCCGCTCAAGCGACTCAACCAGTTGCGCAAGCTGCAATTGTTTGGCATTCATGAATCGCCCCTCTCCGGTGCCCGCGGAGTCGAGTGCCGCTTGCAGTTCTTCCACATTCGTCATCACGCGGAAGCGGCGCTGCGCATCCGGATGATCGAACGGGTTCGCTGCCGCCACCGCAGGCGCGGGCACGCGGGGCTTGCCGCCGGTGGCCAGTTCCAAGCAGCGCCTCGGCCGCCTCTGCTGGCAGGTGGTCATTCAGGGCCAACAGCGTGGCTTCTGTTGCCTGCTTCACGTCGCCGAGCCACTCGGCGGGCACCCCGTAGCCCAGAAGCTCATCGTCCGTCCGGCCAGCAAAGAGCCGCTTCTGCGCCATGGCGGGCTGCGGCGCAAGCGCGAGTTCTGTCTGTACGTACACGGGCACAACGATCTGTTGGACGGTCTCGCGAATGTCGACCCACTGCGCGGCGCCAGTCTTCGGGTGGGTTTCCAACCGCCGACGCTCGGCCCAGTCGTAGGCCCTGTCGTGGTGATCCACGTAGCAAAGCAGCAAGCTGTCGTGAACCCGGTGAACGATGAGCCGGCTATCGCTGCTGACCCGCACCGACCAGAAATTCTTGTCCTTGGCCTTGTCGAGTTTGTGAAAACTCAGGCCCGGCGTCGCAGGGTTCAACTGCAGGTCGAACGCTGTAGTCTTGGCAGCCTTCTGTTCCTCTCCGCTGAGCCTGGCGAGGCTATCGGTAAAGGTATCGGCAATCCGGAAGTCCATCTATCGGCGGACCAGCTTGGCCGACTGCGCCAGCAGCAAGGCGAATTCTTTGCGCTGTGCTCGCGTCAGTTCCGGGTCGTTCGCAGCGCACGGCCAGCCAACGATGTTCGCGTGCATGGGCGGCGGCTCGTGTGCCTCCACGTCGAGCTTTGCTTGCCATACCTGCGCCGCAGTCAGCACGGCCACCGCTCTGACACGCCGCTTGAGACCGATTTCACGGTCAGCGGTATCCCACAGTGCAGAAAGCGGGTCTGGTGCCTGCCGGAAGACAGAGGTCTTGGCATCTGCAGGCCCGGGCATGAAGGCCGAAGCCTTCGGCATGGCGCTGTTGAACTGGCTGTCCGACGTCAAGAACCGCGACAGCGGCTCGGCCCCGGCAACGTGCTCAGGCAGCCCCGAGGGCAGCATGTCCGGGCGCCACCGTCATAGCCAGGATGGCCTGCATCAGCCGCATCGGCACCACGTCCCGATCGAACTTCGCAACACCGTTGCCACGCTCGGCCCGGTCTATCCAGGCGTATGCCAGCCGGTCGCTGTTGCCGGCAAAGCTGATCGAGAGCATGCGGTGCCGTGACACCATCCAGTCGAGCGTCACGGCACCGTCCGGATCAACGCCGACCTCAGGCTTGTCGCAATCGTTGGGCAGGGCACGGATGAACGCAGAGGCCAGCACGATCGCCTGACGATCCACCGGCAAAGCATCGCCGCCGTCCCATCCGCGCCCGGCATGCGACTGAGCCAAACTCCACAACGCTGAGATCACCACCGATTTGCCGCCGAACAGAGCGTCCGAGCTTTCGACACGGTCAACCATAGCCTCGGCGCAAGCGCGTACTTGGTTGGCTTCGGGAGACACGGCACTGCCAGGGCGCGCCAGCGCATAGAGCGCAGCAACGCCGAGCTGAAGGCCTAGGACTGAAACAGGTTCAAGCACTTGTCGGTAAGCGAGTTGGCGAAAACCAGGTTCTTGAGGGCGCGAAGCGATTGAATTCTGCCTGAGATCGATCCCCAGTCGCCAGGTTCACTGGAAACGTCCTTGAACGCCTCGATGTCAAAGATGATGGGCAGTTGATCACCTACAGGGGGCTGCGTGGCGAAGACGATGTTGACCTGGTTACCCGTTGCGGGCTCCAGCACCGAGTGCTGGTTAAAGAACCCGGCAAAGGTGAGCCGCTTTTCGTCTGCGAGCCGAGGCGCCAGCTTCAGGTAGTCGTCGATCTCAACGCGGCCCTCTTCCATGGGAAGCTGGATTCGGTTGATGTATCGCAGGCGGATCGTCCGGCAGGCGACGGGTTTGGCGATATCAACGAAGGTCCGCCAAGTGCGCTCGATCTCTGGGAGGTAGTCGTCAAGTGTGGTGTACGGCGCAAGGCGGTTGAAGGAAAAGCCGGCAGGCCGGAACTGAATCAGCTGCTTCTCATCGGCAGAGATGTACTGCAACGCCTGCAGGCCGTGTCGCAACGTCACGGCCACCGGCCCATCCGGTGCGGCGGCAATCTGATGCTCGCTGAGCATGCGACGGCGCGGCGTCGGATACCTTGCAGCCAGCGCCGCCCCCGCTACGGCATCCAGTGCCTCAACGTCGGCAGGGTTGGGCATATCGCAGTCGATATCCACCACGGCCTCGACGATCGGAGCCGAACCCAGGTTGAGTTGACGTTCGTTCATGGCATCCACCTCGTCAGACCCGAAACACCTTCATTACCTCGTCCCCCAGGTGATTGATCACCTTCACCGCGATGCGCCCGTTCTTCGGCTTGTCGAACGCGCGTGACGTGTCGCTGTTAAGCGTTGCCCAGGCATCGGCGTTGATCTCGGCCTTCAGCGTCGTCTCGAGCGGGCTATATCTGGCGCACCTGATTGATGATGGACGTGGGGTCGTACTGCTGCGTCTTGGTCGAATGGCGTTGCCCCTCGTCGAACGCCAGCTCGTCTTGCCGCGCAACCATTGCGCCGCCGGTGTCCACGGGCGCGATTGGCGCTTTGCCTCGTGGGGCCCCGCGGCGACGATCGAAACGCTCTGACATACCGCGCTGCTCCCCGTTGTTCTTGTCTTCAAGCCGCGCCGGGGGCCCCCCCCACCCCGGG
>JANXYG010000101.1 GCA_025350245.1 Betaproteobacteria bacterium
GCCGGTGGAGATGGCGCGCGCGATCCAGCTTGGTATTGCCGGGGCGCAACTGGCCGTGCTGCCGCGTGCGGCACACCTGTCGAATCTCGAGCACCCGGAGGCATTCGGCCGGCTGATCGCGGATTTCCTGGGCGCCGATCACCAGCAAAGGTGAATCGGAATGCGCGGCCGGGCGCTGGCCAGGATCACCAGGATTCGGCGTCCGGGGTGTTGCCGACCTCGGGCCGCGCCAGATCGATCACGTCGATCTCATGGCGCTTGATCCGCAGCCACTTCACCAGCAACTGGTAGGTGTCGAGATCGAAGATGCCATCGAAACGCGCGTCGAGCGCATCGAACAGTTCCGCCTCGGTGTCGACCGTGCCGAGGTAGCACCACCGATCGATCACGTGGATCTCGGTGCGGTCTCGCCGCCGGTCGGTCTCACGGATGCCGATGCGGCCCCGAAATGGCCAGGATTCGATGCGCAGCTGGTACAGGGCGTTGGCGAGACGCAGATTGTGCGACGCGGGGGTTTCCTTGCCGCAGCAGGCGCCGCGGCACTTTTTGAGCTGATGCGAAAAACACGGCCCGCTGCCGCCTTTTTCGAGGCCGAGCAGTCGCGGACACAGGCCATTGGCCTCGGCGATCTCGCGCAATGCGCGGGTTGCGCGGGTACGTGACCGGAACAGCCCGTGAAGCTGATCGGTGGTGCGGAAATCGATCTCGCCCGCGCTGACCAGTTGTGGCGCCAGCGTGGTGAGCGGGCCCCAATGCCAGGTGCACAGGTCGTCGTTCTTGCGCAGCAGCCGGTTGTGCACCGGCATCAATCGCTTGACCATCCGCGCCTCGATCAGCAGCGCGCCCAGTTCACCGGCGGTCTGGCGCCATTCGACCCGCGTGACTTCCTGGGCGATGCGCATGTCTTTGGCGACCTTGTGATCGCCGGAGAAGTGCGCCAGCACGCGCGAGCGCAATGTGACGCTCTTGCCGACATACAGTGCATTGTCGTTGTCGCCGAAGAAGGTGTAGACCCCCGGTGCATCGGGCACGTCATCGAGGGCATCCGGTGCCAGTCGGGCCGGCAATGACGGGCTTGCGAGCAGAGCTTGCGCGGTGGCGAGCACGCGCTCGTCACCGAGATCGATACGAACACGGCGCGTGAATTCGAGCAGTACCCTCGCGTTGGCCAGGGCACGGTGGCGCTGCGTGCACTCGATGTCGTGCCGTGCGATCAGGCTGTCGAGGTTGTGACGCCGTTCCTGCGGGTACAGGCGGCGCGACAGCTTGACGGTGCAGAGCACCCGGCTCAGGTAGCGCAGTCCGACGCGGCTGAACTCGTTGCGCAGGAATCCATAGTCGAACCTGGCGTTGTGGGCGACCAGCAGCTTGCCCTCGAGCCGCTCGTAAAGCGCTTTTGCAACGGCCTCGAAGGGTGCTGCGTCGGC
Source organism: Betaproteobacteria bacterium (assembly GCA_025350245.1). Classification (GTDB taxonomy): domain Bacteria; phylum Pseudomonadota; class Gammaproteobacteria; order Burkholderiales. Next base: position 1,428 of record JANXYG010000101.1, read on the forward strand.
CACCATCGCATTGGTGATCCCGGTCAGGGTCTCGATCATCAGGGGGATCCGCCTGCCGGGATTGACCAGCGCCGACCACTCCTCGGCCGACCCGTCGGGCCCGATCTCGACCAGGCCGATCTCGGTGATGCGGTCGAAGTGGACCGTGGCGCCGGTGGTTTCGAGATCGAGATAGACGACGCCAGCGTCAAGCAGGCGGGCCGATCCCGGCGGCGTCGTTGCCGCCCGACAACTGTTCGAGTGCGTTCGCGCGGCAATCCTGGAACTGTCGAGAATTTTTATTGTATTGGACAATGTTGATGCCGAGAATCCAGACACGCCTCTCTGCAACTGCATCCGATTCATGTTTCGAGGAGATCAAGATGCAGTTGTTTCGCTCTGTGATTGCTGCCGCTGCGCTGGTTGCCGCCAGATCGTTCAAGACTCTCGTGGCGGCCGACGTGAAAACCGGCACCGTGGCCTCGGTGGAAGGCTCGATGTTGTCGTTGCGCAAGGATGCGTCGGGGGGTCACGGTCGATGGCGCAAAGGTCACTGCCACCGATATCGCCGCCACCAACGGCGTGATCCACGTGATCGACACGGTGATCATCCCGAATTAATAGTGTCATGGACAATATTAGTCAATAGCGGTCCCCTCCGGGGCGCATCGGTCAGCTACTGTTCGCGCCCCGAATTCGCGCGCCGGCCTCATGCCGGGGCGTTTTTTTTGCCAACCGGAACCGGGCCGACCGCCGACTGCTCCCTATAATCGCCGGCACCAGAACTACATGCCAGAGGAGAGTCCGGTGCGGTACGGAATGGTTGGTGTCATGGGCGCGGCATTCGCGCTTTGCAGTTCGATGGCGCATGGCCATGGCGACCACGCCGTGGCGCCGCTGGAACAGATGGACTGCTCGCGCCTCCCGGCGACAGCGGTTACGCAGTTGCCGGATCCGCTCGGCCGCTGGGCGCAACTCGAATGCGGTGCGGGGGGGCAGAAGCTGGTCGCGGCACCGGGCTGGCTGTGGCGTTATCCGAATAGCTGGTTCGATCGCCCGTTCGCGCCGGCGGGGGTACCCGATGCCTCGATCGGCGAGCCGGGTGCGAAGTATTTCGTCGAAATCGCCATCGAAGCGCTGGCCGGCGCCGACGCGCAGAGCGTTCATGAGCGCTTCAGTCGTTCTATCCCGGCCTATGCCGATGCCCACGACCACGCCCCCGCCACGTTCTATCGGGTGACTGCCGAGAACAACCTGGGTCACGAGATGGAGTTCTGGTTTCCGGCCATGTCCGACACCGACCTCTGGGGCGTGCTGTGCGTGCCCGGTTGCCGCCCCGACTACGCGTTCCTGATCCAGAAGCAGCAACCCTGAATCGCCATGATGAAACTGACCCCGCAAGATGTTCTCCCGACCGATCATGAACGCGCCATCCTGGTGGGGCGCGCCTGGGTGCCCGGCACCATCGCCGGCCCGAGCCCTGTCATCGTGCGCGGTGGACTGGTTCATGACGTGAGCCGGTGCTATGCGACCACCGCCGCATTGCTCGATGCCGATGATCCCGTGGCCGCGGTTCATGCCGCGCTCGCTGACCCGGCAACCCGGCCGGTCGGGGCGGTTTCGGCGATGCTCGCGAACAGCGCCGCAACCGGTCACGATCCCGCCAGGGCCGCGTTTCTTGCGCCGTGCGATCTACAGGCGGTACGTGCCTGCGGCGTCACGTTCGTGGCGAGCATGCTCGAGCGGGTGATCGAAGAGCACGCGAACGGCGATCCGGCGCGTGCCCACGACATCCGCGCCATGCTGGGGCGCGAGATCGGCGCCTCGTTGTCGAGCGTGCGCCCGGGGTCGGAGGAAGCGCAGCGGGTCAAGGCGTTGCTGGTGGAGCGCAATCTCTGGTCGCAGTATCTGGAGGTGGGAATCGGGCCCGACGCCGAAGTGTTCAACAAGGCGCAACCGATGTCCGCCGTCGGACTCGGCGCCACGGTCGGCGTTCTCGAATCCTCATCCTGGAACAACCCGGAGCCCGAAGTCGTGCTGGCGGTGAACAGTCGCGGCCGCATCGTCGGAGCGGCCCTCGGCAACGACGTCAACCTGCGCGACTGGGAAGGTCGCAGTGCCCTGTTGCTCGGTCGCGCCAAGGACAACAACGCGAGCTGCGCCATCGGGCCCTTCGTGCGTCTGCTCGATGCCTGGTTCACTCTCGACGATCTGCGTTCCACCGACGTCGAGATCGGCATCGAAGGCGGCGATGGCTTCGCGCTGACCGATCGTTACTCGTTGCGCCAGATCAGTCGTGACCCCGAAGACCTGGCGGGACAGGCCATCGGTGCCAACCACCAGTATCCGGACGGCTTGATGCTGTTTCTCGGAACGGCGTTCGCACCGACCCGTGATCGCGGCGCCAAGGGGCAGGGCTTCACCCATGCGCCCGGTGATGTGGTCCGCATACGGAGCGATCGGCTGGGTGCGCTCACCAATACCGTCGACTTCTGTCATCGCATTGCGCCATGGACTTTCGGCGTGTCCGCATTGCTGCGAAATCTGTCGCAGCGGCACCTTCTCTGAGCCTGCCTGGGGCGATTTCAAATCGGTGTTTTGGTTGCGCCGCAGCAAGTGAATCGTCGGCCATCCGGACATGGCGGCAGCATGTTTTCGCTCTCGCCGCAGAGGTGAAATTCCGGTTTTTGGGGCTTGTCTTTTCGATTCGCTGGCGTACTATTCGCGGCATGTTTAGGGGCAGCTGTTTGGCGTTGCTGTTGTGCCATGAGCGGTCATGTCACCCAAACATCCGGCACGGGTGGCAACCCGCAGGTCAATCTCGACAGGAGACCAAAACATGGCAACTGGTATTGTGAAATGGTTCAACGACGCCAAGGGGTTCGGCTTCATCACCCCCGACGACAAGAGCGAAGACTTGTTCGCGCACTTCTCCGCAATCAAGATGAACGGCTTCAAAACCCTGAAGGAGGGGCAGCGCGTCAGCTTCGAGGTGACGACCGGCCCCAAAGGCAAGCAGGCTTCCAACATCCAGGAAGCTTGATCCGCCAGACTGCCGCAGAGCCTTCGGGAACCCGCGCGTGCGCGGGTTTTTTTATGGCATTCGCCTACCGCCATGATCCGGTCGCGCCCGGCCGCGGCTGCTTCGAAACCGATGGGGCCATCATCGAGGAGGTGGTGTTGTGACAAGCATCGGCATCGACCACGTGCGCGCTGCCGCCTCGGTGCTCGCCGGCCATGTGGTCGCGACGCCGTGCCTGCATTCGCGCACGCTGTCTGCCATCACCGGGGCGCAGGTGTGGCTCAAGTTCGAGAACCATCAGTTCACGGCATCGTTCAAGGAGCGTGGCGCCCTGAACAAGCTGGTCACGCTCGATGCCGCGCAGCGTTCGGCCGGCGTGATCGCGGTGTCGGCCGGCAATCATGCCCAGGGCGTGGCCTATCACGCCGCACGCCTCGGCATACCAGCGGTCATCGTCATGCCGCGCTTCACACCCAACGTGAAGGTGGAGCAGACGCGCAGCCATGGCGCCGAGGTCATTCTCGTGGGAGGCAACTTCGACGAGGCCAAGGCACACGCGCTCGAGATCGGCGCCGCGCGGCGGCTCACACTGGTTCATCCGTACGATGATCCGGCCGTGATCGCCGGGCAGGGCACCATCGCCCTCGAAATGCTGGCGGCGTGGCCCGAGATGGATACGCTGGTCGTGCCGATCGGCGGCGGCGGGATGATCTCCGGGATCGCCGTCGCTGCAACGGCCATCAAACCGGGCATCGATATCGTCGGTGTGCAGGCCGCGCGTTTCCCGTCGATGCGCTGTGCCCTCGACGGAACGCCCGCCGCGTTCGGTACCAGCACCCTCGCCGATGGCATCGCCGTCAAGGAACCCGGGCGCCTGACGCTCGGGATCGTGCGCCGTCTGGTCAGCGAGGTGCTGCTGGTGGATGAAGGCGACATCGAGGCCGCCATCCTGCTGCTGCTCGAAGTCGAAAAGACGGTGGTCGAGGGCGCCGGCGGTGTCGGCCTCGCGGCGCTGTTGCGGCATCCGGCGCGATTCGCCGGCAAGCGTGTCGGGCTGGTGCTGTGCGGCGGCAACATCGATCCGCTCACGCTGGCGGATGTGATCCAGCGCGGCATGGTGCGCACCGGGCGCCTGAGCCGCATCGTGGTGACGCTGCGCGACCTGCCCGGATCGCTGGCCCGCGTCACCGCCACCATCGCCGAGGCCAGCGCCAACATCGAGGAGGTGCACCATCAGCGCGCCTTCACCGATCTCGCGTTGCAGGAAACGGCCGTCGAATTCGTTCTTGAGACGCGCGGCTTCGCGCACGCGCAGCAAGTCATCGATGCCCTCGCCGCAGCCGGATTCGATGCGCGCGCCGCCAGCCAGCCCGGACGAGGGGGTAACGTAGCAGTTCAACACGGCAACTGATCGTTACCAAGCCGCCAGCCTTGGCGAACGAAGGCTTTCTCGTGAGCGAAGGGGCAGCGCCCACAGGGTCCCCCGAGGACGCTGCGCCCCCTCGGGGGGAAGGCGAAGCGCAGCGCAGCCTGGGGGTGGGCGTCACCCCCGCAGGGTCCCCCGAGGAACGGGGCGCCCCCTCGGGGGGAAGGCGGAGCGCAGCGCAGCCTGGAGATCTTGAACGAAGGGACAGGCCGGCGCGAAGGGGCAGCGCCCACAGGGTTTCCCGAGGACGCTGCGCCCCCTCGGGGGGGAAGGCGGAGCGCAGCGCAGCCTGGGGGGGACGTTTTACATCGGCATGTTCATGATGTCTTGATAAGCCGATACCAGGCGGTTGCGTACCTGGATCGTGGCTTGGAAGGCGATGTTCGATTTCTGCATCGAGATCATGACGTCCGACAGGCTGACCTTGTCGTCGCCCAGCGCGAAGCGTTCCTGGGCACGGCCCGCGGCCTGCTCGGTGTTGTTGACCTGATCGAGCGAGGCCTTCAGGGCATCGGCGAAGCCGGGTTTGGCGGGTGCCCCGGACGCTGGTGGCGCCACCGGGGCGGATGCAGCCCCCGCAGCGTGCGCCTGGGCAGCACGAATCTGGGCCAGCATCGACTCGATGCGCGAGCCGTCGATCATCGGCGTCTTCAACCCGATCTCCCGTGATGATGGTGGTGCCCCGGAGGGCTCGTGACAGCAGTGTCACGATAGCCGGCCGCGGTGGTGGCCACCGCGCCGATCAGGTCGGGAAAACCCGCTCTCCTCGCCGCATTGACCCCAGGCCGGGGTGCCGACAATGAGCGCTGTCCAGATACCGCCAACGCGTCCGGGAGCCTCGTGTCAGCAGCCGCCAGTCATCGTCTTCTTTGCCCGGGAGTATTGCCGTGAGCGCCACCGTGGTGGACCGCGGCGCGCCGCTGCTCGGTAACCTGCGGTTTCCCGGCGGACAGAAGCTGCTCCTGCTGCTCGGCGTCGCGCTGGTCGCCGCCATCATGGCCGGGGTGTGGATGTGGGGCCAGCAGCCCGATTACAAGATTCTGTTCGCGAACGTCGCCGACCGTGACGGCGGCGCCATCGTGGCGGCATTGGAGCAGATGAATGTCCCGCACAGGTATTCGGAAGGCGGCGGGGCGATTCTGGTGCCGGCCGACAAGGTATACGACGTGCGCCTGCGGCTCGCGGCGCAGGGTCTGCCCAAGGGCGGAAACCTCGGGTTCGAATTGCTCGAGAATCAGAAGCTCGGTACCTCGCAGTTCCTCGAGCAGGTCAACTATCAGCGTGCGCTCGAAGGCGAGCTCGCTCGCTCGATCCAGACCCTGTCGGCGGTCCAGGGTGCGCGGGTGCATCTGGCGATGCCGAAGTCGTCCGTGTTCGTGCGGGACCAGCAGAAACCGACCGCCTCCGTGCTGCTGAGTCTGTTTCAGGGACGCTCGCTGGATCGGGCGCAGGTCAGCGCGATCGTGCACCTGGTCGGCAGCAGCGTGCCGGACCTGCCGCCGCAGAACGTGACCGTGGTCGATCAGACCGGGGCATTGCTTTCCGACACCGGCAATGGCGCCGACGCCGGCGGGCTCGATCCGGCGCAACTGAAATACGTGCACGCGCTACAGATGGACATCATCAAGCGAGTGGAGTCGATCGTCACGCCGATGGTCGGTGCCGACAACGTGCACGCCGAGGCCACCGCGGACGTGGATTTCTCGCACAGCGAGCAGGCGGTCGAGGTGTACAAGCCGAATCAGCAGCCGGACGCGATGGCGATCCGCAGCCAGCAGAGCAGCGAGTCGCAAAATGCCAACGGTGCCGGGGCGGGCGGCGTTCCCGGCGCGCTGTCGAACCAGCCGCCGTCGCCGTCCACGGCGCCGATCAATGCGCCCGCTCCGGGCGCCAATCCGGCTGTGCCCGGTGCGGCAGCCAGCGCACCGGCAACACCACCGGTGCCAACCAGCACCGGCAAGGATTCGACCGTCAACTACGAAGTCGACAAGACGGTCCGCTATACCCAGCAGCCCAAGGGCGGAATCAAGCGTCTCACCGTTGCGGTCGTCGTCAACTATCGCCGTGAAATCGACCCGGCCGGCAAGGTCACTCTGAAGCCGCTGACCGAGACCGAGAAGACCCAGATCACGGAACTGGTCAAGCAGGCGATGGGCTTCAACGCGGATCGGGGCGACTCGCTCAATGTGGTCAACAGCCAATTCGCCCGGGAGCCGCGCGAAACCGTGCCGGCGCTGCCGATCTGGAAGCAGCCCGAGACCTTGCAGACCGGCAAGGAGGTCGGTCGTTATGTGCTGATCGGCGGTGTGCTCTGCTATCTGTTTTTCTGGCATCTGCGCCCGATGCTGCGTCGGCTGAGTGGCAAGGACGCCCAGGACGCCCAGGATGCCAAGGCCATGGCGGCGCTGCCCGCGCCTGCCGGCGAGGACGGCGCCGCTGGCGAAAAAACCGAGATCCGGGACGGCGTCCTGGTCCGGAAGGATGATCCGCCACCCAACTCCTACCTGGCCAACCTGACCGCTGCCAAGCAGCTCGCCAAGTCCGACCCGAAAGTGGTGGCGAGCGTGGTCAAGAACTGGATCGGCGGCAATGATTGACAGCGGCATCCAGAGGAGCGCGATCCTGATGCTCGCCCTGGGCGAGGACGAGGCGGTCGAGGTGATGAAGCTGCTCGCGCCGCGCGAAGTGCAGAAGCTCGGCCACGCCATGGCCGGCATGAAGGCCGTCGCGTACAACGATGTGGAGGAAGTGCTCGCCGAGTTCGCCGCCGAAGCCGAACGGGTGCCGTCGTTCGGTCTGGACGCGGACAACTACATCCGCAACGTGCTCACCAAGGCGCTGGGCGGCGATGAGGCTTCGACGCTACTCAGCCGGATCCTGAATGGCAACGAAACCAGCGGCATCGAGAGCCTCAAGTGGCTCGAGCCGCAGATGGTGGCCGAGCTGATCGGGCACGAGCACCCGCAGATCATCGCCACCATCCTGGTCCACCTGGATCGCGACCATGCCTGCGAGATCCTGAACCATTGCGAGGACGGGCTGCGCAAGGAGGTGATCCTGCGCATTGCCACGCTCGACGGGGTGCAGCCATTGGCGCTGCGCGAGCTCAACGAAACCCTGGCCAAACTGCTCTCCGGCAACGAGAACATCAAGAAGAAGCCGATGGGCGGGATCCGCACGGCGGCGGAGATTCTCAGCTTCATGGGCGGCGCCAACGAGGCCAGCGTGTTCGAAGGTCTGCGCAGCTACGACGAGGATCTGGCGCAGAAGGTGATGGACGCCATGTTCGTATTCGAGAACATCATGGAGATCGAAGACCGCGGCATCCAGCTGCTGCTGCGCGAGGTGCAGTCGGACGCGCTGATCATCGCGCTCAAGGGCGCGGGCTCCGATCTGCGCGAGAAGATCTTCAAGAACATGTCGCAACGCGCGGCCGAGATGATGCGCGACGACCTCGAATCGAAGGGGCCGGTGCGACTATCGGAAGTCGAGGCGCAGCAGCGCGAGATCCTGCAGATCGTCCGGCGCCTCGCCGACGAGGGTCAGATCGCGCTCGGCGCCAAGGGGGAGGATGCCTTTGTCTAGCGCCGCGTCGACCGCATCGATGTCGGCCTGGCAGCGCTGGGAGCTGTCGGCACTGTGCGAGCAGATCGAGGGAATGGCGGCAAGCCCGGATCCGCTGACGAACCTGCCCACCGTGGAACAGCTCGAGCGCATCCACGACGAGGCCCGCAACGAAGGGTTGGCCGCGGGGTTTGCGGAAGGCCGTGCCGCTGGTCTGGCCGCGGGTCATGCCGCGGCTGCACGGGACGTGGACCACCTGCGAACGCTGGTCGAGAACTTCGCGCTGCAAGTGGCAATCGCCGATCGTGCGATTGCGCATGAGGCGCTGCTGCTGTCACTCGATGTGTCGAAGGCGATGCTCAAGCGCGCGCTGGTGATCAAACCGGATCTCGTGATCGGCATCGTGCGCGAGGCCATCGAGTATCTGCCCCTGGTGCAGCAACCGGCGCTGCTGCACCTGAATCCGGACGACGCCGCCCTGGTGCGTGCCCGCCTCGGTGATGAGATCGCCGGCGGCGGTTGGCGCATCGTCGAGGATGCCCACGTGACGCGAGGTGGTTGCCGGGTCGACACCGCCAGCAATCAGATCGATGCGACCGCCGAGACCCGCTGGCAGCGCATCGCCGCCGCCCTCGGCCTCGATGACGCGTGGCTGGGATGAGACGTCCACCCCCAGGCTGCGCTGCGCTTCGCCTTCCCCCTCCAGGGGGCGCCCCGTTCCTCGGGGAACCCTGCGGACGGGGCCCCTTCGCTTTTGAGCTTCCCTGCGGTCCAGATTCCGCGGGCTGCGCTGCGCTTCGCCTTCCCCCTCCAGGGGGCGCAGCGTCCTCGGGGGACCCTGTGGGCGCTGCCCCTTCGCTTCCGAGCGGCCCTCCGGTCCAAATTCCTAGCGCTGCGCTTCGTTTTCCCCATGGGGGCAGCCGACATGAGCGCTGACGAGCCGATTGAACCATCACGCTGGGCCGCCTATCTGCGCGACTGCGGCGAACTCGCCGGGATCGTGGAACCGATGCAACTGTCGGGTCGCGTCACGCGCGTTGCCGGGCTGGTGATGGAGGCGGTGGGGCTGAAGCTGCCGGTCGGAAGCGCCTGCACGGTGCCGCTGTCCGGTGGCACCCGGCTGGAGGCCGAGGTCGTGGGTTTCCAGGACGACCGCTTGTTTCTCATGCCGCAAAGCGCGGTCGAAGGCGTGGTGCCGGGGGCGCGGGTGTATCCGGTGGAGGTCAACGAGATCCTGCCCAAGCCAGGCGAGGTCAAACATCCGCGGCGTCGTGCGAGCGACTGCGCTCGGCATCTGCCAGTGGGGCGAGAGCTGCTGGGCCGTGTCATGGACGCGGCCGGCCGGCCACTCGACAGTCTCGGGCCGCTGCAGACGCGCGAGAGCGCGCCGCTCAATACCCGCGGCTTGAATCCGCTCGGGCGCGCGCCGATCGTCGAGGCGCTCGACACCGGCGTGCGCGCGATCAATACGCTGCTGACGGTGGGGCGAGGCCAGCGCATGGGACTGTTCGCCGGGTCGGGCGTGGGCAAGAGCGTGTTGCTCGGCATGATGGCGCGCTACACCAGTGCCGACGTGATCGTGGTCGGGCTGATTGGCGAGCGCGGTCGCGAGGTCAAGGAATTCATCGAACAGATCCTGGGGGCTGAGGGTCTGGCGCGTGCCGTGGTCGTGGCTGCACCCGCCGACGCGCCGCCGCTCATGCGCATGCAGGGTGCCACCTACGCCACGGCGATCGCGGAACATTTTCGCGACGCAGGATTGTCGGTGCTGCTGATCATGGACTCGCTCACCCGTTTTGCCATGGCGCAGCGCGAGATCGCCCTGGCGATCGGTGAGCCGCCGGCCACCAAGGGCTATCCGCCGTCGGTGTTCGCGAAGCTGCCCGCGCTGGTCGAGCGCGCGGGCAACGGCAAGGTCGGCGGCGGTTCGATCACGGCTTTCTACACGGTGCTGACCGAGGGCGACGATCAGCAGGATCCGATCGCCGACGCCGCCCGCGCGATTCTCGACGGTCATATCGTTCTCGACCGGGCGCTGGCGGAATCCGGCCACTACCCGGCGATCGACATCGAACAATCGATCAGCCGCGCGATGCACACGATCACGTCGCCCGAGCAGCAGCAACTGTCGCGGCGGATCAGGCAACTGGTCTCGCGCTACCAGCGCAACCGCGATCTGATCGCGGTCGGTGCCTACAAGCCCGGTGCCGATCCGGTGCTCGATGAAGCGGTCGCGTTGTATCCGCGGATCGAGGCGTTCCTGCAACAGGGCATGCAGGAGTGCGCAACGACCGACGACAGTCTCGCGCGCCTCGCCGGCGTGTTTGATCCCCGCTCATGAAGCGCTCGCCGGTCCTCGATGTGCTGATCCGTCTGGCCGGCGAGAGCCGCGACGTGGCGGCCGACTCGCTGGGCGCCGCGGTAGGCGCCGCGCAAACCGCCGAGCAGAAGCTCGAACTGCTCCAGCGCTACCGCGATGAGTACGCGGTGCGTTTTCAGGCCGGCGTGAGCGCGGGCCTGACCGCGAGCGGCTTCTGCAATTTTCGCGCATTCATCGACAAGATCGACGCCGCCATCGACGGTCAGCGCGATCTGCTGCAAAAGGCCGCGAGCGATATCGATGTGGCGCGCGACGCGTGGCGCGAGGCCGCGCAGCGCCAGAAGTCCTACACCACCCTGGTCGCTCGCGACGACAGGCAGGCGCAGGCGCGCGAAGCACGGCAGCAGCAGAAACAGAGCGACGAACACGCGGGCAGGGCCGGCAACCGTTCGAAGATCTGACACGCTCGGCCCCCATGTTCATTGCGTTCAGCATCACCCCGACAACTTTCATCGACACAGCGAGGTCAGCATGCAGACGCCGGCAATGAATACCAACCCGATCGCGGCAGTGGCGCCGGCACCGGCGCAGCAACGGCAGTCGTCATCATCGGCGAATGCTCCCGCGAACGCCGCCGGTTTCGGCCATGTGCTGGCGCGTGAGGTGTCGCAGCACGGCGCCCGGCTGCAAGAGCAGGGAACACCGGACGACCGGCGCGCCAACGCCGCGGTACCGGATGGCGGCGAGGCCAGGACCGAAGCCGTAGGCGCGAAGCCCGAGCCGACCCACGACAATGTGGATGGCGTCGCGGAACAGACCGACACGACAGCCGCGGAAGCCGGCAGCGAAGTGCCCGCGGGCAATGCCGCGGCGAACGAGCTGCTGGCTCTCGTCAACAGCCTGGCGCCGAAGCCGGCTGCCGTCGCCAAGGCCGATGACGCGGTGGCGGAGGCGAGTGGTGGCGGACCTGCCTCGCTGCGCCCGGTGCGTGGGGGCGATCTCGCGGGCAATGGCGTTGCATCCGGGCTCGCGGCGGCATCCGGGCTCGCGGCGGCGGACGGGCGCGCGGCGGCATCCGGGCTCGCGGCGGCGGACGGGCTCGCGGCGGTCGATCTCCAGGCCGCATCGGGCAAATCGACTCGCCCGGGTGCCGGCCGTACTTCGGGCGATGGCTTTGCCGCGGCGTTCGGTCGCGTCGCGGAGGATGCCGCCCGGAACGAGGGCACGCGTTCGATAGCGTTGGAGGCCGTTCCCGATCAGGGCCTGCGCGCACCGGTGATTGCCCCGTCGCCAATGATGGCACATGCGCTCGCCGTTCCCGGTGCCGATCGCCTGGCGCCGCGGGTCGGCTCGACCGCCTGGGACAACGCGCTCGGTCAGCGCGTGGTGTGGATGGCCGGCGCGCACGAACAGACGGCGTCGCTCACGCTCAATCCTCCGGATCTTGGTCCGCTGCAGGTGGTGCTGAGCGTGACCAACAACCAGGCGGATGCGATGTTCGTGGCGACCCAGCCCGAGGTGCGCCAGGCTCTGGAAGCGGCGTTGCCGCGTTTGCGCGACATGCTCGGCGAGGTCGGCGTCACCTTGCGCGAGGCGACTGTCAGCGCCGATTCGCGCGAGTCGCAACAGGCTTTCCGGCAATCGCGCGGCAACGGCGGCGGCGCGCGTGGTACCGCGCAGGATGTCGCAGAGGCTCAGGTGCGTGCCGTCGGCAGCGCGGTTCGTGCCGGTCGCAGCCTGGTCGACACGTTCGCGTAACAGTTGCCCACCCCCAGGCTGCGCTGCGCTCCGCCTTCCCCCTCGAAGGGGGCGCAGCGTCCTCGGGGGACCCTGTGGGCGCTGCCCCTCCGTTTCAAGGATCCCTTCGTTCGGCACCCCCAGGCTGCGCTGCGCCTTCCCCCTCGAGGGGGCGCAGCGTCCTCGGGGGACCCTGTGGGCGCTGCCCCTCCGCTTGGGAGGGGCGCTCCGCTTTCGACGTCCTCGCGGGGTGAGGCCGGGAGCAGACAGTCGCTGCAGCGCTACTGCGGGTTGTCGTTCCAAGCGTCGATATGTCGGCTCTTACGCCTTCTGTTTCGCCATTGGTTCAGCGTCCGCCGCGGCCATGATCGATTCGTCGTCAACATCCTGACAAACGAGGACACGCACCATGGCGAAAGCACCCGCGAAGCCCGAACCAGCCGCAGCCGCGCCGGCGAAGAAGTCGAAGAAGATGCTGTTCATCGCCATTGGCGCGGTGCTGGTGCTGGCCAGCGGTGGCGCCGGCGCATGGTTCTATATCCAGAGCAGCGCCGGTCACGGTGAAAAAGACAAGAAGCAAGCAACCGAGAAGGCGGAAGCGTCGAAGCCGCCGGTGTTCGCCCTGCTGGAGCCGTTCGTGGTCAACCTGCAGCCGGAAGAAAGCGAGAAGTACCTGCAGGTCGCCATGACTATCCAGGTCAAGGACGACGAACAGGCGGAACTGCTGAAGCTGCACATGCCGGAAGTTCGCAGCCGGCTGCTGCTGCTACTGTCGTCGAAGAAAGGCTCCGAAATCTCGACCTCCGACGGCAAGAAGCTGCTGTCCGATGAGATCGTGGCCCAGGTCAAGGTGCCTTTCGGCGGCAGGCATGAACCACAGAAGGTCTCCAGCGTGTTCTTCACCTCCTTCGTGATTCAGTGATTTCATGAGCGAATCGGTTCTCTCGCAGGACGAACTCGATGCGCTGCTCATGGGAGTGGGCACCGACGAGGAAGTCACGGTCGAGACCGAGGAGGAATCCGGTGTCCACAATTACGACCTGACGGCGCATGAGCGCATCGTGCGCCGGCGTATGCCGACGCTCGAGATCATCAACGAACGCTTCACCCGTTTGCTGCGGATCGGCTTACTCAATTTCCTGCGGCGCACCGCGGATGTGGCGGTGAGTCCGATCCGGATGTGCAAGTACGGCGAGTTCGCGCGTGAACTCACCACCCCGACCAGTCTCAATCTGGTCCACTTCAAGCCGCTGCGCGGCGCCGCGCTGATCGTCTTCGAACCCGACCTCGTATGCATGGTGGTCGACAACCTGTTCGGTGGCGATGGCCGTTTCAATTTTCGCGCCGAGGGCCGGGAATTCACGCAGACGGAGCAGCGCATCAGCCGTCGCGTGCTGGACATCGTCTTCGACACCTACGGCAAGTCGTGGGAGTCGGTGTATCCGCTCGAGTTCGAGTTCATCCGTGCCGAGATGCAGACACAATTCGCCAACATCGCCACGCCGAACGAGGTGGTGGTGGTGACCAGCCTGACCATCACCGTCGGCGTGGTGTCGGCGCAGATGCACATCTGCACCCCCTATGCGATGGTCGAGCCGATCCGCGACGTTCTGGCCAGCACCATGCAAAGCGAGACGATGGAGGTGGACGAGCGCTGGGTGAAGATGTTGTCGCAGCAGGTGCAAAACGCCATCGTGGAACTGGTCGCCCAGCTCGGCACCACCCGGCTGCGCATCGGTGACATCACCCGTCTGAAGGCCGGCGATGTGTTGCCGCTGTCGATTCCCCAGACCGTGCAGGCGACCGTCAACGGCGTGCCGGTGTTCGAATGCAGCTACGGCATCTCCAACCGAAAATATGCGTTGCGGGTCGAACGCATGCTCACGCAACCTTCCTCCGAACCCACTCCCAGAGACCAGAATGCTTGAGCCCACCACCACCACCACCACCACCACCACCGCCGTGCCCGCCGAAGAACCCTGGGATACCGAGATCGAGCATGGCGGCGACGCCGCCGCCGCGCCGGCCGCGAGTCCCGCGACCTTCCGCGAGCTGTCCGGCTCCGGACCACGCACCGAGGGTCCGCGCGACCTCGACCTGATCCTCGACATTCCGGTGCAGTTGAGCGTCGAACTCGGTCGCACCAAGATCGCGATCAAGAACCTGCTGCATCTGGCACAGGGCTCGGTGGTCGAACTCGACGGCCTCGCGGGCGAACCGATGGATGTGCTCGTCAACGGTTGTCTGATCGCCCAGGGCGAGGTGGTGGTCGTGAATGACCGCTTCGGCATCCGCCTGACCGACATCATCACGCCGTCCGAACGCATCCACAAGCTGAACACGTGATGCGCCCGATCGCCCTGATCGCCCTGATCGCCCTGGCGCCGGGCGGTACCGCGGCCGCAACCGAAACCGCCACCGCGGCGGTGTCCCCGACCGGCAGCCTGATCCAGGTGTTTCTGGGTCTGGTGGTGGTGCTTGCCCTGATGGCCGCGGCGGCATGGGCACTGAAGCGCTCCGGTGTCGCGCGTGCAACCGGCATGGCACCGGTGCGCATCATCGGTGGCGCCAGCCTCGGCGGTCGTGAGCGGGTCGTCGTGGTCGAGGTCGGCGATCAGTGGATGGTGATCGGCGTCGCGCCCGGGCGCGTCAACGCGCTCGGCACCATGCCAAAACGCGAGATCGCCGCTGGCACGGCAGCCGTTCCCACGGGCGGAAACTTCGCTGCCTGGCTGCGGCAGAGCCTGGAGCGTCGCCATGGGAAATAGCCGCTTCGTGCTGCTGGCCGGTGTGCTCGCGACCGGCGCCGCCTGGGCCGAACCCTCGGGCCTCGCGGCCTTCACCAGCACGCCCGGTCCCGGCGGTGGGCAGACCTATTCGCTCAGCCTGCAGACGCTGCTCCTACTCACGGCGCTGTCGCTGCTACCGGCGGCCGTCCTGATGATGACCAGCTTCACCCGCATCATCATCGTGCTGTCGCTGCTGCGCCAGGCTCTCGGCACCCAGAGCGCACCGCCGAACCAGGTCATGATCGGCCTGTCGCTCTTTCTCACGCTGTTCGTGATGGGGCCGACCTTCGACCGCGTCTACAGCGAAGCCTGGCAGCCGCTGTCGGAAAACCGCATCTCGATGACGGAGGCGCTCGACAAGGGCGCGGCACCGCTCAAGACCTTCATGCTCAAGCAGACCCGCGAGACCGACCTGGCGCTGTTCGCGAAGCTGGGCAATGCGCCGAAGTGGAACGGCCCGGACGACATCTCGCTGCGCATCCTGGTCCCGGCATTCGTCACCAGCGAACTCAAGACCGCGTTCCAGATCGGGTTCGCGATCTTCATCCCGTTTCTCATCATCGACATGGTGGTCGCGAGCGTGCTCATGTCGATGGGCATGATGATGGTCTCACCAGCCATCGTGGCGCTGCCGTTCAAGCTGATGCTGTTCGTGCTGGTCGATGGCTGGAACCTGCTCATCGGCTCGCTCGCCCAAAGCTTTGTTACATGACGCCCACCCCCAGGCTGCGCTGCGCTGCGCCTTCCCCCTCGAGGGGGCGCCCCGTCCTCGGGGGACCCTGTGGGCGGGGTCCCTTCGTTGCCGAAGTCCCTTCGCTCGGCACTTCCAGGGGGCGCGGCATTCCTCGGGGGACCCTGTGGGCGCTGCCCCTTCGTTTGACGAGAGAGAACGCCCGATGACTCCGGAAAACGTGATGACGATCGGCCGGCAGGCGATGGAGGTGACGCTGATGGTCGCCGCGCCGCTGCTGATCGTGGCGCTTGTGGTCGGCCTGCTGGTGAGCATCTTCCAGGCGGCGACGCAGATCAACGAGGCGACCCTGTCGTTCATTCCCAAGCTGGTGGCGATCTTCGTCACCCTGGTGCTGGCCGGGCCGTGGATGCTCACGGTGATGCTCGACTACATGCGCCAGGTGCTGGCCGGCATCCCGGGCATGGTGAACTAAGAGGTGACGCCCACCCCCAGGCTGCGCTGCGCTGCGCCTTCCCCCTCGAGGGGGCGCCCCATTCCTCGGGGGACCCTGTGGATGGGGCCCCTTCGCTTCAGATGCTCCCTTCGTTCCACACCCCCAGGCCGCGCTGCCCCTTCGCTGCGCACCACTCTGCGTTCGGCACCCCCAGGCTGATTTCCGGATGGTGAACATCGACGGCGCGCAGCTCGCCGCCTGGGTCGCGGGGCTGCTGCTGCCAATGGTGCGCATCCTCGGCCTGATGGCCATCGCCCCGGTCTTCGCGCACACGGTGACACCCGCACGGGTCAAGATCGGACTTGGCGTGCTGCTCGCCGTGATCGTGGCGCCGACGCTGCCGTCGATCACCGGTTTCGATCCGCTCTCGCTCGGCGGCTTGATGCTCATCGGTCAGCAACTCGTCATCGGGCTCGCCATGGGTTTCGCCATGCGGATCGTGTTCGCTGCCGTCGAGTTCGCCGGTGAGGTCGCCGGGATGACCATGGGGCTGGGCTTCGCGGCCTTCTTCGATCCGACGACCCAGGGGCAATCGATACCTCTGAACACCTTTCTCACTTTACTGATGGCCCTGGTCTTCCTCGCGATCGACGGTCATCTGCTGCTGCTCGCGACGCTGGTGCGAAGCTTCCACGACCTGCCGATCGGCGGTGCTGCGCCCGCCCCGGAGGCGTTCTGGCGCATCGCGCAATGGGGCGGGTATGTCTTCTCGGCCGGTGTGCAGCTGTCACTGCCGATCGTGGCGGCACTGCTCATCACCAACATCGCGCTCGGCATCCTGACCCGTGCCGCGCCGCAATTGAACCTGTTCGGCATCGGCTTTCCGCTCACACTCACGGTCGGCATCGTGATGGTCGCGCTGGTGCTACCGACCATGGCGACCCCGATGGTGCGGCTGCTGGAGCAGGGCCTCGGGCTCGCGGGCCAAGCCATGAGCGGCCGGTAACCCGTCGCCGACGCTTCGTCTTCCGATCGCCGGCGGCGATGGCGGCCGGTCGGCCTCGATGTCGCCCTAAAGTCTCGCGCGGCGTTGCCGTTACCTGGGAGATCAGCGAGTACCCGGCTCGCACCCAGGCATCGGAAAGGCTCCTCCCATTGTTCGATCTCCCCGTGAAGACCCGCCCGTGACGCGGTAGCACCGGCGACACCCGCTCCGCAACGCCCGTTGACCTGATCGTCGCCGGCTGCGCCCCGCGCAGCCGCGATGGTGGGCATGGCCGCGTTGTAGGACAAAACCCGACGTGACTGTTCGGCGACAGCCTACGCCAAAAGCGGAATGGCTCCGCTAGGCGCGCGCCGCCCTGGCGCGCACGATCCTTCTCATGCCGAACGGCTTCCCGCCGCCAGCGCCACGAGAAGGATCGTCCGATGAACGCCACCGAAATCTCCGCCGAAATTCGTGACGCGAACCTGAGCTACCTCATGCTCGCGCAGCAGATGATCCGTGCCGATCGCGCCGCCGCCATTTTCCGGCTCGGCGTCAGCGACGAGCTCGCGGTGATGCTCGAAGGCCTGTCGAATGCGCAACTGCTGAAGCTCGCCGGCACCAACATGATGCTGATCCGCTTCCGCTTCGACGACCACGCGATCCTCGGCATGCTCACCGGCTACAACAAGGACCGTGCGCTGGCGCACTGCCATGCCGCGATCCTGATGGCCGGGCAACCGGTCGAAGACATCGCATAAGGCCGGCATTGGTTCGACGCCGACCAGCCCACCCCGCAACCCGAAAGCGAATCGAGCACACCATGACCCGTAACAGCGTGATGTCGGAAGCGAAGGAAATCCAGCTGGCCATCGAACTCATTCGTCTCGGCGCGCGCTTGCAGTTGCTCGAGTCCGAGACCTCGCTGTCCCGCGAGCGATTGATCAAGCTGTACAAGGAAATGCGGCACGTCTCACCGCCCAAGGGCATGCTGCCGTTCTCGACCGACTGGTTCACCACCTGGCAACCCAACATCCATTCCTCGCTGTTCCTCGGCATTCACGGATATCTCGTGCAGCACGCGCACGTGAGCGGCATCGAGGCGATCATGAAGGCCTATCAGCTCTATCTTGAGCAGATGCCGCCTGACGCGGGCGAGGAGGCGGTGCTGTCGCTCACGCGCGCCTGGACCCTGATCCGCTTCGTCGAGAGCCGCATGCTCACGACCGCCTGCTGCACCCGCTGCCGGGGCAGTTTCGTCGTCAACGCGCTCGATCTGCATCGCGACTATGCCTGCGGGCTGTGCCACATGCCGTCGCGCGCGGGCAAGACCCGCAAGGCGCGCGAAGCCGCGCTCCAGTACGTTCCGCTCGCGGCCTGATCACCGGCTCATCAGCCGGCACGCCCGCGGTGAAACCGGTCGCTGAATCGCCGGTCCCGGCGCTGGTGCTCGACCAGGTGCCTCCCTGGGTGCGGGCGCTGGTCGCGCAGGTAACCGCGCTGGCGATCGTTGTGCTGATCGCGAAATCATCGGTGGCGTTCGGTGGCGCGGGGGTCGGGCCGATACCGCTCTGCGCGGCCCAGGCGCTGCTCGCGGCATCGATCGGCTGGGCGCTGCGACTCGCGCCCTGGTGGGCGGTGATCCAGCTCGGCTTTGCGCCGACCGTCGTGCTCGCCACGGCCGCGCACCTGCCACCCGGATTGTTCCTGGTGGCGTTTCTGGTATTGGCGGGTTTCTACTGGTCGACCTACCGTACGCAGGTGCCGCTGTATCCCTCTAGCCCCGCGGTCTGGGAGGCCGTCGGACGACTGCTGCCACGGCAACAACCGATCCGGTTCGTCGACGTTGGCAGCGGCATGGGAGGTCTGGTACTCAACCTCGCGGCAACGCGCGCCGACAGCATTGTGCTCGGCGTCGAACTCGCGCCGCTGCCCTGGCTGGCGAGTGTCCTGCGAGTCCGGTGGAGCCGTAGCGCCGCCCGTTTCCGACGCATCGACTATCGACGCCTGAACCTGGGCGACTACGACGTGGTGTTCGCGTTCCTGTCGCCCGCGGCGATGCCCGCCCTGTGGCGCAAGGCGCAGCAGGAAATGATGCCCGGCAGCCTGTTTCTGAGTCTCGTGTTTCCGGTCCCCGACGCGCCGCCCGACATCGCCGTCGATGTGCCTGGATTGCGCGGCGGGACCCTGCGCGGATGGCGCATGCGCTCGACGGCGGAGGGTTAGCGCTACTCAAGTTTGCCGGGCGATCGTCGTAACTTCGTGGGAAGGATCCGAGCGCTGCGCGGCGGTGCCGGACGGGCAGCAACCCACATCAACCCTCTTGCTGTGGCGACGTGGTCGGCGTCGTCGTGGCACATCGGCCCAACATGCTAGTAATCGTCGGATATGTGGTTGTCGTGATCGCCGTCTTTGGCGGATTCGCGCTCGCGGGCGGGCATCTCGGCGCGCTGTTCCAGCCGGTCGAACTGCTCATGATCGGCGGCGGTGCGCTGGGCGCGTTTTTCGTCGGCAATAACCCGAAGGCCTGCAAGGCAACGCTCCAGGCGCTGCCCACCCTGTTCAAGGGTTCGAAATTCACCAAGGCGCTGTACATGGAGCTCATGGCGCTGCTGTACGAGATCCTCACCAAGGTTCGCAAGGAAGGTCTGATGTCGATCGAGGGCGATGTCGAGGAGCCCGAGAAGAGCGCGTTGTTCGGCAAGTATCCGAACGTGCTCGCCGACCACCACGTGGTCGAGTTCATCACCGACTACCTGCGCCTGATGGTCTCGGGAAACATCGATCCGATCCAGTTCGAGAATCTCATGGACAACGAGATCGACACCCATCACCACGAAGGCGAGGTGCCGGTGCACTGCATCGCCAAGCTCGGCGACGGCCTGCCGGCCTTCGGCATCGTCGCGGCGGTGATGGGCGTGGTGCACACCATGGAGTCGGTCGGCCTGCCGCCGGCCGAACTGGGCATCCTCATCGCTCACGCGCTGGTGGGCACGTTCCTGGGAATCCTGCTCGCCTACGGCTTCGTTGGTCCGCTCGCCGCGCTGCTGGAACAGAAGCTGCACGAGTCGACCAAGGTGTACCACTGCATCAAGGCCACGCTGCTCGCGAGTCTCAACGGCTATGCCCCGGCGGTGGCGGTGGAATTCGGACGCAAGGTGCTGTACTCGACCGAGCGGCCGACCTTCAGCGAGCTCGAAGGGCACGTGAAGCAGGCCAAGGCGCGCTAGGCGCCCCGGGCGGACGCAGCGATCATGGCCAGCACGGAGGCGCCGCGCCCGATCATCATCAAGCGCATCAAGAAGGTCGCCGGCGGCCATCATGGTGGCGCGTGGAAGATCGCCTATGCCGACTTCGTGACGGCGATGATGGCGTTCTTTCTGCTGATGTGGCTGCTGGGTTCGACCACCAAGGGCGATCTCAACGGCATCTCCGACTATTTCCAGACGCCGCTCAAGGTAGCGATGCAGGGCGGGTCGGGCAGCGGCGATGCGTCGAGCGTGATCCCGGGCGGCGGCAAGGACCTGACCCGCCGCACCGGCCAGATCAAAAAGGGCGAGATTCCCGCGGAGGAGAAGACCTACACGGTCAAGTCGGCCCAGGCCATGCTCGAGCGCGAGGAAGCCGAGCGGCTCAAGGCACTGAAGGTGCGCCTCGAAGCGGCGATCGATGCCAGTCCGACGCTGCGGCAGTTCAAGAAACAACTGCTGATCGACATCACCAGCGAGGGCCTGCGCATTCAGATCGTGGATGAGCAGAACCGGCCCATGTTCGAGTTGGCCCGTGCCGACCTGCAGCTCTACACGCGCGGTGTCCTGCGCGAGATCGCCCTGGTGCTGAACGAGGTGCCCAACAAGATCAGCCTCTCCGGCCATACCGACGCGACACCCTACGCCAGCGGCAACAAGGGCTACAGCAACTGGGAACTGTCGGCCGACCGCGCCAATGCATCGCGCCGCGAACTGATCGGCGGCGGACTCGGCGACGAGAAGATCGTCCGTGTCGTGGGCCTGTCGTCCGCCGTTCTGTTCGACAAGAGTGATCCGCTCAACCCGATCAATCGGCGCATCAGCATCATCGTCATGAACAAGAAAGCGGAGGAGGCGGCGGCCAAGGACGGCGGCAGCCTCGATGCCGGGAATGTTCCCACCACCGCAGACGGCGCGGCGCCAACGGTCCGCGGCGTGGCCGCCGGGTCGGGCAACCCCGGCAAGACGCCCGGCGCACCCTCGGTTCCGATCGGTACCGCTTTGCCCGAAGCGTTGCCTGCCAGAACCTCGGCCGTCGTGGCGCCCGCCACGGTGGCGCAAGTCTCCTCCACGGTTCGTTAGGCACTCGCTCCAGCGGCCGAACTGACGCCGCTTTCCGCACCTGCTCCGGCGATGCCGATCGCCGCGCTGTCGCCACAATCCTGATCGTCGGGTAGTGCCCCGGCCGGGTAGTTCCCGGCTGGCACTGCGTCTCACCAGGAGTCGGCGATGGCCGAAGGCAGCAGCGATCTCGAAAAGACCGAATCGGCGACCCCCAAGCGCCTGGAAAAGGCGCGCGAGGAAGGCGACGTCCCGCGGTCACGCGAACTGTCGACTTGCGTGACCCTGCTCGCGATGGGCGGCGCTTTCTGGTTCACCGGACGCTCGCTGATGCGCAGCCTCGATCAGTCGTTGACCGACGGCCTGAGTTTTGATCACGCGCTCGCCTTCGACAGCCAGTTGCTGCTGAACCATCTCGGCGCGAACCTGGGCAGTGTCCTGCTCGCGTTCGCGCCACTCGCGCTGCTGGTCGTGGCGGTCGCCGTGCTGGCCCCGGTGCTGCTCGGCGGCTGGGTCTTCACCGCCAAGGCCTTCGCCCCCAAGTTGAGCCGCCTGTCGCCGTTCACCGGCATCGGCAACATCTGCTCCACGCACGCCGCCGTCGAACTCGCCAAGGCGATCGGCAAGACCGTCATCGTCGGTGGTATCGCGGTTGCCGTTGCGATGAGCCAGAGGGATGCGTTGCTCGGCCTCGCCCTCGAGCCGCCGGACGAGGGTAGCGCCCACCTTTGTGAACTGCTGCTGGTGAGCTTCATTGCCATCAGCAGCGGTCTGTTGCTCATCGCCGTGATCGATGCGCCCTATCAGCTCTGGCATCACGCCAGCAAGCTCAAGATGACGCGCGAGGAGATCCGCCAGGAAACCAAGGAGAGCGACGGCGACCCGCAGATCAAGTCACGCATCCGCGCGCGGCAGCGCGAGATGGCGCGGCGCCGGATGATGTCCGAGGTGCCGAAGGCCGATGTGATCGTCACCAATCCGACGCACTTCGCGGTCGCGCTCAAGTACGACGAAGGCGTTGCTCGGGCCCCGCGCGTGGTTGCCAAGGGCGCCGACGAGATCGCCGCGAAGATCCGGGAGCTCGGCGTGGCCGCCGGTGTTCCGTTGCTCGAAGCCCCGCCGCTCGCCCGGGCGCTGTATCGCCACGCCGAACTCGGCGACGAGATTCCGCAGGCGCTGTACACGGCCGTGGCCGAAGTGCTGGCCTACGTGTTCCAGCTCCGCGCGTTCCGCGGCGGCAGCGGCGTGCGCCCGATGCCGCCGACCGCGATCGACGTTCCCGTGGACCTCGACCCGGCCGCCATCGCGGCGACGGCATGAACGGCATCACCTTGCCCGCCTGGTTAAACGGTGCCGCCGCGCGCACCGCCGCGGCGCCGCTGCTCATCATCATGATGCTTGCGATGATGGTGCTGCCGCTGCCGCCGATGGTGCTGGACATGTTCTTCAGCTTCAACATCGCGCTCGCGATCATCGTCCTGCTCACCAGCCTGTACACGATGAAGCCCCTCGACTTCCTCGCGTTTCCCACGGTGCTGCTGCTGTCGACCATGCTGCGGCTGTCGCTCAACGTGGCCTCGACCCGGGTGGTGCTGACCGAAGGGCACACCGGTCCGGACGCGGCCGGCAAGGTGATCGAAGCCTTCGGACATTTCCTGATCGGCGGCAACTACACCGTTGGCATCGTGGTGTTCATCATCCTGACCATCGTCAATTTCGTGGTGGTCACCAAGGGCGCCGGCCGGATCGCGGAAGTCGGTGCGCGTTTCACTCTCGACGCGATGCCCGGCAAGCAGATGGCGATCGACGCCGATCTCAACGCGGGCCTGATCGCCGAGGCCGAGGCGCGGCAGCGCCGGGCGGAGGTGTCGCAGGAGGCCGAGTTCTACGGAGCGATGGACGGCGCGAGCAAGTACGTGCGTGGCGATGCCGTGGCCGGCATTCTCGTCACGGTCATCAACATCGTCGGTGGGCTCGTGGTCGGGATGGTGCAGCACGACCTCGACTTCGGCATGGCGCTGCGCAACTACACGCTGCTCGCGATCGGTGACGGCCTGGTGGCGCAGATTCCGGCGCTGATCATCTCCACCGCGGCGGGTGTCGTGGTGTCGCGTGTGGGCAGCGGCCAGGACACCGGCACCCAACTGGTCAACCAGCTCTTCGCCAAGCCGCAGGTGCTGTCGATGACCGCCGCGATCATCGGCGGCATGGGCATGATCCCGGGGATGCCGCACTTTGCCTTCGGCATTCTCGCCGCTGCGCTCGGCGGTGGTGCCTGGCTGCTCAAACAGCGCGCGGATGCCGCCAAGCCATCGGACCCATCGGCCGCATCGGCGGCGAACAACGAACTGGAAGAGGCGAGCTGGCAGGACGTGGTGCCGGTGGACGCGCTCGGACTCGAAGTTGGTTACCGGCTGATCCCGCTGGTCGACCAGGCGCAGGGCGGCGAGCTGCTGCGCCGGATCAAGGGCATCCGCCGCAAGTTCGCGCAGGAGGTCGGATTCCTGTCGCCGCCGGTCCATATCCGCGACAACCTCGAACTCAAGCCCTCGGCCTACCGCATCACGCTCAAGGGCGTGGAGATCGGCAACGGCGAGGCGCATACGGGCCAGTATCTGGCGATCGACCCCGGCATGGTGAGCGGCCCGCTGGTGGGGCAGGCCACCACCGATCCCGCGTTCGGATTGCCCGCGGTCTGGATCGAGGCCGCCCTGCGCGACCAGGCCCAGGTGCTGGGCTACACCGTGGTCGACCCCGGCACCGTCATCGCGACCCACCTGAACCACCTCATCACCCTGCATGCCGCCGAACTGCTCGGCCGCACCGAAGTCCAGCACCTGCTCGACCACATCGCCAAGGATTCGCCGCGTCTGATCGACGATCTCGTGCCGAAGCTGATTCCGGTGGCGACGCTGCAGAAAGTGCTCCAGAACCTGCTGGCCGAAGGCGTGCACATCCGGGACATGCTCTCGATCATCGAGACCCTGGCCGAGCACGCCCCGCGCCAGCAGGACCCGAACGAGCTCACCGCTCTGGTGCGCGTGGCGCTGGGCCGCGCCATCGTGCAGCAGTTGTTCCCGACCGCGAGCGACCTGGCCGTGATGACCCTGGATGCCCGTCTGGAGCGGCTGTTGATGCAGGCGCTGCAAAGCAGCGCAACCGACGGCGCCGGTATCGAGCCCGGCCTCGCCGACACGCTGCTGGAACAAGCCGGCCAGGCCACCCGGCAGCAGGAGCAGATGGGTCTCACGCCGGTGCTGGTGGTGTCGGCGCCGCTGCGGGCGTTGCTGTCGCGTTTCCTGCGTCGCTCGCTGCCGCAACTCAAGGTCTTGTCGCAGTCCGAACTCCCTGAATCCCGAACCATCCGCGTCACCTCGCTCGTTGGAGCCCCCGCATGAACATCAAGCAATTCACCGCCCCCACATCGCGTGACGCCTTGCGCAAGGTCAAGGAGTTGCTGGGCCCTGACGCCGTGATCCTGTCCAACCGCGCGGTCGACGGTGGCGTCGAGATTCTCGCGCTGGCGGGCGCGGACATCGCCTCGCTCGCGCCGTTCGGGCGACAGACGCTCGCGCCATTGCCGATCGCCCCGGAACGTGACGCCGCGTCGCCGGTGCCCCCGGTGGTGCGGCGCCAGCGGCCCGAGCGGCCCGAGCGGCATCAGGCCGGCAGCCTGGCGGGCGCGCTGAAGGCGCATCCGGCGGTACCGGCACCGGCGCCGGCCGCCACCGCACGGGCGGGCAACGATGTCGCGCTGATGATGAGCGAGATCCGCACGATGCGCGGCGTGCTCGAGAATCAGATGGCCGAACTCGCCTGGGAAACGACGGCGCGGCGCGAGCCGGCCAAGTCGGCGGTACTGCGCGAACTGCTGGCCGCCGGCTTCAGCGCCGGCCTCGCGCGCAAGATCATCGAAAAGATGCCCGTTGGCGGCACCATTGCCAGCGGTCGCGAGTGGGTGCACGGCGTGCTCGAACGCAACCTGACCACCGCCGGCCCCGAAGACCAGATGCTCGATGCCGGCGGCGTGTACGCGCTGGTCGGGCCCACCGGTGTGGGCAAGACCACCACGGTGGCCAAGATGGCTGCGCGCTACGTCATGCGACACGGTCCCGGCCGTCTCGCGCTGATCACCACCGACGGCTACCGCATCGGCGGGCACGAACAGCTGCGCATCTACGGCAAGATTCTCGGCGTCATGGTCCACGCGGTGAAGGACGACGGCGAACTCGCGATCGCACTGGAGGAACTCAAGGGCAAGCACATGGTGCTCATCGACACCGCGGGCGTCGGCCAGCGCGACCAGATGGTGGCCGAGCAGCTCGCCATGCTCACCGCCGCCGGTGGCGATCTCAAGCGCCTGCTGTGCCTGAGCGCTACCTCGACCGGCGAAACTCTCTCGGAAGTGGTGCGGGCCTATCGCGGCACCGGCCTGGCCGGCTGCATCCTGACCAAGGTCGACGAGGCTGCCACGCTCGGCGCGACGCTTGACACGGTGGTGCGCCACAAGCTGCCGCTGTACTACATCGCCAGCGGCCAGCGCGTACCGGAAGACCTCCATATCGCCAACCGCGGCTATCTGGTGTCACGCGCCCTGCGGCAGCAGCGCGATCACGAGTCGTTCCTGCTCCAGGACGACGAGTTGCCGCTCGTGATGGTGCCGCGCACGAACGGCGATACGCGCCCTGGCGCCGGTAGGTAAGCGGTGATCCACAACGGCAACGACCAGGCGACCGGCCTGCGCCGGCTGCTCGAAGGCGGATCGCGGCGCATCGTCTCGATCCAGTCGGCGGCGCCCGTCGGCGAACTCTCCGAGCTGCTGCTCAATCTCGCTTCGGCGCTGGTTGCCGTCGGCCGGGACGTGCTGGTGATCGATGCCGGCCGGCGTACCGGGCGCATGGCGCTCGCACTCGGTATCGATCCGGGCGCGACCCTGCTCGACGCCGCGAGCGGCATCTGCGCCGTCGACGATGCGATCCGCGTCTCGCCGCACGGCTTCGAGGTGGCGGTGCTGACGCCGCCGTCCGCGGTGGTGGCCCCCGGTCGCATCGGCCGGCTCGACAGTGCGCTGCGCCGTGCCAGCGACCGCGCCGACATCACGCTGGTGGGCATGTCGTTGCGCAGCGATCAGGGCTGGTCGCTGCCGGCGCTCGCCAGCGGCGACGTGATCGTTCAGGTGGCCAACACCCGGGCGTCGGTAACCGGCGGCTATCGCCTTATCAAGCACCTGACCGCTCGCCTCGGGCGCCGGCCATTCAGCATCCTCGTCACCAATGCCACGCCGCAGCAGGCCCTGGTCGCGGGCGGCAACGTGGCGCGTGCCGCCGAGCGCTACCTCGCCGTGGCGGTGAATCCGATCGGCGCCATCCCCGCCGACGAGCATGTCGGGCGCGCCGCATTGCTCGGCCGCAGCGTGATCGACGTGTATCCCCGCGCGATGGCCGCCATCGCCTATCGCCGTCTTGCCATTGCCCTCACCCAGCCACCGCGTACCCGCGGGGCCGTCGCCGCGGGCCGTTCCGCGGCTCCGTCCGTCAACGCCAAGTTCGGCCTCTGAAGAGCTCCCCATGTACACAGCCGCAGGACGATCCGAGAAGAACCAGTTGCTGAAGCAGCACGCGCCGATGGTCAAGCGCCTGGCCCAGCAGATGAAGGCGAGGCTGCCACCGAACGTGGAGGTGGACGATCTGGTGCAGGCCGGCATGATGGGTCTGCTCGACGCGGTCAATCGCTACGACGATGATCAGGGTGCCCAGTTCGAGACCTATGCCGTGCAGCGCATCCGCGGCGCGATGCTCGACGAATTGCGGGCGAGCGACTGGCTGCCACGCAGCCTGCGCCAGAACATGCGCAAGATCGAAACCGCGATGACCGCCGCGCAGCAAAAACTCGGGCGCGCACCGACCGAGTCGGAAGTGGCCGCGCAGATGAAGATCCCGCTCAAGGACTATCACACCATGCTGAGCGACGGCAGCGGCCACCAGCTCATCTACTACGAGGACTTCCACGACGGCGACGGCGACGACCACTTTCTCGACCGGCACGTGGCCGATCTCGGCGGCGACCCGTTCAAAGACCTGATGGAGAGCGACTTTCGAAAGGCGCTGATGACCGCCATCGATGGGCTGCCCGAGCGCGAGAAGCTGCTGATGGGCCTCTACTACCAGCAGGAGCTGAACCTGAAGGAGATCGGCGCCGTGCTCGGCGTGTCCGAATCCCGCGTGTGCCAGTTGCACAGTCAGGCCGTGTCGCGGCTGCGTGCCAAGCTCAAGACGATGGACTGGAACGAGGCCGCCTGATGATCGGATGGAGTCACGCCTGCATACCTGGGTTTCGAAGTCGCCTTCGTCGATCTTTTCGCGTCGATCTCGGCATGGCGAAAATGCTCCTGCGTGACTTCGCGGGACCGAACGTGGGAGCCCGGTTTTCGCTCCTCCAAGTATTGGCGTAGAGGCGCATTTTTGCCCCTCGGGCACTGTGCGTGCGAGCGAAGTTTTTCGTCAACGCCGGTCTTGAATGCCCCCCCACCGCCTTCACACAATCGCCCCATAGCACGGCACGCTCGTGCACGGAGAGCACGATGGGCAAACGCATCCCGGCGGCAGTGCAGGAAACCACCTTCGGGGGACGCCTGGCGCCGTTGCGCCGCGCGGCGGGCTACACCCAGGTGGAACTGGCCCAGGCCCTGGAGATCTCGCAACGCATGGTGGCCTACTACGAGAGCCCGGCGGCGAACCCGCCGGCGAACCCTGCTGCCGGCCATTGCAGCCACCCTGGGCGTGAGCATCGATGCCCTGTTCGGCCGCGCACTGAAACCGCGCCCGGCCAAGCAGGAAGGCGACAGCCGCCTGCACCGTCGCCTGCTCGCCCTGGAGAAACTCGATGTCGCCGAGAAGCGCCAGGTCCTCATGCTCATCGATGCCTTCATCGAGCGCGGGCAACTCAAGCGCAAGGTCCAGGGAAAACAGGTCGCGTGAGAGGGGAGACCGCGATGCCGGCGCGGTGCGGGAACGCGGCGGTGGGGAGTCAGCAGGGCGACGTCGGGGAACGGCGTGAGACAGGCGCTTCAGTCCGAGAGGCGGTTGTGCAAAAGGCTACCGAGGGGGGCTTTGCGGGAAAGGGTGAGCCTGGAACCTTTTGCCCTTTCGGCTTTCGCGGAAAGGGTGAGCCTGGCCCCTTTAACTTATCACCGAAGGAGAACTGCTCTTCGGTCTGGCCAAGCACCCCGAGGCCGGCGCCTCGAGAACAGCCGTGCATGAGTTGCTGCAATTGGTGGCGGTGTTGCCCTGGGACAGCCCGGCGGCGGCAGCCTACGGCAGGTTGCGGGCCACGCTCGAGCGACAGGGAACACCATTGGGCAACCTCGACACGCTGATAGCCGCCCACGCCATTGCCACCGGCAGCATCCTCGTGACCAATGACAAGGCATTGGCACGTACACCGGGTCTTCAAGCAGAGGACTGGTCGACTTCATAGCGAATCACCGCCAATACGGTATCGGCGATCTGGGTCAACCGGCCGGCGGCATCCCAGGTGCGGGTGGTGGTGGAGCCGCCCTGCCAAGTGGTGACCAGCGGGCGGTCCAGGGCATCGTAGGTGGTGATGGTGACCTGGCCCT
>JANXYG010000112.1 GCA_025350245.1 Betaproteobacteria bacterium
CCAGGGTGGCCGGCACGGCCGGCCACCCTGGCGCCACATCAACCGAGGTATCTCCATGACAGCACCGTCGACTTTCTCGGTCAGCCACGAGGATTCCAGCCCCTTCGCCGATGACGGGCTGCGGCCGTTTTTCCAGTATCGCGATCTCGGCATCCGCGATGCCACGAACGGCAGGGTGCTCGCGCATGTGATCCGCGCCAAGCCCGGAATGACCGCGCAGCCCGAGCGCCACTGGCACGAGGTGGAGTTCCAGCTCGTCTACGTGCTCAAGGGCTGGATCGCCTTCGACTACGAGGGTATCGGTGAAGTCACGCTGCGAGCCGGCTCCTGCGTGCACCAGAAGCCCGGCATCCGCCACACCGAACTCGGCCATTCCGACGATCTGGAATTGATCGAGATCGTCGCCCCCGCCGAATTCCGGACGGTCGTGGAGTAGCTGCTGGCTGCCTTCCAAGCCGACCAACCCCGCTCACGATACGGAGGAACACCATGATTCGCGCCTGCATCTTCGACGCCTACGGCACGCTGCTCGACGTCCACTCCGCGGTCGGCCGTCACGCGTCGCGAATCGGCGACATTGCCCCGGTGTTTTCCCAGACGTGGCGCACCAAGCAGCTCGAGTACTCGTGGGTCGGGTCGCTCATGCATCGCTATCGCGATTTCTGGACGCTCACCTGCGATGCGCTCGATTTTGCGATGGAGCGGCATGGTATCGCCGACACCGCCTTGCGCGCCGACCTGCTCGATGCCTATCGCCGTCTCGACGCGTATCCCGAAGTGCGCCCCATGCTGGTGGCGCTCAAGGCCGCGGGCGTGCGCACGGCGATCCTGTCGAACGGATCACCGGCCATGCTCGGCAGCGCGATCGTCGCAGCCGGCATCGCCGATGTGCTCGATGCCACCGTCTCGGTCGACGAGATCGGTATCTACAAGCCGGACCCGCGGGTATACGACCTCGCGCTGCGTCGTCTCGGTGTCACCGCGGCGGAAGTGACTTTCCAGTCATCGAACGCCTGGGACGTGGCCGGCGCCGCCGCCTTCGGCCTGCGCACCTTCTGGATCAACCGCACCCGCCAGCCGCGGGAATATCTCGCCGCGACTGACCTCGACATCCTGGACGATCTGACGCTGCTGCCGGCGCGCCTCGGCCTGGCCAGCGGCTGATCGGCACTAGCGCGCCGGTTCTTCCACGGGCTGCGGCGCAGTCGTAGGCGACACAGGCGCCGGCGCGGATTTTCGCGGGTAGGTGTCGATCATCGGCTGTGCCAGCGGGCGCCTGGCGCGCACCCCATTTTCGATCTCGGCCATGATGCCGTCGATGTAGGTGACGATGCCGCCCACCACCTTGCCGGCGAGGATCTTCGCGTACTTCACGCCCGGGCAATACGGGCTCTGGGGGCTGCAGGCCACGAAGCGGAACGCCTCCGGATTGCGGGTCGAGAAGTCGATCTGGTTGTCTTTTTTCGGGATCTTCGGTTGCATGATGTTCTGCAGATCCTTCTGCTCCGTCTCCGCGCCCTTGAGGTCGTACTTGAAGCGCTCCGAGTAGGTGTACGTAAACAATACGGTTTCGCTCAGGAACCAGTCCATCATCGACAGCTGTTCGCGGCCGGCGTCGGACTCGAAGTGGTTCGCGACCACGTCGGCTTCCTCGCCGTCCATGTTGCTTGCGGTGATCTCGGACCAGATGTTGCGCACCTGGAAGCCGCCGGCGAAGCGCTGGCGGATGATGTCGTCGGAACCCGCCAGGAGGATCGCCTCGGCGGCATCCCATTCCGGGACGCCTTCTTTCCAGCTCTTGTCGAGTCCCGCCTCGCGGCCCCAGGCCGTCAGCAGATTGCGGGCGGTACGGATGCCCGCCTGCTTGAGCACCAGATTGCCGGTGCCGACGATCATCGACAGGTCGTGCACACCGGCCACCCGGCTCACGGCCGCCTTGCGATTGCCTTCGTCCTCGGACTCGGGTTGGCCGGCGCGGGCGGCGTGGGAAACCAGGAAGAGCAGCGCGCCGACGGCAAGCACGGCGCGGGCAAAGTGATACAACGACATGCAGACCCCGAAAACGGCAGATGGATACCCGAGTTTACGGGAAGGGCTGCCGAAGGAAGTCCGGTGAACGAAGGGACAGCGCCCACAGGGTTACCCGAGGACGCTGCGCTACCCGGCCGCCCGGCTTCAGCGCTCTTGCCACCGCACGCATCATTTCGCACGCTTGCGAGAACTCGTGATACACGTCAGCCATCAGGATCAGATCGACGCTGCCGCTGCGATCAGGATCGCCGCGCCGGCGGCGGCAACCAGCCAGCGCAGGATCCGGTTGCTCACCGCTCGGTGGTCTTGCGGATTTCCTTGGTGTCGCTCCATTCCTCGATGCCGGTCTGGATGTTGGTGAGGCTCAGGAACAACTGGTAGTACACGTCTTTCACCTTCTTGGTTTCCTTGACGATCGAGGTGATCTCGCCGGTGATGCGGAAGCCGGCACCGATCATTTCGCCCATCTGCGCCGACTTCTCTTTCTTGTAGTACTCGCTGTCCTGGCGCTGCAGTTCACCGGTCTGCTTTTTCATGTCGGCTTCGTCGACGGCAAAGCGCACCCGGCGGCTCTTCTGCAGCGTTGCCCGCATGCGGTTGGTGATGGCTCGGGTGTCGATGTACTCGCTGGTCTTGTTCTTGACTTCCTGGATGGTGACGATGGGCAGGTTGCCGCCGGCAATGGCCGGTGCCTCGGTGAGCATCGATTGCGACATCTGCTCGGAAAGCATCTGCAGGTCGGTCGAGCCGAAGGTATTGGTGACGGTCTCGACCTTGCCGGCATCGCCGTAACGGGTCTTGGGGCCGGCGCAGCCGGCAACGAGGGCGATCGAGGCCACCGCCGCGATCACCAGGGCACGGCGTGAGATGGGGGTGGGTTTCATCCGCTGACTCCGTTGGGTGTTGGTCATGGCGATCATTCCTGCCCCATCACGATGAACCTGAAGTCGCGTGCTTTGGCATTGGGGGCGATGGTGGTGATGGTCTGGCGCGAGTTGCCGTACATCAGCAGCGGCTTCCACGACTCTTCGTCGGCAGCCCGCATGCCCTCGGCGTCCATCCAGCGAAACTTGTACTGCAGGCGCTCGACATCGCTCTCGTCGTTGTAGAGCACCACGTCGATCTTGAGCAGGTCGCCGGTGGTGGTGCAGCGGATCTCCTCGAGTTCGATATCAGCGCTTCTGCCGCCTTCCTTGGCGCTCTTGATCTTGACCAGATCTTTCATGTCGCCGATCTTGCCGTCGCCCACCGGGCAGCCGAACGCGAAGCCGGGTTTCTCGAAGCCTTTCTTGGTGCCACACCCCGTCATGGCGATAGCCACGCACAGGGTAGCGATCAGGGTTGCCGCCTTCATTGCGCCATCCTCCGTTCAGATTGAGACTGCAAGGGTAAATCAAAGTTGGTGACGATCACGACCGGGTCGGTGTCGACGAGGTCGCTGTGGTCGCGGTCGGCCGATCGCGCCTTGCCGATCGGCACGCTGCCGCCCGGGGTGCCCACCGGCGACACGAACGAGCGTCCGCCGGCGAGCCGTACGCTGACCAACGCGTGAGGCCCGGTCAGGTTCACATCGAAGCGAGCCGTGCCGCCGCCGTTGGCGATCTCGACACTATGCTGCCCGCGCGACAAGCGGCCGCGCGCCACCGTCACCTGCGCCGGCAGCGAGCGCCAGCCGCGTTCGTCGGCCGACTCGGTGATGGCACCGCCGATCTGCAGGGCCAGCAGGCCGAGCGCCATGCCCAGGGTGTCTTCGCCCTTGTGGCGCTGCTGCTCCATCTGCCTCTGCATCTGATACTGCGCCACCGCCCTGGTCGCGACCCGCGCGAAGCCACGCAGCATCAGCCCTGGCATCTCGTCCTTGAGCGAGCGCCGCGCCATGGTGTCGAGGTCGAGGATGTGGGCGGTGCGCAGGTCGAGCGAGCGGTCGATGCCGACCCGCGGCGCGTCGTAGGGCGCGCGCGGTGGCAGCACCGGGAACGACACCGAGATCAGGATCCACTCGCCGTGAGGGCCGACCGGAATGGGCAGATTGAACCCCTGGTTGATGCGCCCGGGGATCTGGCCGGTATCGATGACGAACAGCGTATCGCACTTGCCGTCGTCTGGCGCGGCCACGCGGTCATCCAGGCCCCCCAACGAATCTTCCAGCATCGATTGGCCCGGACGCAACTCGATTGCCGTGCGGTAGCCGGGGGCGGCGAGACTGGGTTCACCCAGCGCCTCGTAGACGAAGCCGGCGAGGTAGTGCGACAGCGCGTTCTGGTAGCTGTTTTTCAGCGCCGCGACTTCCGGGCTGTCGATGGTCTGGACCGGATAGCCGTTGATCTCCTTGA
This sequence comes from Betaproteobacteria bacterium, assembly GCA_025350245.1. GTDB lineage: Bacteria > Pseudomonadota > Gammaproteobacteria > Burkholderiales. The sequence continues at coordinate 4,365 of JANXYG010000112.1, forward strand.
AGTTCTGTTTCGCGCCGCGCTTGCGCGCTTCGTCGGTGATCGCGACATACTCCTTGGCGCGTACCTCGCCGATGAAGGCTTCGCGCTCGTGGGTGCGCTTGATCTCGACCCGGGCGTTGGCGTAGTCGCCGCCGGCCAGATGATCCATGGCGAGGCGCGTGGTGACCATCACCTTCTCGAAATCCTCGCCTTCGTAGACGCGCAGCTTGTCGTTGATCAGGTAGCTGGCAAGTGATCCGCCGACCTTGGCGGCATTCAGGAGCGACGTCTGCTCCCAGGCCAGGACCCGTTTGTCGGCATCGCGGAAGGCCGCCGAACTGGCGGGGAAATCATTGTCGAGACGTCGCAGTTCGCCCAGTTCCATGTAGTAGAGCAGGTCTTTCCTGTCACCCTTGTTGTTCTTCTCGAGCAAGGTGATCGCCCCCGGCAGGTTGCCGGCGGTGGCCTGTGCCATGGTCGCGTCCATCTCCTCGCGATAGCTGCGAAACGCCGCGCAGCCCGATGTGGCCAGCACGCAGAGCGCGAGCAGTGCGCCGCAGGCAAAGCGCGGCCAGGTCAGGGAGCGGTGGGGCATGAGGGCGAGATTGGTCAATGGCAGCCGAGTTTGTCGGCCAGGTCGCCGAAATCGTCGCAGTTGAAGTCGAAGGCTGGTTCGTCGGTCAGGTCCCCGGCCTTGCCACGACCATACTCCAGTGGTCGGCGGATGAAGGCGGTACGCAACCCCGCCCGTTTCGCGGCGCGCAGATCATCCTTGTGGGCGGCGACCATCAGCGTTTCGCGCGGCTTCGCGTCGAGCAGGGCGGCGGCGCCGCGATACACCTCGAGGTCGGGCTTGTAGTGGTGGAACATCTCCGCGGACAGGATCACGTCCCAGGGCAGTCCGGCATTACGCGCCATGTCGGAGAGCAGCGAGACATTGCCATTGGACAGCGTGGCGATGGTGAAGCGCCGCTTCAGCCGCCGCAGGCCGCGCACCGAATCGGGCCAGGGACGCAGGCGATGCCAGGCGAAGTTGAAATCGTCCTTGGCGGCCTTGCTCAGGCCGCGGATCCCGAACGACTTCAGGATGTCCTCGAGAATCATCCGGTGCAGCGCATCGATGCGCGTCCAGGGCAGCTCGCCGCTGCGAACGCGCTGCATGGCCGGCTGGTAGCCATCGCGCCAGGCGTCGGCGAAGGCGGCCCAGTCGATGTCGAGACCACGCTCCTTGCCCAGCGCGCGACCCTCGCGGATCAGGCTGCCGCGCCAGTCGACCACGGTGCCGAAGACGTCGAAAACCAGGGCTTTGATGTTGATAGGTTCGGTCATCTGCGGTGCTTTCACGAATGGTGATGGTGGTCCGGCTGGTCGCTGTACGGCGCGGTGCCGTGGCAGGCGACGCTATCGATATTGTGCAGCAGCCGCTACGTCGCTACGTCGCTACGTCGCTACGCCGCCACGGTGGCCATCGAACCGTCGGCCAGTTCATCGCCTTCGAACCACCGGTAGAGCGTGGGAACCACCAGCAGGGTGAGTAACGTGCAACTGATCAGGCCGCCGATGACGACGATCGCCAGCGGCCGCTGCACCTCGGCCCCAGGGCCGGTCGCGAACAGGAACGGGATCAGCCCCAGCATCGCTACGGTCGCGGTCATGAGCACCGGGCGCAATCGCAGGGTGGCGCCCTGCACGACCGCATCCGTGATGCTGTAGCCGTCGGCCCTGAGCGAACGGATGCACGACACCAGCACCACGCCATTGAGCACGGCGATGCCCCACAGCGCGATGAAGCCCACCGACGCCGGCACCGAGAGGTACTCGCCACTCAGATACAAGGCGATGATGCCGCCGATGGACGCGAACGGCAGTACCGTGATGATCAAGGCGGCATAGCGCAACGATCGGAACAGCAGGAACAGCAGGAAGAAGATGGCGCCGATCGTGATCGGCACGATCAGCTTCAGATGCGAGAGCGCGCGTTCCATGTTCTGGAACTGACCGCCCCATTCGATGGTGTAGCCGGGCGGCAGGCGCAGCGACTCGCTGATCCGTTGCTGCAATTCGGCGACGAACCCGCCGAGATCGCGCCCCGCGACGTTCATGCCGATCACGATCCGGCGGCGACCGGTCTCGCGCGAGATCTGGGCCGGCCCTTCCTGCACCCGGATCGCCGCCAGGTCCTTGATCTGGATGCGGGCATGATTCGGCGCCGTGATGGTGATTTCCCCGATCGAGGTCGGATCGTCGCGAAACTCGCGCGGCAGACGCACCGACGCGCCAAAGCGCCGCTCGCCTTCGAAGATCTCGGTCGCGGTCTTGCCGCCCACCGCCATCTCGACGAAATCGCGCATGTCGGCCACGTTCAGGCCCTGGCGGGAGATTGCCTGACGATCGACTTCGATCTGGAGATACTGCTGGCCCGCGACCTTCTCGATGCGAAAATCCTGCGCCCCTCTGACATGGGTGGCGATGGCGGCGATGCGTTCCGCGATCATGCGCAGTTCGTTCATGTCGGTGCCGAACACCTTGACCGCGACGTCGGACCGGACGCCAGTCACCATTTCGTCGACCCGATCGGAAATCGGTTGCGCCATCACGATCTGCACCCCCGGGATCTCTTCCAGCCGGGCGCGGATCTCGGCCGCGATCGTGTCCTGGGTGGCACCGGCAGGCCATTCGCCACGGGGTTTGAGGGTGATGATGGGATCGGCTTCGTTGGGGCCGGCCGGGTCGGCCGGCGATTCCCCCCGGCCCACGCGCGAGACCGCGCTCTTGACCCCCGGCACCAGCATCATGCGCCGCATCGCCTCTTGCTCCATGCGGGTCGATTCCTCCAGCGAGATGTTGGGGACGCGCATGATGTTGGGCGATACCGCGCCCTCTTTCATCTCCGGAATGAAGGCGGTACCCAGTAGCGGCACCAGCGCGAGCGAGGCGACGAACGCCACGCCGGTGATGGCGACCGTCTTGCGTTGGTTCGCCAGCGCCGATTGCAGCAGCGGCAGGTAGCCGCGCTTGATCTTGGCGATCAACCAGGTGTCATGGTCGCCGCCGCCCTTGAGCAGCATCACGGCAAGCGCGGGCGTCAGTGTCAGTGACAGCACCAGGGAAATGAACAGCGCGATCGCGATGGTGTACGCAAGCGGGCTGAACATCTTGCCTTCCATGCCCGACAGCGTCATCAGCGGCAGGAACACCAGGATGATCACGCCGACGCCGAACAGCACCGGTGTAGCGACTTCGACCGCCGATTCGCGGATCAGCGAGAAGCGTGTGGAGCCACCGCTACCGGCGCGACCGAGATAGGAGAAAGCGTTCTCGACCACGACCACCGAGCCATCCACCATCAGACCGATGGCGATAGCGAGGCCGCCGAGCGACATCAGGTTGGCCGACAGTCCGATCTGATTCATCACCGCGAAGGTGAGGAGCGGCGTCAGCACCAGAGTGCTCACCACGATGAGCGACGAACGCACATCGCCCAGAAACAGGAACAGCACCACGATCACCAGCGCGATGCCCTCGAGCAGCACCTTCACCACCGTGGCCAGCGCCGCGTCCACCAGCTCCGACCGGTCGTAGTAGGGCACCAGGCGCAGGCCGTCGGGCAGGGAGCCGTTGGTGTTCAATTCGTCGACCCGCGCCTTGACTCGCGACACTACCGCCTTGGCATTGCCGCCGGACAACATCATCACGACGCCACCGACAGCCTCGGTGACGCCGTTCTTCACCATCGAGCCGACCCGGGGTTCAAACCAGATACGCACCTCGGCGACATCGCGGATCAGCACCGGGGTCGCATCGGCTTCCTTGAGCACGATGGAGCGGATGTCGTCCATGTTGCGGATCAGGCCGATGCCGCGCACCAGGTACTGGTCCGCACTCTGCGGCAGCACACCGCCCCCGAAATTGGCGTTGTTGTTCCGCAACGCCTCGAACACCGCATTGATGGAGATGTTGAAGTGGTTGAGCCGGTCGGGGTCGACCATCACCTGATACTGCTTGACGTAGCCGCCGGTGGAGTTGATCTCCGCCACCCCGGGGATCGACCGCAGGTAGGGCCGGACCACCCAGTCCTGGAGGATGCGACGCTGCATCAGTTCGTCCCGCGTGAGCTCGCGGTTGCCATCGTGTGGCGATTCTAGGGTGTACTGGAAGACCTCGCCCAGCGCCGACGAGACCGGTCCGAGCAGCGGCGTGACACCCTCGGGCATGCGGTCGCGGACTTCGATCAGCCGCTCCATGACGAGTTGGCGAGCGAAGTAGATGTTGGTCTTCTCCGTGAACACCAGCGTGATGAGCGACAGGCCCGGTTTGTTGAGCGATCGCATTTCCTCCAGGCCCGGCAGCCCCGTCATGGCGATCTCGAGCGGCACGGTGACGCTGCGTTCGACCTCCTCGGGGGAGCGTCCGAGGGCCGCGGTCGCGATCTGCACCTGCACGTTGGTGACGTCCGGGAAGGCGTCGACCGACAGCTTGCGCGACGCATCGATCCCGATGCACATCAGGATCAGTGCGATCACGACCACGATGATGCGCTGCCGCAAGGCTGCGCCGATCACGGCTTCCACCAAGTGGACGAACTCCTCTCCGGATCAGCCGCCTGAATGGATTCACCGCCGCCGGCAGCGAAAGCGGGGCGCGGAAAGCATACGTCACGCGGTGGTGTCGGGCGCGGGCTTCGATCCCGGCCACCGAGCGCCCGGATCGTCGCGCGGCTACCGGATCACGACGCCCCAGGGTGCTTCACCGACCGCGATGTCCTTGAGCTTGCGGTTGCCGATGGTGTCGATGACCGATACGGTGCCGTCGCGCCCGTTGGCAACGTAGAGCTTGGTGCCGTCCGGGGTGATCGCCATGTTCCAGGGGCGCTTGCCGACCTCGATGGTGGCGATCACGGTGTTGGTCGCGGTGTCGATGACCGACACCGTGGCGTCCTTGCCATTGGAGACGTACACGCGCTTGCCATCCGGCGCCACCGTCACCCCGTTGGAGAAGGTGCCGGCCTTGATCTCGGCGATCACCGTCTGCTTGACCACGTCGATGGCGAACACCTTGCTGTCGAACTCGCAAGCCACGTAGGCCGCGCTGCTGTCCGGCAGGAAGCCGATGCCGCGCGGGCGCTTGGCCACCTTCACCGACGCGACCTGCTTGCGCTGGGCAAGATCGACGATGTCGACCTGGTCGGCTTCCTCGGCGCTGACATAAAGCCACTTGCCGTCGGGGCTGAACTCCGCGTGTTCGGGGTTCTGGCCCTGGGTCTTCACGCTGTAGACGGGCTTGCCGGTCGTGGTGTCGATGAGCGCGGCGCTGTTGGTCATCTCCACCGCGACGGCGACCCACTTGCCGTCGGCGGAGATGCCCACGCCCTCGGGAGAATCGCCGAGGTCGATCTTGCTGCTCACGGTGCGATTGGCGATGTCGATGACCAGCAGGCCGTTGGATTCGCTGGCGTAGAGCGTGGTGCCGTCGAGCGACACCGCCTGGCCGCGCGGCTTGCCGCCGGAATTGATTGTGCCCACCAATACGTCGGTAGCGGTGTCGATGATCGAGATGGTGCCGGATTTTTCGTTGGCCACGTAGGCGAAGGGCGCAGCGGTCGCGGTCGTGGTGACGAGGGTCAGCCCGAGGGCGGCGAACAGGTTGCGTTTCATGGGTGGATCCGAAGTGGGTTGTCAGGTGCGGGCGGTAGCCTCGCGCAAGGGTAGAAACGGGTTTTCGAGTATGACATGGGCCAAACGGCCGGATCACCCGGCGGTGCACGGCTGGCATCGATCGGGAACTCTTCCCTTGTCGCTCCCGGGGGCGTTGGGTATAAACATCGGCTGCCATCGATTCCCGCGCCGATTCCTTCGTCGCGGACGGCAGCGAGGAGGGCTCGACGCCATGACCACCGACACCTTGAACGCCTCGCGCCTGGCCGGCAACCTGGCATCGAATCCGGTCACGCCGCGCGAAGCCTGGGCCGACCTCTGGCTGATCGCCGCCGTCACGGCAGCCACCTTCGTGGTGGGTAGTGCCTTCGAGCTGTCGGAGGCGGTGGCGCGCCTGTTCCACCATTTCGAGGCTTACCAGATCGACGAACTGCCGGTCACGCTGGCCGCGATGCTGGCCGGCCTCACCTGGTATTCGTGGCGGCGGCACCGGCACGCCGGTCGCGAGCTCTCCCTGCGCCTCACCGCACAGGCCCAACTGGAGCGCTCTCTCGCCGAGAACCGGCTGCTGGTCCAGCGCAACATCCAGGTGCAGGAAGACGAGCGGCGCAACATCGCGCGCGAACTGCACGACGAGATGGGGCAATGGTTGAACGCGCTGAAGCTCGATGCGGTGGCGATCCGCGACACCGCCGCCGCCGACCCGCAGATCCGTACCGCGGCGCAATCGGTGATCGACGTGGCCGACCATGTATACGACGTGGTGCGGCAGCTCATGCGGCGGCTGCGCCCGGTGGCGCTGGACGAACTGGGCCTGCAGGCGGCGCTGCAATACCTGCTCGACCAATGGAAGGCCCGCCACAACGGCATCGAGTGCCGCTTCCAGGCCGGCGGGGTGCTCGACGACTTGGGCGAGGCCGCCAACATCACCACCTACCGCTTCGTGCAGGAATGCCTCACCAACATCACCAAGCACGCCGATGCCCGCCACGTGACCATCGCGTTGCATCGTGACGCCGGGACGGCACGGTTGACGGTATCGGTGCAGGACGACGGCCGCGGCATCGGCGTCGCGTCGACGCCTTTCGGCATGGGATTGGCTGGCCTGCGCGAAAGAGTCGATGTGCTCGGCGGTGAGTTCCGGGTCGAGGCGTGCGCACCGTCCGGCACCCGCGTCAGCGCGAGTCTGCCCGCATGAGCGCGCTGCCCGCCGCCACCACCGTGCTGCTGGTAGACGACCACTTCGTCGTGCGCGAGGGCTACCGGCGCCTGCTCGAGCGCACCGCCGACATCGTGGTGGTCGCCGAGGCCGCCACCGGCGAGGACGCCTATCGCGGCTTCATCGAGCACACGCCCGACGTGACGATCATGGACATCAACCTGCCCGGCATCGGCGGCATCGAGGCCGCGCGGCGCATCCTGGCGCGGGAGCCATCGGCCAAGGTGCTCATGTTCAGCATGCACGAAGACGTGGTGTTTCCGTCGCGCGCCCTGCAGACCGGCGCGCGCGGCTATGTGACCAAGTCGAGCGCGCCCGAGGTGCTGGTCGAGGCGGTACGGCTGGTGGCGGCCGGCAAGCTCTACATCAGCCACGACATGGCGCAGGAACTCGCCACGCAGATGCTGCCCGGCAACCAGAACCCGGTGCAGGCGTTGTCGCCACGCGAGTTCGAGGTGTTTCGCCTGCTCGTCGCCGGCCACGCCGTCGGCGAGATCGCGAAGATCCTGTCGCTTTCCTACAAGACCGTGGCCAATCACCAGTCGAGCATTCGTCAGAAGCTCGATGTCTCGAATACCGCGCAGGTCGTGCGCATGGCGCTGACCCACGGGTTGCTGTCGACCGAAACGGCGGACGACTGACGCCGTGGGCGCGCGGTTTCGGTGCCCATGGGCATCCTGGCCGGCGCCTGCGATTGCAGGCGACGTGCGCCATCGTTGGCGCCGCTACCGGTGGTTACGCGGCCCGCACCGGGAAGTTTTCCGGCGTTCGCCGGGTGGTTTCGCGATGCCTCGCGTTGCGACATTCGGATAAGGTTCGTTCCGCAACACGAATGACCTCTCGATTCAGGCCGGCCTCACCAGTCGGCCTTTTTTTTTGCAGTCATCGACCGGCCATTCGGGTGCGGTGCAACAGGATTTTCCGCGAACGGCGATGCCCGTGCGGAACACCCTCTCCATGCTATCTTGCCGGCTCGCCCCCTTTCGAGAGCTGAGCCCCGTCGTGCGCCTGGAACGCATCCGCATCGAGTTCGACGCCGAGCAGGACCGCCTGCTCATGCGCATCCTCATCGATGGCAGCGCCGAGGTAAGGCTTTGGCTCACGCGCCGCTGCGTGCAGCGGCTCTGGACGGCACTGATGAAGATGGCGGAGATCAAGCCCGACATCCAGCGCCAGGCGAGCCCCGAGGCGCGCAGTGCCATCCTGCATTTCGAGCACGAGAAGGCGTTACGCGAAGTGAAATTTGCCAGGCCCGACGAAGACGCGCCCCGGTTCGCCGCGCCCCGGACCCAGCCCCTCGGGCCCGAGCCCCTGCTGGTCACGCGTATCCAGGCGCGTCGGCTGCCCGACGAGCGCACCCAGATCGGCTTCCTGCCCAACGGGGGCGACGGCGCGCACCTCACTCTCAGCGAAAACCTGTTGCACGGCGTGATGCGCCTGGTGCAGCAGGCGGTGGAAAAGGCGGAGTGGAATCTGCCGCTCGAGCTGCCACCCGCCGGGTTGCTGATGACGCCGGACGAGGGTACCGCCAGAACCCTGAATTGAAGGTGACGCCCACCCCCAGGCTGCGCTGCGCTCCGCCTTCCCCCTCAAGGGGGCGCCCCGTCCTCGGGGGGGCCCTTCGCTTCAGAGAGTCCTTCGTTTAGCATCACTGCGCTGGGCCGATGATCACGATCCGACCGATGGCCCGACGGGAGACCGCAATGCGCATTCTGCTGATCATGTGGCTCGTGCTGACCGGATTGGCGGGTGTCGACGCGAGGGCGGCCGACCTTGCCATTGGCGAACCCGACGCATCGGCCATCCGCGCCGTCATCGAAGCCCAACTGGCCGCATTCGAACAAGACGACGCCTCCGCCGCCTTCGCGTTCGCGAGCCCCGGCATCCGCCGCTCGTTCGCGACACCCGAGGGATTCGTCGGCATGGTCCGCCAGCTCTATCCGGTGGTGTACCGGCCGCTGACCGTGCGCTTCCTGCCGCCGCGGCTGGTCGATGACCAGCCGATCCAGGTGGTCGAGATGTCCGACCGCGATGGTGTGGTCTGGATGGCCATCTACTGGCTGCAGCAGCAGACCGACGGCACCTGGCTCATCGATGGTTGCGCACTCGTGCCGGGGCGCGATGCCGCCACCGATGCCGGTGTCGGCAGCGGTTCCATCGCCCGGATTTGAGGGCTCCGGTCGGCCACCGCCGCGGGCTGGCGACCTTGCAAGCGAAGGCCTTGGTGGTGGTGTCTGCCGGTCTGGTGCTGCTGATTGGGATGCTGTCGGCACTGCCGTTCTCCGATCGCGCGATGTCGGCGGGTCCATCGCGACCGGTGGCCGATTTTTCGCTGCTGGATCAGGAAGGTCGCGTGCACCAGTTGTCGCGATATGCCGGCTCCCGTGCCGTGGTGCTGTTCGTCCACGGCGTCGGCTGCAACGTGGCCCGCGACAGCATGCCGACCCTGAATGCGCTCAGAGACCGTTATACCGTTCCCGAAAGCGATTTCATGATGCCCGCGCGACGCGAGGTTCCGTTGGCCGACAGGAACTTGCTGCAACGGGCATGGCGGCGATTCGGTTACGTGGCGGACCGGTTGCTCACCCGACGCTGGCTGGAACAGGCCCGGGAGCGCAACGTCGTGTTCCTGATGCTGAACGCCAATCCCCAGGACGACCGCGCCGCCTTGCAGGCCGAAGCACGCGCCTTGGATCTCCGGATTCCGATCCTGAAGGACGACGCGCAGCTCGTGGCCCGCGCGCTCGACATCGGTCGCACCGGCGAAGCCATCGTGATCGACACGCGCACCTGGCAGATCGCCTATCGCGGCCCGCTGGACGACGGGCTCGGGGTCGGGGCACGCCGTCAGGAAGTCGGGCATCAGTACCTGCGCGACGCGATCGAGGCGGTCATCGACGGCCGGTCCGTGGCTGCGCCACCGCTGTCCATCGGTCTGGGCTGTGCCATCAGCCAGATCCCGACGCGCGCGGTTTCGTACGCTCGCGACGTGGCGCCCCTGCTGATCGAGAAATGCGTTCCCTGTCACACGCCAGGTGGCATCGGTCCGTGGTCCATGGATCGTTACGATACGGTGAAGGGATGGTCGGCGATGATGCGCGAAGTGCTCGCCGACCGGCGCATGCCGCCCTGGCATGCCGACCCTGCGATCGGCGCGTTCCGGAACGATCGTTCTCTCGATCGCGATCAGTTGCGCGTGCTGGTCGACTGGATCGATGTCGGCGCGGCGCGCGGTAACGGGCCCGATCCCCTGGCAGATCGCAAGGCGGCAGCCGTTGCGGAATGGCCGCTGGGCCCGCCCGATATCTTCGTCGAAGCCCCACGCCAGGAGATACCGGCTGCCGGCTTGCTCGACTACCGCTACGCCGATGTACCCTTGACGATCGACCGCGACGTCTGGGTCAGGGCCGTGCAGTTGAAGCCTGGCAATCCGTCGGTGGTGCACCACGAGTTCGCGTTCGTGAAGTTTCCGCCCGGCTCGACGGCGAAGGAGCCGGATTTCGGGATGGGGGTCAACGGGTTCTTCGCGGCTTATGCCCCGGGATTCGACGTCGAGCCATTTCCACCCGATAGCGGAATGTTCCTGCCCAAGGGTACGGTGATCCAGTTCCAGCAGCACTACGCCCCCTCGGGACGACCGGCCAGTGACCAGACCCGGCTCGCCCTCTACCTTTACCGGCGGCCGCCGTCCCGCGAAGTGGTGGTCCGCAGCGCCGCCAACGTGCGGTTGCGCATCCCGCCGCTGGTTGCCGATTCTCCCGCCGAAGCGCGGTTCATCTTCGATCGCGACGCCGAGCTCCAGGCGCTATTTCCCCACATGCACCTGCGCGGCTCGCGCATTAGCTTCGAGGCAAGATACCCCGGCGGGCGGCACGAGATGCTGTTGTCCGTGCCCCGGTACGCATTCAACTGGCAGGGCCTCTACCTGTTTCGCAAGCCGAAGCCGATGCCGGCCGGGACCGAGATCGTGGTGCGCGGCGCGTTCGACAATTCGCCGCTCAATCCCTCGAATCCCGACCCGTCGCGGGAGGTGTTCTGGGGCATCGGCACGGCCGACGAGATGTTCACCGGCTACCTGGTCTATACCGTTCCGTTGCCGCGTGGCCCTGCATCGACCGTCACGGCGGTTCGCGATCACCCATGAGAAAGCCGCAACTGGACGGTCTGCGCTTCATCCTGTTTCTGGTGGTCTTCGCGATTCATTACACCCGCGATCCGACGAAGTTGTGGTTTCTGAGCTACGCCCTGCCGTGCTTCTTCGTCATGAGCGGGTTCCTCATCACCAGGGTGTTGCTCGCCGGTGAGCGCGGCGACCTCATGACGATGCTCAGGGTGTTCTACCTGCGACGGTTTCTGCGCATCGTTCCGTCCTATTTTCTGGTGTTGGGATTGCTCGCCGCCATGGGAGCGTTGACCCACCCCGGTTACTTCGTGACCTACCTGGTCAACGTCAAGCTCTTCGCCATGAGCCTCGATCCGGATCCGGCCGTAATGATCGCCTGGAAGGCGGGCGGATGGCACCGCGAAAGCTGGCACCTGTGGTCCCTGAGCGTCGAGGAACAGTTCTACATCCTGTGGCCGCTCGCGCTGTACCTTACGCCGGCGCGCCTGCGCACGGCGATGCTGCTCGGCCTGGTCGCCCTGAGCATCGCTTCGCGGGTGCTGTTCATGCGGTACCTGCCGACGAGTTTCTTCGGCGCGTTGCTGCCGCCATGCATGGAATATTTCGCCTGGGGCTGCCTGTTCGGGTGGTGGGAGACGCGCAAGCGGCTCGCCGCCGTGCCGCCGTGCCCGGTCTTCATGGCTTCCGTGGGTGGTGTCGGCCTCGTGGTCGTGGCGCAGTATCTGTTCGGGCCCTGGGGCTTCCTGCAATTCGTCACGACCCACTACCAGACGCCGATGGCCATCGCGTTAGGCGGCCTCATCTGGTCCCTCTGGGCGTTGCCGGGCCGGCATGCGGTCGTCCGGTTCCTGTCGTTCCGTCCGTTCGCCTATTTCGGGGAGATGAGCTACACGTGCTATCTGGTGCACCTGCTGGCCCGGGACCTTTTTCTGGCTACCGGCATCGACCTGCCGTTCTCGGCGTACGTCGACGGCGTGATCGGCGCCTTCGTCCTGACACTCCTCATGGCAATGGCGATCTGGCACCTGTTCGAGAAGCCCATCTACGGCTTGCGCCGCTACCTGCCTTACGACCGCCCGAAGGCGACCATCGCGGAGGGGCCCGCCGCATAGGCGCGGCTCACGTCAGGGCGGGGCGCAGATCCTGACAGACCGAGGCCGATTCAAGGGGTATGGCACGGGTGCCGTAAGGCCACTCATGACTACAGTTCTGGAAAGTACCAAGCGCATCGCCCGATTCGAGGTGATTCGCGCGCTCGGCCGTGGCGGCCAAGGCGCGGTGTGGCTGGCGCACGATCCCGACTTGCGCCGCGACGTCGCCATCAAGACCCTGACCATGGACGGCAGCCATGCATCGGTGCAGGCGCTGCTCGACGAAGCGGTGATCGTGAGCCGTCTGGCGCACCCCAACATCGTCACCCTGTACGGCGCGGGGCAGGAAGACGGCAACCCCTACCTGGTGTTCGAGTATGTGGGCGGGCACACCCTGGCCATGGTGATCCGCGACGGCGGCCGGCTGATGCCGACCCGCGCCGTCGAGATCGCGATCCAGATGCTGCGGGCGCTTCACAGCGCGCACCTCAAGGACGTCGTGCATCGCGATGTCAAGCCCGCCAACGTGATGATCACCGACGACGGCGTCGCGCGGGTCATGGATTTCAGCATCGCCGCGCTGATGTCCGACGAGCTGCCCGGCGAGAAGGGGTTTCACGGCACGCCGGCGTACATGGCGCCCGAATATGTGGCGGATCGCAGCTTTGGCCCGCGTTCCGATGTGTTCTCGGTCGGCATGGTCCTGTACGAAATGCTCACCGGCCAGCCGGCCGTCGCCGGCGACAATGTGTTAGAAGTCATGCATCGCCTCGCCAACCTGCCGTTCAAGGTGCCGTCCGCGCTGGTACCGGAACTGGACGAGCAGCTCGACGCAATCGTCATGCGCGCGCTGATCAAGCTGCCGGGCGAGCGCTACCAGTCGGCCGAGCAGATGGCCGAGAGCCTCGCCGTATGGCTGGCGCCGGCGGTAACGCCGCCGGGTGAGGCTGTCGGCACCAACGGCACGCTCGACTTCGTGTTGCGCCGGATCCGGCACAAGGGCGACTTTCCGTCGCTCGCCAACACCATCGGCGCGATCAATCGTGCCGCCGATTCCGATAGCGAGGACGTGGCCAGCCTGTCCGGAAGCATCCTCAAGGACTTCGCGCTCACCAACAAGCTGCTGCGCCTGGTGAACACCGCCCGCTACGGCCAGTTCGGCGGCTCGATCAGCACCGTGTCGCGCGCCATCGTGGTGCTGGGCTACGAGACGATCCGGACGATCGCGGTCACGCTGATGCTGTTCGAGCACCTGCAGAACAAGTCGCAGGCGATCGATCTCAAGGACGAGGTGCTGGCGTCGTATTTCGGTGGCGTGCTGGCGCGCGAACTGGTGGCCAAGGCCGGCATCCGCGATGCCGAGGAAGCCTTCATCTGCGCGATGTTCCACAACCTCGGGCGTCTGCTCGTGGCCTTCTACCTGTACGAGGAACATCGCGAGATCCAGACGCTGGTGGGGCGCGGCACCGACTACGACAAGGCCGCGGTCCAGGTGCTGGGCGTTTCCTGTCTCGATCTCGGAGCGGCGATCGCGCGATCGTGGAATTTTCCGGACAAGATCGTGCGCAGCATGTGCGCCGCCGACGAGGCGCAGGCGCGCAAGTCCGCCAACGACGGCGATCGGCTGCAGATGCTTTCCCAGCTCACGTCGAACGTGTGTGATCTCATCCGCGACGTGCCGGCCGATAGGCGCCGTGCGCGGCTGAAAGCGCTGGCGACCCGCTACGGCACCAGTCTCGGATTCACCGCCCCGCAGCTCGAAGCAGCGGTGCGCAGCGCGGTGGAAGAGGTTGCGCACAACGCGCCCGGCCTGGATCTGGTGGTGGGTACCAGCAGCTTCATGCGCGAGGCGATGCGCACGTGCAACCCGGACGCCATCGACCCATCGGGTGCGGACGAGCCGGCCAGCAGCGCGCTTGCCAACACCGTGCTGAAAGCGCCAACCGATGCGGCCACGCAACCGGCGCAACGGCATCTGCTGCTCGCCGTCGGCATCCAGGACATCAGCCAGTCGCTGGTGGGCGACTACCAGCTCAACGACATCCTGCGCGTCATCCTGGAAACGATGTATCTCGGCATGGGCTTCACCCGCGTGCTGTTGTGCATTCACCACCCGGCAACGCAGTCGCTGAAGAGCCGCTTCGGCTTCGGGCCGGATACCGACCGGATCATCCGCGACGGTTTCGCCATTCCGCTGGCCGAGGCCAGGGACGTATTCAATGTCGCCATCAGCCGCGGCGCCGACATCCACGTAGAGGACGTGAACGCGCCGTCGATCCGCACCCACGTGCCGGCCTGGTACCGGGAGCGGATCACCGCGCAGTCGCTGGCGTTGTTTCCGGTGATGGTCAACGGCAAGCCGTTCGGTCTGTTCTACGGCGACTGCGACCAGGCGCACGGGCTGAATTTCGGCGCCGACACGCTGGCGCAGCTCAAGACCTTGCGTAACCAGGCGGTGCTGGCGATCAAGGCGAGCCGCAGATAGGGGCTGCTACAACACTGCGCAACGACCGCATCGCCGCGGTGGTCGACCTTCCGGGAGATTCCGGCGGCGCGAGACGCTTCTCGAGATCCAGACCGCCTACAATCCGAAGCGCGCGAAATACCTTGTCGGGGCGCGTTTCGGCGACGCGCCGAGTGTTCAGTTCAGTTCAGTTCACGGCGCGCCGCGCAGCGCAGCTCAAACGTTGAGCGTCTCGATCCCATCACCACTCGTAGGAAGCAAAGTCTGTTGAAACCCTATCAACCTGTGGTCGCATCTCTCCTCAATCAACTGCGCCCTGCCACCATTCTGGACGCGCCGTCAGGCAGCGGATGGCTGAAGGGCCTTCTTGGTTTTGAAACGAGGATGGATGGTCTCGATTTATTCGCCCGCCCCCCCGCAACATATGGCGTGTTTCGTAATGTCGATCTCGACCTCGGCCTCCCCGATGACTTGGGGCTCTATGAAGCGATCGTGTGTTGTGAGGGCATCGAGCACTTCGGCAATCCTGCCCTCTTCTTCAAAACCGCACGTGAGCATCTGGTGCCCGGCGGCCAACTGATCGTGACTACACCAAATGTCTGGTATCCCGAAGCTCGCCTCCAATTTTTTCTTCGCGGGTTTTTCCCGAGCTTCCCCTGCCTCGTCGGCCGAATCGAGCGCGGCACCCACATGCACATCATGCCGTGGTCCTTCGCTCACCTGTACCTGTTCCTCCGTCTTAACGGGTTCGAGAGAATCACACTGCATGACATTGATGAACCGAAACCAAAGCGGTTTTACGAGAGGCTTCTTGGTTTTCCGCAGGCTCTTTACTGTCGCCACAAGCGAGCCAAGTCACTCACCGAAGAAGAGCGCATCTTTTGGTCATTTGCCGGTTCAGCGCAGTCAATCCATGGGCGCCGTCTGGTCGTTAGCGCAGAGACGCCCAACCCTGCGGTGCAGGTGACGCTGCGCGATAAAGCCGCGCAGCGGCCCTGACCTTGAACGTTGGGCGTCTCTCACACGGAGTACTCAATGCCAGAGCAAAGGCACCAAGTATTCGTAAGCTCGCCTGGACCGACGCGAAGAAGGCGGCGGACAACGAACTGGTCGACGACCTCAAGGCGCTCGCGCGGCCCGGCGACGTGCACCTGAACGAACTGGCGTTGCAGACCGCGTTCGTCGGCACCGAACTGCCGCTGCACCTCTCGCGCGACAACATCAAGACCATCATCATCATCGGCATCCATACCGACTGGTGCATCGAAGGCAATGCCCGCGCGGCACGTGACCACGGCTATCCGCCGATCGTCATCGGCGATGCCACGGCCACGCAGAAGCTCGATGACGAGAGCATCGCCTTCCAGCGTATCAACAACTTCTTCGCGCCGGCGATCTCGTCCGACACGTTCGTGAAGCTGTTGCAGGCCTGAGCGAACAGCGCGTCCAGGAGATCGACCCGGACCGGTGTGACCACCGGTCCGGGCCAGCGCGTAAGATTGCGACGCCGGCAGCGTCGTCCACGACGTGGCGCGCATCCGCAACCACCCGCTGGTGCCGAAGTCGATCGCGATCTGCGGCCACGTCTATGATGTGAATACCGGATAGCTCCAGGAAGTCACCGAGGCAACGCGCGTCGGCAAGGCCGCCTGAGCGCCTGAACCAGCGAGGAAAAATGGAACACTTCACACCCGGCAGCGCCTTGGCAGGTGGTCTGCTGATTGGCGCCGCGGCATCTTTGCTGCTGTGGTTGAACGGTCGCATCGCCGGGATCAGCGGCATCGCCAACGGCCTGCTCGCCTGGTCGCGCGGGGACGTGGCCTGGCGCCTCGTGTTTCTCGGGGGGCTGGTGGCTGGAGCGGCTGTTTTCTATGCAGTTGCGGGTGGCGCGCCCGTGCATCGCGAAGGCTTTCCCGTGTGGCTGCTCGCGGGTGGCGGATTGCTCGTCGGCTTCGGCACCTCGCTCGGCAGCGGTTGCACGAGCGGCCATGGCGTATGCGGCCTCGGGCGGTTGTCGCTGCGATCCCTGGTGGCAACGGCGATCTTCCTGGTGACCGGCATCATCACGACCTTCGTCGTCCGCCACGTGTTCGGGGTCTACTGATCATGCGATGGCTGAGCGTGCTGGTCGCCGGGCTGCTGTTCGGCCTGGGCCTTGCGATGTCGCACATGACGCACGCCGACAAGGTGCTTGGTTTCCTCGACGTCGCGGGCGACTGGGACCCGAGCCTGCTGTTCGTTCTCGGTGGGGCGGTCGGCGTCACCGTGATCTCGTTTCGCTTCATCCTGCGGCGGCCGGCGCCCCGACTGGAGCCGCGGTTCGAGGTGCCCGCGGAACGCGCCGTCGATGGCCCGCTGGTCATCGGCGCCTTGATCTTCGGCGTGGGCTGGGGCATCAGCGGCTATTGCCCGGGCCCCGGAATCGCGTTGCTGGCCGCGCCCGGCTGGGAAACCTGGGCGTTCATCCCGGCAGTACTGGTGGGCGCCGCATTGCAACGCAGGATGGTGTCCGGTCGGTAACCGGTAACCACGCGGCGTTCTTCCCCCGAGCTTAGTCCCTGTTCAGACTTGCTTCCGTGATCAACGACACGGAGGCAACGGTGATGACGGGACGAGGCAAGAGCAAACGGATTCGGCGCAACGAAGTTCAGTGGCGCGCACTGCTGTCGCGGTTCTCCACCAGCGGACTGGGGCGAACTCTCGAAGAGCAGCTTCAAGATCGACATCGATGCTGCCAGTCTCTGGTCTGACGACAACGGGCTGACGGGCCACTTGAAGAACGCTGACTTCTTCGACGTTCCCCGGTATTCGAATATCACGTTCGAGACGACTGGCATCGAGATCAAGAGCGCCAATCAAGCCGTCGTGAACGGCACGCTGACGATGCTCGGCAAGGCGGTGGAGGTTGCCATCCCCTGCAACGTCGAAGTGAGCGACGTCGGCCTCCAGGTAAAAGCCGCGTTCAAGATCGACCGCACGCAGTGGGGCATGACTCACGCCAAAGGCAGGGTAGACGACGAAGTCGAGATTGCAGCAAGATTCGTGTTCGGACGGTAGTGAACCGCCCCGAGCTTCATGGAGACCCGTTGGCTGGAGTCAGACCGACCCGCGGGAATCCGTCAACTGCCGACGAATCGCAGGACGATGCCACTATTCGTCGTTGCATCGCTTTCGCGCAACAATGGGGGTCATGGTGGAATCATCGTTGCTAACCTGTTTGCCTTGCGTTCACCGTATCCCCGCCAACCACTCAGCTGACACCAATGCAGAAATGCCATGCCTAGCGTCAGTGCGGCCTGTCGCGCTTTCAGGCGACCAGCGATGGCGCGCTTCGCATTCCTTCGGCGGCATGTGATGCTTGCCTAGCCGTCAGACGGGAAGGTCTCTGTACACTTGGCGATGCATTCCAAATGCAGCGAGCGCCGTGGTCGAGCCGAGCAAGGTGCGCGACTACCTGCTCTCGCCGAGCCATCCCGTCGGTCGCTTCAAGGCCGTGGTGTTCAACGCGCTCGGTTACTCCCAGGACAACTGGCCGCGCCTCCGCGACGACCTTTTCCTCCATGGACAGTCAGCCCAGGCGCGACTTGCCGAGACCAGTATCCACGGGCAGAAGTACCTCGTCAGTGATACTCTGACCGGTCCAGGCGGAAGAAGTGGCGCCTTTGTCAGCGTCTGGCTCATAGAGCCGGAAGCTGCGGCGCCAAGGTTCCTCGCCGCGTACCCGGAGTAGACCATGTTCAAGGTGCTCGAAACGGTTGCCCTCACTCACGACATCCCTGAGTCGGGGCTTCGGCGTGGCGACCTCGGTGCAATCGTGGAGTTGCATGCGCCCGACGCCGTCGAAGTCGAGTTCGTGGCTGCCTCGGGTCGCACCCAGGCACTCCTCACGCTGCGCACCAATGACATCCGCGCGCTCGGCGACCAGGACCTGATCGCCGTTCGTTCGCTCTCGGTAACTGACGGCTGACGCGTTTCCAGGCAACCATCAACACCGAGTTCTGGCCGCCGTGGCAATTGGCAGCCGGAGAGGTGGAGCAGGGCGCTTCTCGGCGCTGCCCGGACACGCTTGGCTCAAGCAAACCCGGCCGCGCGCTTCTGCACTCCGCTCGTTCACCAATCGAATAAGCAGATAGCAACAATGACCTGAGCGGCAACGCGGACACCGCCACAAGGTCGGTGTTCATGCACCGCACTGTCTTCGGTGGCGTGACGAGTCTGGACAGTTGCAGGCGTGATCGTGTTGAAGCGGGTGAGCAAGTCGTTCCGGGTCGGTCCCCGCGAGATGGTCGCGGTCGCACCGACGTCGCTCGAAGTCCGGGGCGGTCAGTCGGTCCGCAACTACGCCCTGGCGTCCGGTCTCGAGCTCGCGGATGCCGTCACGCTGAAGAAGACCCCCTCGCACTACATGATCGTCGTGACCGTGCTCGCGAAGGATGCCGGCAGTCAGTTCGCGAAGGACATCGCGCGGGCCTATCGCTCGCCCGAGTTCCGCCGCATCGCCGAACGCGACTTTCCCGAGTACGTGAAGCTGGACTATCTGAAGTAGCCGCGGCGCGGCCTTCATCGCTGCCGTGCATGAGGCTATCGAAAAATCATCGTTCGCTTTCGACGACCGAAGACCTAAGTTGTCGGCATGGCGTGGATTGCTCTCGCGTCATCCTGTTTGCCGTACCGACAGATCCCCATCGATAACACCATCACGAAGGAGGTCCCGATGTCCGACCTCAATGCACGTTCCAACGAATCCATCGAACCCGGCCGTCGCCAGTTCGTCACCGGTGCCGCCGCAGTCGCCGCTGTCGCGGCCGGCACCATTGCACAGACGGGCAATGCCGCCACGGCCGCCGCGCGTCCCGCGCCCTACACGATCCCCGAGCTCGCGCCGCAATGGCGGGCGCTCGATCTGGCGAGGATCCTGAAGTACCCCGCGGCATTCCTGTCGGTGAGCCAGAACAACAGTCTCTACAAGCCGTTGGGCGCGCAGGCCGGCGAAAAGCAGTGGGAACGCCCGAGCCTGCCCGCCACGGTGAAGGTCGCGCAGGCCGCGCGCAAGGCCGGCAACTTCAAGACGTTTGCCTGGATCGGCTACGAGGTGTTCCGCGAAGACTACCCGCAGAGCGAATTCGATCGGGCGCAGTACGCGATCTGGATCAAGGGCTACGAAGGTTGGACCGACGCGAAGAAGGCGGCGGACAACGAACTGGTCGACGACCTCACGGCGCTCGCGCGGCCCGGCGACGTGCACCTGAACGAACTGGCGTCGCAGACCGCGTTCGACAGCCTGTTCCTGGCCGATGTCCTGGGGGTGTAAGACGTATACGGCGGCTCGGTCGACGGGGCGTTGCGCACCGGCTCACAGGTGCCGGTCAACGATCCCCTGCTGCTGGTGCCGCTGATGTCGCAGGCCACCCGCCACCTCTGTTTCGGCGTGACCTGCGCAGTGAGCTACGAACATCCGTACCCGTTCGCGCGCCGCATGTCGACGCTCGACCACCTCACCGGCGGCCGGATCGCCTGGAACAGCGTCACCGGTTATGTCGACAGCGCCGCGCGCAACAGGGGCCTGGAACGGCAGATGGCGCACGACGATCGCTACGACTACGCCGACGAGTACCTCGACGTCTGCTACAAGCTGTGGGAGTCGAGCTGGGAGCCGGGGGTCGTCCTGCGCGACAAGGCGGGCGGTGTCTTCACCGATCCCGCGCGGGTCCACGCGATCGCCCACCAGGGCAAGGAGTTTCGCGTGCCCGGCATCCATCTGTGCGAGCCGTCGCCGCAGCGCACGCCGGTGCTCTACCAGGCCGGCGCAACGGCGCGCGGCAAGAACTTCGCCGGACGTCATGCCGAGTGCGTCTTCATCTCCGCGCCCACGCAGAAGGTGCTGCGACAGGGCGTACAGGGCAGCCGCGACGCGGCCCGGCTGGAGGGGCGCGATCCGTTCGCGATCAAGATCTTCGCGATGTTCACGGTGATCGTCGACGAGACCGAAGCCGGCGCGCAGCGCAAGCTTGACGAGTATCGCCGCCACGTGAGCGTCGAGGGTGCGCTCACCCTGTTGTCGGGATGGACGGGCGTCGACATGTCCGGCTACGCGCCCGACGACGCCATCCGCTACATCGAGAACGACGCCGGCAGGTCCGCGCTCGAATCCTTCACGCGTGCTGATCCCGATCGCGTGTGGACCGTGCGCGAGGTGGCGCAATGGGTGTGCATCGGCGGTCGCGGACCCGTGGCGGTCGGCACGCCGGCGCAGGTGGCCGATGCGATGGAAGACTGGGTCAAGCAGACCCGCATCGACGGCTTCAATCTCACGTACGTCGTCGCGCACGACACGTTCTGCGACATCGCCGATCTGGTGGTCCCGGAACTGCAGCGACGTGGGCGTTACAAGAAGGCCTATGCGGAAGGCACGTTGCGCGAGAAGCTCTTCGGGCAGGGACCATTGCTCGACCAGCGCCATCCCGCCGGCCGCGCACGTGAACACCTGTTGTCGCCGGCATGAGGAATCCTGCTCTGGCTGTCGGCATCAGGTGCGTCGCGGCGTGCCTCCTCGCCATCGCATCGGTGCTCGCCCCGGCGGTGGCCGATGATCGCCTCGACGAGATTCGCGTCGACTACGCCTACTACTTGCCGCACCAGCCTGGTGCTCAAGCGGTTCGGCTGGCTGGAGGAGGCGTTCAAGGCCGATGGCACGGCCGTTCGCTGGGTGCTCAGCCAGGGCAGCAACCGCGCGCTCGAATACCTGGCCGCGGGCGGCGTCGATTTTGGCAGCACGGCGGGGCTGGCTACCTGCTCACCGACGGTCGCGAGACCGGTCGTGCCGACGTGGTGATGGCGGCTATCGTGGTTCTCGGCGTCCTGGGGAAACTGTCCGATAGTTTGCTCAAGGGGCTCGAACGCCGGGCGCTGCATTGGCGGGACACGTTGGATGCCGATGGCGGCGCGGTGACTGGTCGGTGCCGGTGCCGGTCCTCAGTGCGGAAATCGAGGCCAAGGCCCTCGCGGGCCGCACCGTGCCCGGGCACGTCCGACTGGAACTCCTACCCGGTGAAATCGTGGCCGTGGTCGGTCCGAGCGGTTGCGGCAAGACCACGCTGTTGCGGATTCTCGCCGGGCTTGACACCGACTATTCGGGGCAGGTGTTCGCGGCTGGCGCGGCGCTGCGGCGCCCGGATCCGCTGCGGGTGGGGGTCATGTTCCAGGAGCCGCGCCTGCTGCCATGGCTGCGCGTGGCCGACAACGTCACGCTCGGCGCCCGTGCCCCGATCGCCGCGCGCGAGCGAGCGCAGTCATTGCTGGCCGAAGTCGGGTTGGGTGGCGACGCCGATGCGCTGCCTCGCACCCTGTCGGGCGGTATGGCCCAGCGGGTTGCACTGGCGCGCGCGATGTTTTCCGAACCGGCGGTGTTGCTGCTCGACGAGCCGTTCAGCGCCGTCGATGCGATCGCCCGTGCGCGCCTGCGTGATCTCGTGGCGGCAGTGGCGCGACGCCATGGTGTCGCGGTGCTGATGGTGTCGCACGACGGGGAAGACGCGGTGACGCTGGCCGGCCGGGTGCTGGTGATGGCGTCATCGCCGGGCCGCATCCGGCGGGAGATCGTGGTGCCTTCGCCAGGAAGACAGTCAGCCGCCGGCCAGGGCGAGGCGGCACTCGAGGATGCTGTGCTGTCGGCACTCGCCGCGCGAGGAGCTACCCTGCCGCCAAACGCTGC
The DNA here is from genome assembly GCA_025350245.1 of Betaproteobacteria bacterium. Taxonomy (GTDB): domain Bacteria; phylum Pseudomonadota; class Gammaproteobacteria; order Burkholderiales. The sequence continues at coordinate 26,606 of JANXYG010000112.1, forward strand.
AGCACCCTGACCATGGTGTCGATTTCGGCGCAGGTGTTGTAGAACGCGAGTGACGCGCGGACCGTGGCTTCCTGGCCGAACCGGCGCAGGATCGGCTGCGCGCAGTGGTGGCCTGAGCGTACCGCGATGCCTTCCTGGTTGAGCGCCTTGCCGACCGCCGTGGGTTCATGGCCGTCGAGCACGAACGACAGCACGCTCGCGCGATCACGCGCGCAGCCGATCAGGTGCAGGCCCGGGACGGTCTGGAGGCCGTGCGTGGCGTACGCCAGCAGGTCGTGCTCGTAGCGGGCGATGTTCTCGATGCCGATGCGTTCGACATAGTCGAGTGCCGCGCCGAGCCCGACCGCGTCGGCGATGTTGCCCGTGCCCGCCTCGAAACGCGAGGGTGGCGGCTGGAACAGGGTGCGCTCGAAGGTCACGTCGGCGATCATGTTGCCGCCGCCTTGCCACGGTGGCGTGTCCGCGAGCACGGCACGCTTGCCGTACACGACACCGATGCCGGTGGGGCCGAAGATCTTGTGGCCGGAGAACACGAAGAAGTCGGCATCGAGCGCCTGGACGTTCACGCGCATGTGCGACACCGACTGTGCGCCGTCGACCAGCGCACACGCGCCGGCGCGATGCGCCATCGCGACGATCTCCTGCACCGGCACGACCGTGCCGAGCGCGTTCGAGACCTGGGTCACGGCGACCATCTTGGTGCGCTCGTTGAGCAGCCGCGCGTATTCGCCCAGCAAGACCTGCCCGGTGCTGTCGACCGGGATCACGCGCAGTTTCGCGCCCTTTTCGGTGGCGATCTGCTGCCACGGGACGATGTTGGCGTGGTGTTCGAGATGCGACACGATGATCTCGTCGCCGGCGCCGATGTTCTTGCGGCCCCAGCTCTGCGCGACCAGGTTGATCGCTTCGGTGGCGCCGCGCACGAAGATGATCTCCTCGGGCGAACTCGCGCCGAGGAAACGCGCTACCTTGGAGCGTGCGGCTTCGTAGGCGTCGGTTGCGCGCGCGGCCAGCTCGTGCGCCGCGCGGTGGATGTTGGAGTTCTCGTGCTCGTAGAAGTACGAGAGCCGGTCGATGACGGCCCGCGGCTTCTGCGTAGTGGCCGCGTTGTCGAACCAGATGAGCGGCCGGCCGTTGACGCGCTCGGACAGGATCGGAAAGTCGCGGCGCACGGCGTTCATGTCGAACGCCGGATGCGGATCCCGGCCGGTGCCGGCGAGGCCGCCGCCACTGCGATGATCGGATGACGTGGCCGGATCGATGAAATAGAAGTGGCTGTCGCCCGGCGCGGCCGGCGCCTTTGGCTCGGGAGCGCGATCGCGGGCAAGCTGGTCGAGCAGGGCGGTCAGTTGCCCCGAGCCCGGGAGCCCGTGGGCCTGGGCGGTGATGAAGTCGTGACTACCGTTGGGCAATGTGGGGTCGGCATCCGGTGGCAGGGAATACGCGCTCGATTCGCCAAGGAAGTAGTACGGGCTGGATGGCCCAGGCGTCTGGCCGGCCGACGCCGGTATCGACGGTGTGCTCATGCTCGGCAACGCCGCCGCATACGCCTCCGGAACGCTCAATACAGCGCCGCCAGGGATGGTGCCTTGCGGTTCAGATGCGGCGACCGGCGGCGCGAATGCCGCCAACGCAGTCGTGCCGGGCACCGAGGTACCGGGCAGGGCGTTGAAGAATTCTCCGGCCAGCCGCGCGAGCGTCGCGACGTCGGGCAGGCCGGGCGGTGCGGTCAGACCCGCCACCTCACTTGTAGGTATCGGGGTAGTCATGGTACTTGCCGATCTCGACGTCTTCGAGCACGGCGAGCGCGTCGGGGGTGAGCACGGCCAGCGAGCAGTACAGCGAGATCAGGTACGACGCGATGGCGTTGCGGCTGATGCCCATGAAGCGCACCGACAGGCCGGGACTCTGCTCGCCCGGCAGGCCGGGCTGGAACAGGCCCACGACGCCCTGGCGCTTGTCACCCACGCGCAGCAGGATGATCTTGGTCTTGCCGTCGGCGACCGGCACCTTGTCCGACGGGATCAGGGGAATGCCGCGCCAGGTGAGGAACTGCGCGCCGAACAGGCTGACCGTGGGCGGGGGGACGCCGCGACGCGTGCATTCGCGGCCGAAAGCGGCGATGGCGGCTGGATGGGTCAGGAAGAACGCCGGTTCCTTCCACACCTTGGTGAGCAGTTCGTCGAGATCGTCGGGGGTGGGCGCGCCGGTGAGCGGGAACACCCGCTGTTCTTCGGCGACACTTGCGAGCAGCCCGTAGTCGGGGTTGTTGATGAGCTCGCTTTCCTGCTTTTCCTTGATGATCTCGATGGTGAGGCGCAACTGCTCCTTGATCTGGTCATAGGGGCTGCTGTAGAGGTCCGACACGCGCGTGTGCACGTCGAGGATCGTGGCCACCGCGTTGAGGAAATACTCGCGCGGCTGGTCTTCGTAGTCGACGAACGTGGTGGGCAGATCGGATTCGTCGCGCTTGGCGCAGGCGACCAGAACGTCCTCCGGATTCTTGACCTGGTTGAGGCGGTAGATGCCAGCCTCGACCGGGAGCCACTGCAGCAAGTGCACCAGCCAGCGCGGACTGATGGTCGACAGCTGCGGCGCGGTCTTGGTGGTGTTGGCCAGCTGCCGGGCGGCGTTGTCGCCTAGTGCCAGATGATCTGCCTTGTTGTCGGCCATGCGGGACTCCTCGGTTGAAAAGGTGACCGCCACGGTTCAGACGCGAACCGGGGCGTCGATGATTTCGTGCTGGCTGCTGGCCTGGGTCACGTGGCTGCCCGGCGGGACGCTGCGCGTGAGCCAGACGTTGCCGCCGATGGTGGATCCACGCCCGATGGTGACGCGCCCCAGGATGGTCGCACCGGCGTAGATGACAACGTCGTCCTCGAGGATCGGATGGCGGGCAAGGCCCTTCCGCAAGACTCCGTTCTCGTCGGCCGGGAAGCGCTTGGCGCCGAGCGTGACCGCCTGGTATAGCCGCACGTGCCGGCCGATCACGGCGGTCTCGCCGATGACGACGCCGGTGCCGTGATCGATAAAGAAGCCTTCCTCGATCTGCGCACCCGGGTGGATGTCGATGCCGGTCTGGCCGTGGGCCTTCTCGGCGACCAGGCGTGCCAGCAGCGGCAGGTCGAGCCGATAGAGCTGGTGGGCCAGGCGATGGTGGATCATGGCCTCGATGCCGGGATAGCAGAGCAGCACCTCGTCGACGCTGCGCGCCGCCGGGTCGCCCTCGTAGGCGGCCAGCACATCGGTGTCGAGGATCTCGCGGATGTGCGGCAGCGCATTGGCGAATTCGCGCGCCGCCGCGACCGAACGCGCCTGAACCGCGTCATCGTCCTCGCCGCGCTGCCGGGCGGATTGCCCGTACTCGAGCCGCATCTGCACCACCAGGGCGTCGAGCACGGTATGGAGCGTGTGACCGATGTAACAGTCTTCGTTCTCCTGGCGCAGCTCGGGCGGGCCTAATCGCATGGGAAACAGCGCGCCGCGCAGGCCATCGGCGATGCACGCGACCGCTTCGCGTGACGGAAACTCGCGCGGTCCGGATTCGAGCGGACGCTTGACCCGCGTGCGCCAGCGCTCGCGGGCGCCCTTCAGCCCGGCGACGATGCGGGTGAGGTCGATCCCGGTGGTGGCGTTGGACACAAAGCCTCTCAGTCCTGGACCCAGGGCAGGCCGCGGAAACGCCAGCCGTCCGCGGTACCGCGCCGGCCCTGTTCGTTGATCTCGCCCTCGAAGCCTTCGAGCACGTTGAACACCTGGGTGAAGCCCGTCTTCGCGGCCACTTCGGCGGCGAGCGCCGAGCGCTTGCCGCTGCGGCACAGCAGCACCACCAGGTCGGTCTTGCCCACCTTGGCCTCGAGCTCGCGGGCGAAACGCGGGTTGCGGGTGAGGTTGGTGCCCGTTGCCCAGGGCACATGCAGGCTGTTCGGCACGTGGCCCACGAACTTGCGCTCCTCGGCCGACCGGACGTCGACCAGCGCCGCCTGGCCGGTCTCGAACAGCCACCAGGCATCCTTGGGGGCGATACCGCCGGCGAAGGGGAGGCCCTTGGCTTGCGCGGCAAGCCGCGACTCGGCGAGAACGGCCTGCGCCGGTGAATCCTGCAAGACGACTGCCATGATTCCTCCTGTGAGGGCAGCGTGGTTGCCGCCTGTTGCCTGCACACGGGATCGTGACCAGCCCGATGCGTCGGGAGCAAGGCCACGGGCGAGGCCCGATGATCGCTCCTTTTTGGTTACCAACGGAAAGTAATAAGGCTACGGCCTGAACCGCGTGTGGTGAAATAACATCCGGTCATAACCTGATTCACAAACACGACGCTGCGGGCCAGCGGATGCCGTCGATCCGACGGCTGGGCCGAACCGTTGTCGATCATACTCAAAGCCATGTGCCAGCTTCTCGGGATGAATTGCAACGTCCCCACCGACATCGTGTTTTCGTTCACCGGCTTCCAGCAGCGCGGCGGACGTACCGACGACCATGCCGACGGTTGGGGCATCGCCTTCTTCGAGGGCAGGGGCTGCCGGCTCTATGTCGACTCGGCATCGGCCGCCGACTCGCCAGTAGCGCAACTGGTGCGCAGCTATCCGATCCGCTCGCTCAACGTCATCGCGCACATCCGCAAGGCCACGCGCGGCCCGGTGGCGCTCGAGAACACCCATCCGTTCATGCGCGAGCTGTGGGGGCGCTACTGGATCTTTGCGCACAACGGCACGCTCGATCGATTCGAGGCTCGGTCGCAAGGGCGTTTTCGGCCGGTGGGTTCCACTGACAGCGAGGCCGCGTTCTGCGATCTGCTCAATGCGCTGTGGCAGCGGTTCGGCGACACCGAACCATCGGGCGCCGATCTCGGCGGCGCCGTGCGCGAATGGGCGAACCGCATGGCAGCGCTCGGCAGCTTCAACTTCCTGCTGTCAAACGGCGCGCAGTTGTTCTCCCATTGCGCCACGCGGCTCTCCTACGTGGTCCGCCAGGCCCCCTTCACGCGGGTGCGGCTGGCAGACGCCGACATCGACGTCGACTTCAGCGCCGTGACGACACCGGCCGATCGCGTGGCCGTGATCGCGACGGTGCCGCTCACCACCAACGAAGAGTGGACATCGATCGAGCCGGGGCAGCTGCTGGTGTTCGAGGATGGGGAGCCGCGGGTGGTTGGGTAGGTGAGCTGTTGTTGTCGGTGTGGCGCGGTCGCGGGCGTTGAGATGAAAGACCTGTTTGCCTCTCGGTGGATTTCGAAGGGGCAAGCTGTCGCGGCGGGATCAGCCCTTGGCAAGACGATGGCTGAGGTAGGTGCATTCCGCTGGAATGCTGTAGTGTTTTGCCTGCAGTTTGTCGCGCGCCCGGTCGGGCAGGTGTGGCTGGTGGGGTGCAACGGGGTCGGGCTCGCTGGCCGCGAGATGCATGGGAGAGTTCCACAAACTGTTCACACAGCAATGTCCGTCTTCAACAAGGGACAAGCGCACCGTCATGGACATCACAAAGACAGCCTTTAGAGCCGCGATGCGTGCATACAAGCGCGGGGAACGGCTATTCCGAATTTCAAGGGCCCGCTCCTGGTACATCGAGAGCGAGGCAGGTGAACTGCTCCCGCTGAAGTACGTTTGCGCCATCGCAACGAATATTTCTCCAGGAAGATTCAATACGTCAGAGGCAATTGCCGCGGCGCATCAAAGCGGGATGAACACACGTCACCTTCCGGGAGACACGCACCGGGAGTTTGAAGGCCGAGTTGCCGCCGCTCTTCGAAGTACGGCGGCGCGGCGAAAGCGGCTACTTCGTGCAAACCCAAAACCAACGCTCAAACTGGGCACCACGCTAGTCGATATGGCCTCACGAAACGAGCCTTCGCTATAATTCTTCCAATGAACTACCAGCGCATTCAGCCATTCCCCTCCCCGAACGCCTATGCCTTTCCGGAGTTACGCGCACTCTCGTCTGTGTGGCAGGAGCGACGAGCTGCGCTCGAAGAAGACGGGGCATACAAGGAATTCATCAAGAAGCTCCAACGAGAGTGGGCTATCGAAACCGGCATTATCGAACGCCTGTACACGTGGGATCGCGGAGTTACGGAAGTCCTGATTGAGCAAGGTATTGAGTCCTCAATTATTGCCCACCGTGGTGGTGTCTCTCAGCGGGATGCAGAGCACATCCGGGCGCTAATCAACGATCACCTAGGGATCGTCGAAGGCCTGTTCGGCTATATCAAGGGCGAAGAGCCCCTGACAGAACACTTCATTCGCGGACTCCAAGCCCAATTCACAGCGCATCAAGACTACACCGAAGCCGTTACGGAGAGCGGCGATCTCATACGCGTCACTCTTCAAAAAGGGGAGTACAAGTCTCTTCCCAACAACCCACGTCGTCCGGACGGTGAAGTTCATTCCTACTGCCCGCCAGAGTGGACGAAGGAGGAGATGGAGAGCCTCATTCGGATGTATCGCGAAGCCGACGCGATCCACGCACCTGAGGTCAAGTCCGCTTGGCTTCATCATCGCTTCACTCAGATTCACCCATTTCAGGACGGCAACGGTCGCGTCGCGCGCGCACTGGCATCGCTGGTGTTCTTGCGCGAAGGCCTCTTTCCCTTGGTCGTTCGCGAATCTGACCGCAAGGAGTACATCGGCGCGCTTGAGACCGCTGACGCAGGCGACCTTGGTCCGCTGATAGCTTTCTTTGCACGTCGCCAGCGCGATGCAATTCTCAAGGCCCTTGGCCTTGAGCAGCAGGTTCAGCAAAGCAAGTACGCAGAGCAGATCGTCGAGTCTGCGCTTGAGTTGCTTCGCAACCGCTTCAGCCGAGAGCAGCAGAAGGTGACAGCCGTGTACGTGCACGCGGCCAAGCTCTTCACCGTCGTTGACCAGAAATTTCGTGAACTGGCCACCACCCTTGATCCACAACTACGTTCACTGTCGCCACTTCAGAAGTCCAAGTACCACGCGAGAGCCAATGCGGCCGACAACACATCCAGCCAGCGCCACTATTTCCAGAAGCAGATCGTCGACATCTCCAAGCACTTTGACTACTTTGCCAACTTCGAGCGCTATCGCACTTGGGTAAGGGTGACGCTGACGACTGATCAAGACTTTGACTACGTAGTCAGCTTTCATGGCTACGGACCGGGAGATACCGGCATCTTGGCCGCATCCGCGTTTACGTACATGAAAGCCCCCAAGGAGGAAGGTGGAACAGAGCCGGTCGCCCTGCACCCAGCGGCAACCGAACTCTTCCAGTTCAACTACGCCGAGTCATTCGATACCACCGAAAAGCGCTTTGCAGAGTGGCTTGAAGGATCGATGGCAATCGCGCTTGCTGAGTGGAAGAGGTCTTTGCAGACGGGAGCGTGAGCCAATCCACCCAAGTTAAGCCACGTGTAGCTCATCAACAATGTTTCTGAGTCATGTATTTGTGTGGTTTTGGTCCTGGCTTGCGGGGCTTGGACAACTTTTCTCGATGAACATAGGTGTGCTGGGCCACCAGCCGCAGCACATTTCGCAACAGCTTGGCGACCTTCTTTCCGAGCAGCAGCGCAGGCAGCAAAGGCTTGAGGGCGGTGTGCACATAGGCACGGTTGATGCGAACCGATTCGGGCAGACCGGCGTTGTCGTGGGCGCTCAGAGCGGTCAAAGCCTGCAAGTTGTCGCACAGCCACCTTGGCGGCGACATCTTGCACGACGGCTTGTTGCGACAAACCCGAGACGTGCTCCAAATTGAGGCGCTGCTTGAGCCGCTTGAACGCTTCCTCGATGCGCCAGCGCTGGTGATAAAGATCGCCAAACCGACTGGCTGGAAAGCGTGCCGCATCGAGCAGGTTCGTCATGAGCACGCGCACCCGGCCATTGGGCGCAATGTGGCGCACCAGGCGCACGGTTTGAGACTCGCTGGGGCACTCAAAATCGAGCACATCGCGCCGGTCAGCAGCGCGCAGCGTGACGATCTGCTCGGCAAGACCGCTGCGCAGGAAGTCGCGCACGCAAGTAAAGCCAGAATTGCCGGATTTTTCGACCCGCATGCAAAACGGGATGGCGCGTTGGTTCAAGACAGCCACCAGCCAGCGGCTGGGATAGCCTCTATCGAGCAGCAACAAATCGCTGCTGGAGAGCCGGTCAAGATGCTCGAACAGCATCTGTCGCTCGTTTTCGTGGACGCTGTGCAGCGAGGCGGCGAGCATCAACTCGCAGCCTGGGAGAAACAGCCCAAAGGCGATTTGGTCGGGCAGTGCGGCGCGTTTGACGTGGCTGGCACGCAGACCGAAACGTACCGTGGAGGCATCGGCGGCGACCAGGCGCAAGCCATGCCAGCGCGAAACAAAACCATAGTGCTCGGCACGCTGGATCAACCAGTCGTTGAGCAGCGGAATGGCCGTCAAGGACAGCTTTGCGCGCGCCTGCGCGAACGCTTGCTCCGAGACGTGGTGCAACAATTGTGCTTGTTGGCGCAGATGGGCAAAGAACTCGTCAAGCTCGGCTTGGACGCTCTTGCGCATGCCACTGAGCATCAACGCGACCAAGGCTGGCAAAGGCAGCTTGCGCTGGCGCGTGAAGGCCGTGGGATGATCGGGATGGGCCGCCAACAGACGAAACTCGGCAGACTGCAAGTGCGCGGCAAGGCCG